>NZ_QQAT01000010.1:0-197555 GCF_003350365.1 Rhodococcus sp. AG1013
TACGGCTCACTCGCCGCACACATCGTCTCCAACCCGATGCTCAACGGCGAGGTCATCCGCCTCGACGGCGCCATCCGCATGGCCCCGCGCTGATCACTTCGAGGTGAGGATGGGGCCGACGGCAGGATCCGACGACCGTGAGTTCTGCGGTTGTTCGGTTCCCTGCGGTTCGGCCCCATTCTCGACAGCGCACCGGAAACGTTGAGCGAGCGCGGTTTCCACGCAGCAGCGGTCCGCTCCCCGAAACCGAACCGGCCACCGACGGCATCGAGTCCGTTCTATCGGGCCCGACAGGATCGGCTACCTGACCGATCATCGAGAACCTGTACAGCGAGGAGAAGTTGTGCTGTCTACCGCCTTCACCGAAACCTTCGGCGTCCGCCACCCCATCGTGCAGGGCGGCATGCAATGGGTCGGCCGCGCCGAACTCGTTGCCGCCGTGGCCAATGCCGGCGCCCTGGGCATGATCACCGCGCTCACCCAGCCCACCCCGGACGACCTCGCCAAGGAAATCGCCCGCACCCGCGAGCTGACCGACCAGCCGTTCGGCGTGAACCTGACGATCCTGCCCGCGATCACTCCGCCGCCCTACGACGAATACCGGCAGGTGATCATCGAATCCGGCGTCAAGATCGTCGAGACCGCCGGCTCCAATCCCGCACCGCACCTGCCCCACTTCCACGCCGCCGGGGTCAAGGTGCTGCACAAGTGCACCAGCGTCCGGCACGCCATCAAGGCCCAGGACGCCGGCGTCGACGGCATCAGCATCGACGGCTTCGAGTGCGCGGGACATCCCGGCGAGGACGATGTCCCGGGTCTGGTGTTGATCGCCGCCGCCGCCGAACAGATCACCATCCCGATGATCGCGTCCGGCGGCTTCGGCGACGGTCGCGGCCTCGTCGCCGCCCTCGCGCTCGGGGCCGACGGCATCAACATGGGCACCCGCTTCATGTGCACCGAGGAATCCCCGATCCACCGCACCATCAAGGAAGCGATCGTCGCCGCGACGGAGACGGACACCGAGTTGATCTTCCGGCCGCTGCGCAACACCGCACGGGTGGCCAGCAACACCGTCAGCCGTGAGGTCGTCGAGATTCTCGACCGCGGTGGACAGTTCGAGGACGTGCGCGAGTTGGTCGCCGGGGCCCGCGGCCGGCTCGTCTACGAGAACGGCGACCCGGAGGCCGGGATCTGGACCGTCGGCACCGTCCAGGGCATCATCCACGACATCCCCACCGCAGGCGCACTCGTCGAACGCATCGTCGCCGACGCGGAGGCCCTGATCTCCGAGCGCCTCGCCGGGCTGATCGGCAGCGACCGGGGAACCCACACCGTCAGCGCCTGATCCAGCGAGGAGCAAAGAGAATGCAGCGCACCCAGTTCGAAGCCGACCACGAGGCGTACCGCGAGACGGTTCGCGAGTTCCTGGCACGCGAGATCGAGCCGAACTACGAACGGTGGGAGCAAGAGCGGCTGATCAGCCGCTCGGCGTGGCTCGCTGCCGGCAAGTTCGGCATCCTCGGACTCGGCATCTCGGAGGAGTTCGGTGGGGCCGGCGTCACTGACTTCCGTTTCCGCCAGGTCGTCTTCGAGGAAGTCGCGCGGGCAGGCACCACCTCGTTCGGAACGGGGATCAACACTCAGGACGACATTGTCGTCCCGTACATCGCGAACCTCGGCACCGTCGAGCAGAAGGCCCGTTGGCTGCCCGGGATGGCCGCCGGTGAGGTGATCGGCGCGATCGCGATGACCGAGCCCGGTGCCGGTTCGGACCTCCAGGGCATTCGGACCACTGCGGTACGTGACGGCGACGAATGGGTGATCAACGGCCAGAAGACATTCATCACCAACGGAATCCATGCCGACGTCGTAATCGTGGTGTGCCGGACCGATCCCGAGGCGGGCTCGAAGGGCTTCTCACTGATCGTCGTCGAGCGTGACACCCCCGGGTTCACGCGCGGGCGAAAGCTGCACAAGGTCGGACTGGCCGGCCAGGACACCGCAGAGCTGGTCTTCGAGGACGTCCGGGTGCCGGCCGAGAACCTGCTCGGAACCGAGGGCGCAGGATTCATCCACCTGATGGAGAATCTGCCGCTCGAGCGAATCTCGATCGCCGTGAGTGCCATCACGTCCGCCCGCGCCGCCTACGAGTGGACCAAGAACTACGTGTTCGAGCGAAAGGTATTCGGAAAGCCGATCGGCGATCTGCAGAACACCCGCTTCGCGCTCGCTGAAATGCGGACGGAGATCGAGGTCACCGAATCACACATCGACCGCAGCATTCTCGCGCTGAACGCCGGTGAGCTCACTGCAGTGGACTCGTCGATGAGCAAGTGGTGGGCGACCGAACTCCAGAAGCGTGTCATCGACCGCTGCGTGCAACTGCATGGCGGCTACGGCTACATGATGGAATACCCGATCGGCCGCGCCTACGTCGATTCCAGGATCCAGACCATCTACGGCGGTACCACCGAGATCATGAAGGAGATCATCGGCCGGGATATCGCCGCCGAGTTCCGGTGACACGAACTCTCCGAACCACACCGGCGGGCATCCGGCGCGGAGGGAGATCGCCGGACTTCGGCTACATACGGACGGCGTACGCCACTGCGTCGAGCACCGGAAAGCTACTCCGATTCGACTGGCCCCGCGACGGTCTGGTTCTCAACAACAAAACGGCCCTGGTCTGATCGAGCCTCTGAGGCCGTACATCCGGCGAGCAGCGGTTCCGTTGGGCGTGCACACGGCGACCTGCCATGTGCACGCCCAGTGCTGTCTGTCGGCCCGTCCGGCGCCCAGAGCTCGTCAGTAATGCTCGATGTGGGCCCGGATCGCTCCGTCGGCTCGCACCCAGCCCTTCCCTCGCGCGTACTCCCGCATTGCCTGGAAGCCGGTCCGCCAATCGTCACCGGCACCATCCGCATCGGCCAGTCGTGCGACCGCCGCGGCGGATATCCAGGCATGCCCATCGACTGCCTCCCCCACCCATGCAGCCTCGAGAGCCTTTCCAACCCGAACGATCTCGTAGTCGGCCGGCGCACGCACCGCAAAGTCGGTGAAGGTGTCCCGATCCTCCAACAGGACCGCACCGAACTCGTTTACCACCAATTGCATGACTGCTCCTCAATCCTGAGTGTGCTGGGACGGCCGGGATTTTCCTGCCGAGGTTCGCTCGCGCCCGGGGTCTCACGACCGCCTCCGGCCGCGAGGCGCGACTCCCGGAGGGGCCCCATGGGGACGATGCGTGCGCGACTCTAAGCCGACCTTGTTTCGAAACTCAAGTGGCGGAGCCAACTTCAGCGGCCGGTGCGTCGTCCCGCGCCACGACGCACCCCAAACCCTCCAATCCGTTGCCCTTCGCCCTGCTATCCGCGCCTCCCGGGACTGCGAGTCCGGTCGCCGAACATACCCCAACTCGAGAGTCCCAGCGTCCTAGCGCCTTTCGGCGTCATCGACACGCGCGACCTTGCCCCCAAGATCTTCGCCGAAGGTCTTGACGTGACGTAAAACTAAAACTAACGTCACTTTTATCTATTGTGACTGGCACCACTGGAAGGAACATCACATGGAACTGGGCGTCATGAGCCTCGGCGACCACCTACCCAACCCGCACACGGGGATTCGCACTTCACAGGGCGAGCGTCTGCGCTCCATCGTCGACAGTTCGGTGGAAGCGGAGAGCTTGGGATTCTCCATGATCGCGCTGGGAGAGCACCACTTCAACGACTACATCATCTCTTCACCGCAGCTCATGCTCGCTGCAATTGCCGAGCGCACCGAGCGGATCCGGCTGGCCACTGCCGTGACCCTGCTGGCCACCTCGGACCCGGTCCGCGTGGCAGAGGATTTCGCAACGCTCGACCAGCTGTCCGGAGGTCGGGCCGAGATCGTCGTCGGACGCGGCATCAACCCCGAAACTTACGCGGCATTCGGTGGTCTGGACCCCAAGCAGGGCCACGCCATCATGAGCGAGAAGGTCCAGCTGCTGGATCAGCTCTGGAACTCGAAGGAGCCCTTCGACTGGTCCGGCGAGTTCCGCGGACCGCTCGAGAACGTACAGCTCAAGCCCTCACCGCTCGCGAGCGCGCCCCGCTTGTGGATGGGCACCGGCACCACCGAGGAGTCCGTCCGACGCACGGCCGCACAAGGGCTGCCCCTGATGCTGCCGAGCATCTTTGCCCGCATCGACACCTGGGGCCCGCTCGTGAAGATCTACCGCGAGCTCATGGAGGAGCAGGGCAAGCAGGCGGTGGTCGGCTCCTGCAGCTACGTTCACGTCGCACCTGACAGCCAGACCGCACGCGAGCAGTGGCGCCCCTACCTGACCGGGTATGTCACGTGGGCACGCCAACTGCTCGGCAGCAAGTCCCCCGTGAACTACGAGGAACTGATCGAGGGAACGGCTATGTGCGGCAGCCCCGAAGAGGTTGTCGAGCGCATGAACACGTTCAAGGAGATCATCGATCCCGACGTCCACCTGGCGGTCTTCGACGTGGGTGGGCTCCCGCACGAGATGCTCATGGACACGATGGCGCTGTTCGCCGCCGAGGTCATGCCCAAGCTGTAAATGCATCCCCGTCAGCGATATCGATACAAACCAGGACTGCAGCGACAAGATCGAAGGGGCCATCAAGGTGCACACAACGAGTACCGGGCACCAGCACGTGGGCACGAAGGGGCAGCAGACCGCACAGCTCATCAAGACCGCTGCACGCACCGTTTTCAAGCGCGACGGCTATCTCAATACCAGGATGACCGATATCGCTGACGAGGCCGGCAAGTCTCCGGCCACGCTCTACAACTACTTCGACAACAAGCGGGAGATCCTCCACGCGATGTTGGAGGACTTCTTGAGCCGCGTCCTCGATCAGGGGAACCCTGATCAGCAGGGCGTGTACACCTCGGAATCACTGAGATCGGCCATCGCCGTGTTCTGGCGCACCTACACCGAGTTCCTTCCTGAATTGGTCGGAATCACGCACGCGGCGTCGGTCGAGGACGAGTTCCTGCAAGCATGGATGCAGATTCGCGAGGTAGGCGTCAAGCAGATTGCCGGACGAGTCAAAGTGCTTCAGCGAGAAGGGCTAGTGGATCCGGAGCTGGATCCGTATGTCGCCGCATCAGCGCTCTCCTCCATGCTCGAACACAGTTGTTATCTGTGGCTGGGCATGGATGCAGGAGGGATTGGGCGACCTGGGTCGGATGACGAGGCGATCGACACCCTCACCTACCTGTGGTCGCGTGCGCTGGGAATCGAATGACCTGAGCACGAATGAGCGCCGGTGATTCACCGGCGATCATTCGTTGATTGCGATCCGTAGCGTGTACGGGGTAGGTCAGAGAACGTCCGCGAGTTCTTTGAGCAGCGCAGCCTTGCCCTTCGCACCGACGATCGTCTTGACCGGCTTACCACCCTTGAACAGGATCAGCGTCGGGATCGACTTGACCTGGAAGTCGCGGCCGGAGGCCGGGTTGGCATCGATGTCGAGCTTCGCGATGGTCAACTTCTCGCTGTTCTCACCTGCAATTTCCTCGAGAACCGGAGCAACCATCTTGCACGGACCGCACCACGTAGCCCAGAAATCGACCAGAACAGGCTTGTCACTTGCCAGGACGTCCTGCTTGAAGGAATCGTCGGTGATGGTGACGGTATTCGACACGGTTACTCCTCGAGGGTTGGGAACGAGCGTAAAGGTAAAGCGATCAGAGGTCAGGGAGCGCCGACGACATCGACACTGTGACCGGCAGCGTCGAGCGTGTCGGCGGTCATGTCCCCACGATCGGCAAGCCAGCGTTCTGCATCGATCGCCGCGGAGCATCCGGTGCCGGCAGCGGTGATGGCCTGACGGTACGTGTGATCGACCAGGTCACCGGCAGCGAACACGCCGCCGACGGAGGTCGCGGTGGAGCCCGGAGCGACGCGGACGTAGCCGGCGTCGTCGAGCTCGACCTGGCCCTTGACGAGTTCACTGCGCGGATCGTGACCGATGGCGACGAACATGCCCGTGATGTCGAGGGTGGAGGTGTCACCGGTGACGGTGTCGCGGACCTCGAGTCCGGTGACACTGTTCTCGCCGAGCACCTCGACGGGTTCGGTGTTGGTCATGAAGCGGATCTTCTCGTTGGCCTTGGCACGTTCGAGCATGATGCGTGAGGCGCGGAACTCCTCGCGGCGGTGCACGAGGGTCACGGAGCGGGCGAAGCGGGTGAGGAAGGTGGCCTCCTCCATCGCGGAGTCGCCGCCGCCGACCACGACGATGTCCTGGTCGCGGAAGAAGAAGCCGTCGCAGGTGGCGCAGGCGCTGACGCCGCGGCCGAGGAGGCGTTCTTCACCGGGGATGCCGAGGTAACGGGCGGCTGCGCCCATCGCGAGGATGATTGCGTGCGTGGCGTAGGTTTCGCCGTTCGCGGTGACGGTTTTGATCGGTGCGCTCAGGTCGATCGCGTCGACGTCTTCGGTGCGGATGTCGGTCTCGAAGCGCAGGGCCTGCTCCCGCATCTGGTCCATGAGGTCGGGGCCCATGATTCCTTCGCGGAATCCGGGGAAGTTCTCGACCTCGGTGGTGGTCATGAGGGCGCCACCGAACTGGGTTCCCTCGAACAGAAGGGGCGCGAGCTCAGCGCGCGCGGTGTAGACGCCGGCGGTGTATCCGGCGGGGCCGGAACCGACAATGATGACGTCATGGACCGTGGACGGAGTGGTCATGCGGGCCTCTTTCAGGGGGCGACATGGGGGAAGTTCGAGCGGGCCGCACGATACTGACGGAGTCGCGAGCTCGTCGCATCAGATTTGACTCATCCGAACGAGTTGCCCAGCAAGATCATTCGACCTTCCGAACAGCTGACACGCTCTCGGATGAACGGTGCCCGGCTTCCCGGAATCTTCGGCTGTCTATAGCGACCCACAATACCTCTATAGCGAGCGCTAAGTAAAAACTCCACGACAAGAGGGACGCCACCGCGACCGCCCAGCAGGGCAACAAGAGATCTTGAACGGTCAGAAGACATTCATCACCAGCGGCATCCATGCCGACATCGCGATCGTCGCCGCCCGAACCGATCCCAACGCAGGATCACACGGTTTCAGCCTTCTTGTCGTCGAACGCGGGATGGCTGGATTCGCCCGCGGCCGAAAACTCCACAAAGTGGGTCTCGCCGGCCAGAACACGGCGGAGTAGTCGTTCGACAACGTTCGAGTTCCGGCAGCCAACCTCCTCGGCACCGAGGGCAGTGGCCTCATCCATCTGATGGAAAAGCCTCCCCGTGAACGGCTTTCGAACGCTGTCAGTGCAATGTAACCGCACGGGCCGCTTACGAGTGGACCAAGGCCTATGCCTTCGACAGCACAGGCGAAATAGCGGGCCAACGACTCGAGCCGAGATCATGAAAGAGATCATCGGTCGCGATATCGCGAAGAACTGACGAAGGCCCTGAAACGAATGAGCGCCGGTGATTCACCGGCGCTCATTCGTTGCACGTCAAAGCAGTACGACAATCAGTTCAGCAGCGCGGCTATCACCGGAAGTGATGCGTCGGCATCTCCACGCTGGCCTCGCATGCTCGACGGCGTTTGAGCCAACGAGCCTTCCGCGACGCCGTGGTCATGACGCCACTCGACAAAGGTTCGGTGCTCGACCATGCGCCAGCGACCGTCACGGCGCTCGAATCGATCGATATATCGACCACCTGCAACGCCCTCGTAATCCTCACTTCGTCCGTCCCAGAACGTAGTTGAGGGAGCAGTCGGCGGAACTCGGTGATAGGCGGTGACGTAGGTTTCCACTTCGGCGACGTCACCGTCGAAGGAAAACAGCATGTTGCCCGTCTGATGATGGGTCCGCTCGAGGGAGCCCATCGACACCCGCGCGTTCTCCACCATCTTCTGCCAAGGCAGCTCGTTTCCGATGAAGACAGTTTTCCCGTCCTCATGGAATACGCTCGCCATCAGTTCCCATCGGTTCCGATCCACTGCGTGGCAGAAGCGGTTGACAACATCGGCGATTTCCGCACGGTCGACAAGCCGACTGGCTTCTACTCGACCGAGATCGTTTGTGCGCCAGGCCTCGACGACCGATCCCGAGATGCCGTCCTCTCGCTGTCCCCTCGCCTGCCCCGAGACAGCGGCAAGTCCGCCTTCCCGCGATGGACGGTGATTGCGCCACTCCGTGAGCAGGCGTCGGTCCGCAATCCGCCAGCGACCGTCGCGGAGTTCGAATCGGTCGATATAGCGAGCGCCGAGCATGACTTCGTACGCCTCACCTGTGCCACCGAAACCACCACCGACAGGCGCATCATGCGGAATGGCATGGAATGCGGTCACATACGTTTCGACGTGTGCGACGCTCCCCTCGAAAGCAATCATGATGTTGCCGACCTGGTGGTGCGTCGCCTCGACCGGCTCGAGAAGTGCGGAGCCTTGTGCGACGAATTCGCGCCAGCTTCCGCCGATCGATGACAATCGGCAGGTTGCGTCCTCGTGGAAAACCGAGTCCATCAACCACCAACGCCGACGATCCGTCGCATGGCAGTACCGATGGATGACATCTTCGATTTCGGCTCGGGCAGCTACTGATTCGAGCGTGTACGCAGTACTCATGTATCTCTGCCCCTCCTACGCTTCGGCGGGCACGTTTGCCGGCAGATCGCACGAAGCAGTGCCGTCGTCATTGAGGACACACACCGGGCAGTCTTCCTGATCGGCGCCGAGCGCGCCGTCCGCCGCCTGAACCATCTCGGCGAAGAGCTCCTGACGCTCCGATCGCGGCACCCGCGGATCCCGCGCCGGGCGCAAGCCGAGCTCGATCAGCGTCTCGAGCTGGCGGTAGCCGGCCGTCGTCGGGTCCACGATGGGGACGCTCGAGCGGGCAGCGAGGATCTCGGCGACCGGGCTCATGCAGTTGCACCCAAGGATGACCGACTTGGCGCCGTCCTGCACTGCGAGTTCGATCTCGGCCAGGATGCGCTCGATAATGTCCTCGCGTCCGGCCTTCATCTGGGTGAGGAAGTTGTCTTCATCAGCCAGAGTGCTCTGCTCAGCGTGGGTTGAGACGTAGCGTACCGAGATGCACTGCCGTCCAACAGGATTATCGCGCAGGAGACGCTCGTAGACGAAGTCCATCGTCTCCGGCCAGATCGTGACGATGCTGAACTTCTCGCCGAGAGCCGCTGCTGCCAGCAGGCTTGCCTCACCGCTACCGACCACCGGGATGTCGGAGGCGGCGCGCGCGGCTGCCAGACCGTAGTCCGGAACCCCGCCGATCAGAACTCCGGCGCACCCGTCGCGAGCGGCCCGCATTGCAGCCTCCGCGTAGACGACATCGGAGAGCAGGAGGTCGACCGCGTCGATCGGGGTCACTCGGATCTCCGTGTACACCGACTCGACGGAGTACCCGGGCGCGATCAGGCGATCGGGAACCGGGCTCTTCTGCTGGCCGGTATTCATTTCGAGATATGCGATCCGCTTGGTCAACTGAGTCTCCCTGACTGCGAGGTGATTCGAGCCACTTCCAGCGACTCCTGTGAGGAGGCTATCAGAAAGTGTTTCTACGACGAAGAAGAAGTATCCCTATCTCGAAAGGCCGGAAAGACTTGTACAACACACAGATACAGCAAATCCCGAGCAGTGCGACAATCGCACTGCTCGGGCCTGGAGACAGAACTACGCGCCTCGGTAGAGGTCCCCGTGCTGAACGCGCATGACCTTCTTGTCAAGCTTTCCGACACTTGTACGCGGAAGCTCGTCGACGTACAGAATCGTGTCAGGGAGTTGCCATTTGGCGAACGCACCCTGAAGCAACTCGTGGATCTCGGCGAGCGGAACTTCCTCGCCGTCCGTGGTCACCATGATCACGACCGGACGTTCCTGCCATTTCGGGTGCTCGACACCGATCACCGCCGCCTCAGCCACCCGAGGATGGGCAATGATCGCGTTCTCCATGTCGATCGACGAAATCCATTCGCCGCCACTCTTGATGACATCCTTGAGCCGGTCCGCGAGCTTGAGGTAGCCATTCTGATCGATGGTCCCGATATCGCCGCTGCGCCAGTAACCGTCGAGGAACCTGTCGGCGTCGTCATCAAGCTTGTGGTACCGCGCGGTGATCCACGGTCCCCGCAGCAGGACCTCGCCCTTACTGTTGCCGTCGTGCGGCAAGTCGTTGCCCTCCGGATCTACGATCCGCACATCGACACCGCCCGCGGGAAGACCCTGATAGCGCTTGATGCTCCACCATTCGTCTTCCGTCACCTTGCCCTGCAAGGTCACCTTGCGGCCGTAGTTGACGAAAGCCATCGGCGCAGTCTCGGTAGCCCCGTACGCATGGATGAAATCGGCACCGGTCAAGTCGTAGAACCCACGCATGAGCGAGAGCGCGGGCTCGGTGGCGCCGGACAGCAGTCGGGTGCGACTGAAGTCCGGTTTGACGTCGAGCGTCTCGATGTAGTCGAGCATCGGCTGGAAGATCGCCGGGGCGCCGTTCGCGACCGTCACGTTCTCGGCGATCATCACGTCTGCCAGCATGTCCGTGTCCTGTGCCGAATAGCGACCGGGCAGAACAATCTTGGCCGCGACGTAGACGGCAGACTGCGGAAGACCCCAGGACTGACTGTGGAACATCGGCGTGATCAGCATGACCGCGTCGGAGGCGCTCATCCCGTAAGACGAGGCCTGCGTCAGGGTGTGCAGGTAGATCGCTCGATGCGAGTAGTACACGCCCTTCGGCCGGCCGGTGGTGCCAGTGGTGTAGCAGGCGCTGTAGGCGGAGCTCTCGTCGATCATCGGCCAGTCGATCTCCGGGGACGCCTTCGCCACCAGGTCCTCGAAATGACGGACGTTCGGCAACGTGGTGGCGATCTCCGAGAGGGGCTTGTCGGACATCACCACCCAGGTGACCTCCGGCGCAAACGGCGCAACCGACTCCGCGACGCTCAGCAGGCTCTCGTCCACCAGGACGACAGACGCGCCACCGTGGGTCGCGACATACCCCACGTCCTCGGGCGCCAGGCGCAGGTTCATCTGCAGCATCACCGCTCCGGTGCCCGGGATGGCCCAGTAGAGCTCGAAATGCCGCTTACTGTTCCAGTCCAGGATCCCCACCACATCACCGGGTTTCACGCCCAGGCCGGTCAGCGCGTTGGCAATCCGCTTGATGCGCGCGTAGGCGTCGGCGTAGGTGTAGCGGTCCCATCCCCCGTCGCCGGTGCGATAGACGATCTCGCGCTCCGGGTAGTTGCGGGCCGAATGACGGATCAGCGTGGTCGTGTTGAGCTGATACGAGTCGTCGTTCGTCGACGGGTGCCCCTTGACAATCGCGGTCATTGCGCGCTCCTCAGATCCGGTTGTCCTACTGGTGCTGCTCGCGCCCACCGACGACGCCTAGGGCCCTGCCCACGATGCGGGATTCACGCACCTGCACGGGCACCCTGGGCTTTGATACTCCGTGGGACTGACCACCCAGACACCGCATTATTCTGCATGGCAGAGCATCTCTCTTATCCAGAGTTGCACAGGCCAACAACGCAAGTCAAGACACGAAGGTCGAAAGCTGAAGCCGCCCGGAAACTCTCAACCATCCGACACTGCGTGGAGCACTGCAGCGTGGAGCCGACGAATCGCCTCGCATTGCTTCGTCAGTCCCGCGAACGCGAAAGACCCGACGGGCCGGCGCCGGCCATGGCCAGCGCAAGGTCCGTGTACTCCCGTGCGATCTCGTGCGGCGGCGGACTTACGCCAGGCTTGTACCAATCGGCCACGGCAACGCACATCGTGACGATCGCAGTGGCGGTCGATGACGCCGGCACGGTTCCGACCCGCCCCGCATCACGGCAGGCCTCCACTGCTGCCTGCACAATGTCCCGGACCTGCAGCCGTGCCTGGAGGTGCAGCGATCGGCCGGACTCGTCGAGCGACCGTAACTCAGTGGACGCAAGCACCGCCGAGGCCTGGCGGTACGTGTGGAAAAGGATCACGCACTCGACCAGGTTCGCCAACCGTTCAGCGGGTGAATCCGCTTCGGCGTCTGCAGCCACGCATCGGCTTATCAGCTCGGCCATCGCGCCTTGCAGCAATTCAGTGAGCAGAACGTCCTTGCTCTCCACGTGGTAGTAGACGCCGGCCATCGACAAGCCGCACCGGTCGGCGATCATCCTGACGGTGGCAGCGTGGTAGCCGACCTCCACAAAGACATCCAGCGCCGTTCGAAAGACCGGAGGGAGGTCCAGCGGCTCGAAGTCTCGCCAGTCGTCGAACCGTGGGCCGGCGGGCTCGGGCGGACGCAGATCCAGCGGCACCTCGAGCGCGGCCGAGAGAGCCTGCAAGCGCTCGTGACCCGGCAGGCTCTTCCCGTTCTCGAACTCACTCAGAGATGACGGGCTCATGCCGACCAGCTGAGCAAGCTGCCGGAGCCCGACCTCGCGCTCGATACGCGCCGCGCGAATCCTGGCGCCCAGCCCTTCCCCACCGATTCGTCCCGACCGCTCCATGAGCACCACGGTATCCCGCCGACACGCGATCACCCGGCTAGACGACCACCATCCACAACGATGGTCTGTCCGGTCATGTATGCCGCATCGTCGCTCGCGACGAAGAGCACTGCCTGGGCGATCTCCCCCGGTTGACCATGGCGGCCCAGGAGCTGATGCGCGCGGATGGGTCCAACCCGGGCCGGGTCACTGAAGACGTCCTCAGTGGCCGGCGTCTCGATAAGCCCGGGTGCCACGCCATTGCACCGGATGCCCTGCTTGCCGAAGTCGTAGGCGACCGAACGGGTCAGTGCGAGCACACCGCCCTTCGCCGCGATGTAGGCGGCGAACGAGGGGCCCGCGATGAACGCCGCAGTGGAGGCGGTGTTCACGATGGCGCCGCCGCCGCCCTTCACCATATGCGGGATCGCATACTTGCAACCCAGCCACACACTCTTGAGGGTGACCGCCAGAGCCTGGTCCCACTCCTCCTCGGTGGTGTCGACGACGCTGCGGTTCAGCGGCGCCCAGTAGGCATTGTTGTGGAGAACATCGATGCGGCCATATGCGTCGACCGCTTCCTCGACCATCGACTCGACCGAAGCGGCGTTGGCGACATCGACGACCGACACCCGCGCGGTGCAGCCCTCCGCCTCGATTGCCGACACAGTCTCCTGCGCACCCACCTTGTTGATGTCGGCCACCGTCACCAGGGCACCTTCTCTGGCGAAGGCCAGTGCCGTCTCGCGGCCGATGCCGGATCCGGCGCCCGTGACGATTACAGATTTGGCCTCGAAACGGTTACGACCAGTCACTCCGACACCCTCTCCGACGCGCCAATTCTGTCAAGCAGAAGCAATCTCTGCCACGGCAGCGTCGCATGCCGAATGGATCGTCGTCAATAGCATGGTCACCCATCCGTTCGAAACTTAGCGATCGATAGGTCTTGACGAACCAAACGGACGGCAATACGGTCTTCGTGAGACATCCGAGCGATGCGTGTCACAGGACAAGGCGAGTGCGAGCCGGCGGCCGCAGGACCCAGGAGTGGGACCACCTGCGCGCCGTCGATCAACTTCCTCAACCAAGGCGCCATCGTGCTCGAGTACGTAGCCCGGACCCGCAAGTTGCGCAACGCCAACATCTCTCATGCACCCGTAAGCAAGCTCAGTGCCACCTACGGCGCCTAGTCAGGAGTACTCCAATGAGCGATATCCTCGAGTTCGCAGACCAGTTCTTCAACGCCGTCTCGGACGGCGACATCGACGCGGTGGCCGGCTTCTACCGCGACGACGTGACCGTCTGGCACAACTTCGACAACCTCGACCAGTCCCGTGAGGACAACCTCGCGACCCTCGCGGGAATCTCCGGCCGCTATGACGACTTCGGCTACGAGGACATCCGCCACACCGCCCTCGAGGACGGTTTCCTCCGTCAGCACGTCATCAAGGCCACGGTCGGGAAGAAGACCGTGAACGTCCCCGCGGTCCTGCGCGTGTACGTCGAGAGCGGCAAGATCCACCGCATCGAGGAGTACTTCGACCGCGGCCAGCTCAGCGCCGTGTTCAGCTGACCCGACCCGCGACACCGGGCGCCGGTCGCCACGACGATCAAACCACCGTTCGCTACTTAGCGATCGATCGATCTTGACTATCCGAACACTCAGACCTACCGTCGAGCCGAGAAGACGGCGAGACGGCCGCCACGCAGCGAGGAGAATGTGACATGACAAACACGGAATTCGAACTAGGTGGCGTGTGCCACCTGGCGCTGGTGTGCCAGGACATGGAGCGCACCGTCGACTTCTACACCAACGTCCTGGGCATGAAGCTGTCCATGACGCTCTCCCTGCCCGGCGGCGGCCAGCACTTCTTCTTCGACATGGGCGGCGGCCAGTTCATCGCGTTCTTCTGGTTCGCCGACGCTGCCCCGCACGCCCCCGGTATCGCGGCGCCCGCGGCCATCCCCGGTATCGGCAAGGAGATCGCGTCGGCGCACGGCTCGATGAACCACGTCTCGTTCAAGATCCCGCTCGACAAGTTCGACGAGTACAAGGCCAAGCTCGAGGCCAAGGGTGTGCAGACCGGACCGATGCTCAACCACGACAAGTCCGAGCGCGGGATCAGCCTCCAGGACAGCGACTCCACGTTCGTGAAGTCGATCTACTTCTTCGACCCGGACGGCATTCTGCTCGAGTTCGCGGCGTGGACACGTGAGCTGCGCGAGGACGACGTCGCGCACGCGCCCCGGACCGCGGACGGCGGCCTCGGCGCTCCGGTTGGGGCTGCTGCCAAGTGAGTGAGATGCTCGCGCTCGCAGACAAGATGTTCACCGCCCTCAGCCGAGGCGATGTCGCCGTCCTCGACGAGATCTATCACGCGGACGTGAAGATCTGGCACAACTGGGACAACGCCGAGCAGTCCCGTGAGGACAACCTCCGCATCCTCTCGGGCATCCCCACCCGCTACGACGACTTCGGCTACGACGAAGCCCGCTGTACCGCCCTCGAGGACGGCTTTGTGCGTCAGCACGTCATCCGGGCGACTATCGGGGACAAGACCGTCAACGTCCCCACGATCTTCCGGGTGTTCGTCGACGGCGGCAAGGTCCGCCGCATCGAGGAATACCTGGACGCCGGCCAACTTCGCAAGGTCTTTGCCTGAATAGAGACGTGATCAAGAGAAACAGCCCCGCCGATCGATTCGATCGGCGGGGCTGTTTCCGTGCCTTATCTTGCCGCGCAGGAAGATTCGTTCTATCCCGAGATCACAGGAAGAACGCAGCGACCTCGTCCACCGCCTGGGTCAGTGCGGCGGCGATCTCCTCGCGGGTCACGTCGGACATCCGACTCTTGGGCGTGGAGACGTTCAACGTGTAGCGCGCCCCACCGTACTCGCCGAGCGAGACCGCCACCGACGCGACTTCGTCCTCGGACTCCTCGTCGCTCGTGGCGAACCCGACCTGGCGGACCTCCGCGAGCCGGCGCAGTAGAACCGACCGCTTGGTGATCGAGTGCGAGGTCAGGCCCCCCGTCAACTTCTCCTTGGGGTAGAGCTCGCGCACCACACTGTCGTCCAGCGTGGCGAGCAGGGCCTTGCCCGACGATGTGCAGTGCGCAGGCATCGTCATGCCCATGCGGGATCCCACGCGCACCGCCCGAGCACTCTCGACCGAGTCCACGAAGGTCACCGTGTTCCCGTCGAGACGGGCCAGGTGGACCGTCTCGCCGAGGCTGGCCGAGAGCCGCTCGAGGACCGGGTGCACGCGCGCCCGAACGTCGGTCTGGCGCAGGACCGC
Organism: Rhodococcus sp. AG1013; assembly: GCF_003350365.1. Classification (NCBI taxonomy): domain Bacteria; kingdom Bacillati; phylum Actinomycetota; class Actinomycetes; order Mycobacteriales; family Nocardiaceae; genus Rhodococcus; species Rhodococcus sp. AG1013. The sequence goes on from NZ_QQAT01000010.1 coordinate 15,757, forward strand.
GAACGCTATCGTGGTCAGCGCCGGACCCGGCTCGTAAGCCCGCGAGCCCTCGACCTGACGAACGAAACCGCGGTACTGGAGCATCGCCAGCAGCCGGTGCGCAGTCGACGAAGCCACCGAGAGATACTCGCTCACCTCGGTCAGCCGGATGCTGCGACGATCGCCGAGCAGCAGCAGGATCCGAAGCGCATTGTCGACAGACTCGATCGGGTACTGCGGACGATTCGGAGGTGCATCTTCCTTTGCAGTCACGCAGGTAGGGTAACGGCCGGGGTGCGCAACTCGTTCTTTGTGACCTTGCCCGAGGCGTTTCGCGGCAGCGCATCAACGATCACGAGGTCGGTCGGCAGCTTGTAACGGGCCAACCTCTCCCCCGCCCAGGTTCGCAACTCCTCGATGGTCAGATCCGCCGCGCCCTGCTTCAGCGCGACCACCGCGACGGGGGTCTCGCCCCAAGTCGCGTGGGCCCTGCCGATCACGGCAACCTCGGCGATGTCGGGGTGCCCGGCCAGCGCATTCTCGACCTCGGCGCAGTAGATGTTCTCGCCGCCGGAGATGATCATGTCCTTCGCGCGGTCCACGACATAGATGAAGCCTTCGTCGTCCATCCGCACCAGGTCACCGGAGTGGAACCAGCCACCGGCGAACGCCTGTGCCGTCGCCTCCGGATTGTTCCAGTACCCGGACATGAGCCCCTGGCCGCGGTAGACGATCTCCCCGACCTCACCGGGCTGCACATCCACCATGTCGGGGTCGACGATTCGGGCCCAGACCCCGGGCACCGGGCGCCCGACGGAGCCGAGCTTGCGGCGTGAGTCCTTGGCCTCCAGCACGCACGTCACCGGGGACATCTCGGTCTGCCCGAAGAGCGCGAGGCTCGCCGCGCCCGGCAGAACCTCGCCCATCTTGCGGAGCAGGGTGTCGCTGGCCGGCGCCGCACCCCAGGAGCTGACACGGAGCCTGGACAGGTCGCGCGGCACCCGCTCCTGCTCGTCGCAGACCGCCTGCCACTGAGTGGGTACGAGGAACGTCGACGTGACCCGCTCGCGCTCCGCGACGTCGAGGAGGGCGCCCGCGTCGAAGGAGGCGCTGGGCATGACGACCATCGTGGCGCCCATCAGGATCGCCGGCGCCACCAGGCCGAGGGTGCCGATGTGGAACAGCGGCGCGGCGCAGAGGCTGACCTCGTCGTGCATTTCGAAGCGGAACGCCATCACGTTCGTGGCCGCCTGCGCGGCCAGGTTGCGATGCGTCAGCACGGCGCCCTTGGGTCGTCCGGTGGTGCCCGAGGTGTACATGAGCAGTGCGGGCTCCGACTCCTCGGTCACGGCGATCGCGGCGCGCGAACCGGGGTGGGCGACGAGGACGTCGTACGGCGTAACGCCGTCAGCACTCTCGTCGATGCCCTCACCGAGCTGGAAGACCAGGACCTGGCCCGCGGCCTCCGCGGACGCGGCGATTCCGGTGGCGCTCGTCTGCTCGTCCACGAAGAGGATGGCGGAACCGCTGTCGTCGAGCGTGAACGCCACCTCGCCGACGCTCAGCCGGAAGTTGATCGGCACGGCAATCGCGCCGATGCGGTTCGCGGCAATCATGATCTCGAAGTACTCGGCCTGGTTGCCCATCAGCAACGCGATCCGGTCCCCACGACCAACACCACGCTCGGCGAGTGCGGAGGACACGGCCACCACGCGCTGTTGGAGCTGCGCCCAGGTGATCCGGCGGTCGCCGAAGACAATCGCCGTCAAATCACCGCGTTCGAACGCATGCCGGTCAACCTGGTTGACCCAGTGCTGCTTTCGAGCGAATTCCAGCTCTTCCATCTCGCCACTCATCGTCACCACTGTTCCTTGGGGAAACGCTCGGCGATCCAGTCGCACATGACCTCGGCGACCTTCTCGCGGGCGCCGGCCGGCTCGACGAAGTAGTGATCGCCCGGCAGGTCCTTGCGCTGCTTGTCGGTGCTGGCGATGGCGTTGTACAGCGCGTCCGCATCGCTGGGGAACACACCCGTGTCACCGTCGGGGTTGATGACGAACGCCGGCACGGTGATCTTCTCCATGTGCATTTCCGCGCGGCACTGGGACTCTTCGAGACTCCACATGTGCAGCCAGTTCCGCAGCGTGCTCCCGGCGCCGATGCCGCGGTCGCCGCGGTTTGCCACAGCGGTCGAGCCGCGGTAGCACTCGCCCGCAGGCCGATTGGTCGGCTCCATCGTCGCGTCGACCATGCGGGGGTCCGCCCAGGTACGCGGAACACCGAAGTGCCGGTCGAAGTAGCCGGCGGCGGTGACCCGGGCGAGCTCTTCCCTGGCCCAGGCGGTGATCCGGTGGTTGCGAGCAACCTGCGCAGCACGGTATCGCTCGATGAACTCCTCGGAGTACGGCGGGCCGTTCTCGGGGTTGAACAGGTCGAGTTCGGGGTCGGTCAGCGTCGGGTCGTTCTCGTCGACGACGGCTGCGTCCAGCCACGAGGTCAGCACATCAGGCCGGCCGCCGTGCGCGGCGAGGGAGATGTAGGCGTCACCGGGGATGAGCTCATTGATGCCCACTGCCGGTTCCATGTCACGGGCGGGGCGGATACACGGCTCGACGGCTTGCGCCTGGTAAGCCGCCATCAGCGACCCGCCGCCGGAATTGCCGAGCAGGATAACCTGATCCACACCTGCATGTTCCTTCAACCAGCGGACGCCCACGCCGATGTCGACCAGGGCCTGGTCGAGATTGAAGAGCTCCTCGTAGCCGCGGTAGCGGGTGTTCCAGCCCAGGAATCCAACACCGCGCTCAGCCATGAACTCGGCGACGTAATGCTCCGAGAAATCAATCTGGTAATGCGTAGCGATCATCGCGATGCGCGGCTTCTTGCCGGCCGGCGTGTAGTAGATCCCCTGGCACGGATAGCCGCCGGCCCCCGCGCGCTTCGCACCCGGTGACTCGCTGCTGACGAATTCCTTGTGGACGTTCGGGCTGGTGGTAGCGCCGGTCATGGTTAGACAACCTCGTATTCATTGAGACTTGCGTATTTCTTCAGGTGCGTAAACATCAAATCGACCCGTTCGAGGACGATGGGATCCGTCAGCCGGCCCTGCTCGTCAAAGTGATTGGGCGCGAAACTGAGAAGAATCTCGGGTCCCGGCAACACCGGGGACCGAGAGAAGACGAAGGTGTGACGCAGTTCGAACTGGCTGCGCGCTGTGCCGAGGCGGCCGGGGGTGGCGCCCATGAGCGCCACCGGCTTGCGCTCGAGCACCGATTGGCCCAGTGGCAGCGAAAGCCAGTCGAGCGCGTTCTTCAGGACGCCGGGGATGCCGCCGTTGTATTCCGGCGTCGCAATCAGCAGGGCATCAGCAGCTTCGACCTCGGCGCGCAGCGCGTGGACGCTCTCTGCCTCGTTACCGAAATCATCTTCGTTGAGCATCGGGATCTCGCCCAGCAGCTTCGTGATCCGCACGTCGACGTCGGCGGGCGCCATTGCCGCGGCCGCCTCGATGAGTTTGCGGTTCCACGAGTCCGCGCGGAGGCTGCCTGCAATCGCGCAGATTACAAACTTTCCGTCTTTCATCATGCAGCTCCTAGATAGGCCGCGACGACAGCTTCGTCGCGGATAACCTCGGCGGGCTTGCCGAGGGCGATTCGTTGACCGAAGTTGAGGACGCAGACGCGGTTCGAGATGCCCATGACCATCTTCATGTCGTGCTCAACGAGCAGGATGGCCACGCCCAGGTCTCGGTTCACCTGCACGATGGTCTCGGTCATCTCGGCGGTCTCGTCGTGGTTCATACCCGCGACGGGCTCATCGAGCATGATCAGCCGCGGTTCCATCGCCAGCGCTCGCGCCAACTCGATGCGCTTCTGCGTGCCGTGCGGCAGCGATCCGACGGGGGTGTCGGCCAGATGCTCGATCTGCATCAGGGCCGCGACCTCGCGAACCTTCTCCTTCGCGGCCTTCTCCTCGCGCGCAGAGCGGCCCAGCCACAGCATGTTCTCCAGGGCCCCCGCGCGCATCGCGTTGTGCCGCGAGAGCAACAGGTTGTCCAGCACCGTCATGGCCGGGAAGACCTCCACGTTCTGGAAGGTCCGGGCGATGCCCTTCTTCGCGATCTTGTGTGCCGGCAACCCGAGGATCTCCGCGCCCGCGAAGCGCACCGAACCGGACTGCGGTGCGTACACGCCGGTGATGCAGTTGAACAACGAGGACTTGCCCGCGCCGTTCGGACCGATTACGGAGAACAGCTCGCCCTCGGCGATCGAGAAGCTCACGCCATCAATGGCTTTCACACCGGAAAAACTCAGGGAAAGGTCCTCGACCTCCAACAGGTCGGCACGCGTCTCAGACATGCTGGATCGCTCCTTCGGTTTCGATTCCCGTGGCCGGCGCTGTGGGCGCAGACTCGGCTGCGCCCACGGCCGCCGCGCCCAGGTAGAGCTCTGCGATTTCCGCGTCGCCGCGCAGGTCCTCCGCCTTGCCCTCCTTGACCACGCGGCCGCCTTCGAGGACATATCCGTATTGGGCAATCGCCATAGCCATTGCCGCGTTCTGCTCGACGAGCAGGATGGATGTGCCTTCCTTGTTGATGTCGACGATCACGTCGCGGACATCCTCGACGATCTTCGGCGCCAAACCGAGGCTCGGCTCGTCGAGCAGGAGCACCTTCGGCTGGGACATCATCGCCCGCCCGATCGCGAGCATCTGCTGCTCGCCGCCCGAGAGGTAACCGGCCTTGCGCGCCATCAGGTCGCCCAGACGCGGGAAGTGGTGCAGCACCCGCTCCCGCGCCTCGAGTTCCTGGGCCTTGCGATAGCGCCGGACGTAGCCGCCGCTCGCGAGGTTCTCGGCCACGGTCAGGCCGGGGAACACCTGCCGGCCCTCGAGCGCCTGCGCGAGCCCCGCCTTGACGCGCTTCGACGAGCGCTCGTTGGTGACGTCTTTACCCAGCAGTTCGACCTTGCCCGCGGCGACGACGCCGCCGTGCACGCCGAGCAGACCCGAGACCGCGCGCATCAGCGTCGACTTGCCGGCACCGTTGGGCCCGAGGAGGCTGACGATCTCGCCCTGGGGAACCGTGAGGCTCACGTCCTCGAGCGCCAGCGAGGCTGCACCGTACCGGACGCTGAGGCTGTCGATGACCAGCGAGTTCATTTGCTACCTCCGGAGATTCGGGCTCGGATCCAGTCGACAGGTCGTTTGGAGAGTGCGACCAAACCCTTGGGCTCGAAGATGAGGACCAGCACGATCACGAGGCCGTACAGGAACTGTGAGAGCAGGGGCGCCGTGATGCCGCCGTCGGCGCTCGCGTCCTTCGAGACGAACGGAAGGTACGGCGAGACCACGTTGACCATCTCAGGCATCGCCTTGATGAAGAATGCGCCGAGGATCGCGCCCGCGACCGAGCCCATACCGCCGATGACGACCATGGCGATGAAGTCGACAGAGACCATCATCGTCCACTGGCTCGGCGTGAAGTAGCCCATGTAGGAGACCAGCAGCGCGCCGGAAACACCGGCGAGGGCCGAGGAGATGACGAAGGCGACGACCTTGGTCCTGGTCACAGGAATCCCGGCCACGCCTGCGGCGATGTCCCGATCTCGGACCGCCATGAAGGCGCGACCGAGCCGCGAGCGCTTGAGGTTCCAGGTCAGCACGGTGACGACGAGCAGCACTGCCAGCGCGAAGTACCACCAAGCCTGGAACGAGGTCAGGATCTCCTCGCCTCCCGACGACCAGTAACCGTCCAGCAAGTCCTGCCCATTGATCTCGACCGCAGGGGCCGTCCGACCATTGACACCACCGCTCATACTGGTCCAGGTCTCCCAGACGTACGTGCCGATGAAAATCAGGGCCAACGTCGCAACCGCCAGGTAGAGCCCGCGGATGCGCACTGCTGCAGGAGCGACCACCCCACCGGCGAGTCCGGCAACCACAGCGGCTGCGGGCAACCACAGCCAGACCGGCAGTCCCTCATCGACTCCCAGCCAGGCTGCGGTGTAAGCACCGATCGCCATGAATACCGCGTGGCCCATCGAGATCTGACCGGCAAATCCGGTGATGACCTGCATGCCGAGGGCGCCGACTGCCGCAATCAGCGCGAAGATTCCGACGCCCATCCAGAGGTCGGACTGCACGACCCACGGCACCAGCAGCATCGCCACGACCCACACCGCAACCCACACACGCGTGCTTCGCTTCTTGGTCCGCACGACGTCGGCCGGACCACCTGCGGTGTCATCGTCGATGGGTGCGGGTTCGAGAGTTGTTGTCATCGGTCAGACCCTTTCAACGCTTTTACTGCCGAAGAGTCCGTACGGTCGGACCACCAGCACGGCGAACATGACGATGTACGGCAGGACCTCGTGCAGTCGGCCGCCCCCGATGTCCGACAGGTAGTAGGACCCCATCACCTGAATCAGGCCGACGATCAGACCTCCGACGATCGCGCCGACCAGCGAGTCCATGCCACCGATCACGATCGCGGGGATGGCCAGCAGCGCCACGATGCCCAAGGACGGCGAGACCACCCGGGGGAAGGACGCCAGGAAGACGCCGGCCACCACGGCGAGGAAGGCCGCGAGTCCCCATGAGAGGGCGAACATCCGCCGTACGTCGATTCCCTGTGCGAGCGCCGCCTCCTGATGACTGGCGGTCGCGCGGAGCGCCAGTCCGTACGGGGTCTTCTGGAAGAAGTAGGCCAGTCCAGCGAGGACCACAACGGAGGTGCCGATCGTCACGATGCCACTCCAAGGCAGCACCACGGAGCCGACATTCACTGTGCCCGAGCCGACGGGGCCCGCCGAGCCGTGTGTGCCGACGCCCCAGATCATCAGGATCGCCTGGTGAAGCATGATCGAGATGCCCAGTGTCGCGAGCACGACGGTGGTCACGGATTTGCCGACCATGCGTCGGAGGAAGACCGCCTCGATCAGGACCCCCAGGACCACGACGATGACGGCCGCGATGACGAACGCCAGCCCCCAGGGCATGAAGGCCATCAAGGCCAACACGGAGTAGGCGCCCAGCGCCACGATCTCGCCGTGGGCAAAGTTGAATGTGTGCGAGCCCTTGAACATGATCACGAACCCGAGGGCGATCAGTCCGTAGACCATTCCCAGGGCAATGCCCTGGAAGCCGAGCTGTAAGAAGAGCGACATTTCCCCTTCTACTCCTTTGGTCGAACATTGTGCGGCACTGGGGATCTAGACGAGTGGCGTGTAGTACTAGCGTGACGTCGAGGCGCCCGCCGTCCTGAGGAAGCGGGCACCTCGACGCTCGGCTAGAAGCCGTTCGCGGCTCCCCAGGCCTTCGCCTCGTCGGTGGCCTTGAAATCTGCGACCGGGATCATCATCCCGGCGGCATCGACCCGGTTCATCCGCGTCTCGTAGCTGACAATCGAGTCGCCATCCTGGAGGTTGACGGCAGGCAGGATGCCACCGAAATCGATCTCGAGGCCTTCCATCGCCGCCAGCACGCCGTCGCGGGTGAGGTCCTTGTTCTCACAGGCCTTTTCGAGCACTGCCTGGGTTGCCACGCCGCTGAGCCAGCCGACGACCTGGAAGTTGCTCGGCGCCTCGTTCGGCGCGTACTCGGCCAAGGCCGCCTTCATGTCCGCGATACCCGGGACTTCGTCAGCGAGCACGCCGTAACTGGCGGACACGTAGAAGTTGTCCAGCAGGCCCGCGAGCGGCTTGGCCAGCGCCGCGTTCCAGGCAGCCGAGTAGCCGACCCACTTGGGCTTGAAATCAAGCTGCGCCGACTGGCCGACGATGCTCGAGGTCTGAGCCATCGTGTTGCCGAGGATCACTACCTGAGCGCCGGACTTCTTCAGGTCGGCGACCTGAGCGGTGAAGTCGTTGTCCGTAGGGGTGTACGCAGGGCTGGCGACCACCTCCACTCCATCGATCTTGTCCGCGGCGAACTTGACGGCGTCGGCGTAGATCGCGCCGTACTCATCCGCGGGGGTGATCACAGCGACCTTCAGCGGGTTGGCGGCGCTGGCACCGGCCTCCTGCGCGGCCCAGACGAGGCCGTTGATCAGCTCCACCTCGAAGGGCGGCGTGTAGATGGAGACCTTGTCGAGCTTGATCGCGGCGGTGTTGAGCGAGGAGGCGAAGGTGGGCATGTTGTCCTTCGCGATGTTGTCCTTGATGGCCATCATCGCCGGCGTTCCAACCAGCTGCGGCATCATCACAACCTTGTTATTGATGGCGCGGTACTGCTGGGTGGCGACCTGAGGGTCGTACTTGGTGTCCATCTTGTGCAGGACGAGCTTGCGGTCGCAGACGCCACCGGCGGCGTTAACTGCGTCCACCTGCACCTGCATGCCTACCGTGGCCGAGGTGGCCGCCTGAGCAAGAGGACCGGAGTAGTCGGACAGCAGCGCCAGGTTGATCTCGGTGTCGGTCACACCGACGCCCATCTTGACGCCACCGGCACCCGTGGCGGCGCCGCTGTCGGACCCACCGCAAGCGGTGAGCGCGAGCATTGCGGCGACCGCGACAACCGGAACCGCCTTCCTTGAGACCATCTGAATACCCCTTTTTGGAATCTGTGACTTGACGCACATCGAATCAGCGCTCCAGTGCATTCAACAGCTCCACGGCCCTTCAGTCAACACCTGACTAGCGCTCGATAATCTCCAAACGCTACTGTTGCTACCTGCACATATCTGTCTACAATCCTCTGTGCAGAAAGGTTTTCTGCCAAACATGCAGGTTGTCGCCACGCGGGGAGAGTTCCGGAAATCGAGCAGCATGGTCGTCCGATTCAGTCCCGACGCCCGGGATCCACTCAGGGCAACCTCCGGTACTGCGCCGACAGGGCCCGGCCCCGGCGCGGAGGCCGAGCAGTCGCCCAGAGATCCGCGCGGGTACGTCGACGGACGACGGGCGACATGGTCAGCACACTTGGGTCGGATATGCCAAACACCTCCGGAGGCACCCGAGAACCGGGGCGCCAACGTCCCGCCCCTCGGCGAAGGGCGGCCGTCGACCGCCCCGCCGCGCACTTCCGAAGGTGTTTGCCAAGAATTAACTCAAATCGGATCGACCGGATGGCGTGGGATCCCCGACCGTCAGAAACCGTTTGTCTCGCCCCAGGCGCGAGCCTGATCGGTCTCGGCCCAGTCAGTGGTAGGGATCAGCAGGCCCTCGGCGTTGATGCTGTTCATCCGGCTCTGGTAGCTGACGACCGAGTCGCCGGTGCCGAGGTTGACTGCAGGCAGGATGCCACCGAAGTCGATGTCGAGATCCTTGACTGCGGCCAGCACGCCCTCGCGCGTGAGATCCTTGTTCTCGCAAGCCTTCTCCAGCACCGCCACGGTGGCGACGCCGCTCAACCAGCCGGCGACCTGGAAGTTGCTCGGCTTCTCGTTCGGCGCGTACTGCGCCAGAGCGGCATTCATATCCTTGATGCCCTGGACGTCATCGTTCAGTGCGCCGTAGCTGGCGGAGATGAAGTAGTTGTCGGTCAAGCCCGCAAGCGGCTTGGCCAGCGCAGCGTTCCAGGAGCCCGAGTAACCGACCCACATCGGCTTGAAACCGAGCTGGGCAGACTGGCCGATCAGGCCGGGGGTCTGGGCCATAGTGTTCGCCAGCAACACGACCTGGGCACCGGAGTTCTTCAGCTCGGTGGCCTGGGCGGTGAAGTCGTTGTCGGTGGGGCTGTACGTCGGGCTGGAGACGACTTCCACGCCGGGGATCTCCTTCGCGGCGAACTTGACCGCATCCGCGTACGCGGTGCCGTATTCGTCCGCGGCCGCGAAGACACCGACCTTGAGCGGGTTGGCGGCGCTGGCGCCGGCCTTCTGCGCAGCCCAGACGAGGCCGTTGATCAGTTCCACCTCGAAGGGCGGGGTGTAGATGGAGACATCCTCGAGCTTGAGCGCGGACGAGTTCAGCGAAGCTGAGTAGGTCAGGATGCCGTCCTTGGCGATGCTGTCCTTGATGGCCATCAGCTGGGCCGTGCCCATCACCTGCGGGATCATCACAACCTTGTTCGAGATGGCGCGGTACTGCTGGGTGGTGATCTGGGGGTCGAACTTGGTGTCCATCTTGTGCAGGACGATCTGGCGTCCGCAGACGCCACCAGCGGCATTGACCTGATCCAGCTTGATCTCCAGGCCGATCGAGCCGGAAGTTGCCGCCTGAGCGATCGGGCCGGAGTAGTCGGTCAGAATTCCGAGATTGATCTCGGAGTCGCTGACACCCTTCCCGGTCTTGACCCCGTCCGCACTTGCGGAGCCTTCACCGTCCGACCCGCCGCAAGCAGTCAAGGTGAGCATCGAGGCGATTGCGAGGGCCGGAACAGCCTTCCTCAACATCTTCAGTACGTCCCTTCGGGTTGTGATCTGACCCACACCGAACCGGCGGTCTTGAGCATTGAACAGGCATGCAGGCCGCCGAGTCAAGGACTTGACTAGCGATCGATAAGCCCAAATGCAATCGCTCAACCTGGACTGATACGCGCAAGTTTTCGTGTGCAGAGGAAATTTCTGCCGATGACACCGGTGCAGGACGCACGGGCAGGCAGACCACCTCAGCAACGAGGCTGAACCGAACTCGACGACAGTGCCGAGAGGGAGAACCGCAGGTGTGATAGAGCACGGGCCAACGGGCACGCCACCCGAGGCGCCTGGTCAAGCCGGGACACCTCGTGGCGCCAGGCGGCGCCGAGATTGAGAACAGCGCGAACCACCTCGTCCTGCACCGACGCGCCGGTGGACGTGAGGCCACGGCCGCGCGTGAGCACCACCGGCCGATCGCCCAGGGAATCGGCCACATCGCTGCCCGGGGCAGGGTTGTGAATCAAAGCGGCCCTGGGGAATACGGACCCTGGCATCCGGTTGACTGCGGGCGACAGCGGACGTGCCGGATGCTGGCCGGCCAACGCGTGACCCACATCCACCGATGTCGTCAAGGTACCTGACCATGATGCGGCGACCGAGACACCTGAACGTAATGCCTGGACTTGATGCTTCACGGGAGCGATCGCCCATCCAACGCGTAATTCCGCAGGACAGAACCCAGGATCTCGTTGTCTCCCTTGAGATCCAGGATCTCCCTGACGGGAGCCGATCTGGAGTTGCTCGGTCCACTCCTCACGACTCGGGGCCGATGCCGAGTTTCGGGCCGATGGCCTGGCAGGCGGAATGGAGGACCGCTACTTGTCGAGGTGGTCGAGGGTGCTCATTGACGCGCTTGCCGCGGCCTCTGCACGCTCTTCTCGGATACGCCCGCTTCTCGGGAAGGCGGGCGTATCGATTCCTATGATGTGGGCATGTTCGAGTTCATTCTCTGGGGCTCCACTGGGCTCATCGTGGCAGGGCTCCTCACATTCTGGTGGCGTCAAGATGCCCGAGAACGCAAGGAGGCCGAGCTCTTCAAGCGGTGGGCCAACGCGACGGTCTGGAACAGCGATCCATCGGCGAAGATCGTGGTGATATCTCGGACGGTCGAGGATGGCGCCTCGCTCAGCGACGGCGTCGTGGAGATCGAAGCGAGATTGACCGCAGACTCGCCCGTAGTCGCGGAAGCGGGCTGGTATCTCCTCATCACGGGTTGGACGGATGCTCGAGACCGTGCGAAACGAGGCGAACCCATCGCGTTCGGGCCCGCTGAGATCCTCGACTCATTCCCACCCCACACGCCTGAGCTCGTAGATCGACTGAGGGGGCGAGGGGATCGACCACCTCGCATCGCGAGCCGACTGCTCGGGCTCAGGGGACTCTAGGGCGTATCTCCTACTGCGGTGAGCCAGAGCATGATGGCTCCGAGGCGGCTCCGCCGCGGTATGTGAGAGCGAGTTTGTCGCAGCGGCTGGCGAGCACGCGCCATTGTTTGGTCCTTGCCCCACGTGCCATCGCCCGAGCAACGGCTGTGCCGCTTCCACAACGTCTGCCACGGGCCGAACGATCGAGGCACATCCCGCGAGGGAGCGCCCACTCGATAGCGCCAGACGATGCCCTCCACGACACGACGGTAATCGCGGAACGGGTGGCCCCGCAACCCTGCCGACGACGGCAGCAGCAGGATCCGGCCCCACTGGACATCCGTCGAGACAGACTCGCGACTCGCTCGAGAGTCATCGCGCGAACCATCACCGACATTTAGAAGACACACCTAGGCGGAGCACGCCGCATGGCACTCCGCAACCAATCTTCTCTTCCAGGAAGAAATTACCTCTGCTAACGTGCTCTACGTGATGCAGGTCTCTCTTGGTGATCAGGAGACCTACAGCAACCGAACTCCCAGTCTCAGTCTGAACGCGCGGTCAGGTCGAAAACACACCCCCGAAGGACGGTAATGAAGCGAACGAATCATCGGCGGGCACTTTCCGCCTTGGTCCTCATTTCGACTTGTGGGCTCATAGCCGCCGGATGTGCGTCCTCCGCCGGCTCATCTGACGGCAGCGACACGCCGAAACTCGTTAGGGCTCAGTTGATTGGCGAGCAGTCGCCCGAGGGAAACGCAAAGGAAAATGCAACTCTGACGTATGCATCGCATGCGCTCACCAATACTCTCGACCCGATCAAGGGCAGGACCTCCGCCTGGCTCGGCGGCACCGAAATGGCCGCAATTTACGACGTCCTGGTGCGGTGGGACCCAGAATCCGCAGGCATTGTTCCTCAGATGGCCGAGTCGATCACAGAGGCTCCCGACAGACTCTCGTGGACCGTCAAACTTCGTGACGGGGTCAAGTTCAGCAATGGCGACACCCTGGACGCGGCGGCCGTTGTTGCCAGCACCAATCGTATGACCGAGGGCAATGCAACGAACACCGACCAGTTCCGGACGAACGTGCGATCTATGGAGACGCCCGACCCCCGTACCGTGACCTACTACCTGAACAATCCGTGGAACGACTTTCCCACGCTCCTGACCTCCGGGTTCGGCATGATTACTCATCCGGACTCGTTCAAGGACGGGAAATTTGTCGAACCGATCGGCGCTGGCCCGTTCACCGTCAAATCTGTCAATCCCGGAGTCGAACTCGTTCTCGCGCCACGCGACGACTACTGGGGCGGGAAGCCGAAGATTGGCGGACTCAAGTTCGTAGACCTTCGCGGCGAGCAGCCAATGGTCGATGCGCTCAAGACGGGCGAGGTGCAGATGGCGTACCTCAGAGGGGGAGAGGCCATCGAGACGATGCGGGCCGAGTTCCCCGGATACTACGAGCCGGTAAGCATGGTAGACAACGGCGTTATCAATATCCGGGAAGGCCGTGCCGCCCACGATATCCGAGTCCGGCAGGCAATTGTGAAGGCGATCGACCCTGCCGTCATCAATCAACGCGCCAGGGACGGACTGAACTCGCCTGGACTCGAACTGTTCCAAGAGTGGTCCAACATGCACGGGTCGATCCCCGGTCCCACTCAGGACGTCGAGGCCGCCCGCAAGCTCGTCGATGAGGCCAAAGCAGATGGATACAACGGAAAATTGACGTTCGCATCGCTGACAGATCCGGCGTCGATCGATCTGGCGCTGGCGATGCAGTCCCTGCTCCAGAATGTCGGCTTCGAAGTCGAAATCCAGCCTAATGCGACTAAGAACGATATTGCCAAAGTATTTTATGTCACTCATGACTTCGACGTGAGTGTTGCTGGCACAGCGGTGCCCGACTCCGCCCCGCTCCTGCGGCTTCAAGGCTTGCTCACGACAGGATCCAGCCAAAACGTAAGTGGCTACAGCAATCCCAAGATGGATGACGTGATCTTTCAGATTCAGACTGCCGCCACCGAGGAGGAGCGCAGGACTGGATTCGAGGAGATGCAGACGATCCTCAACGAGGATGTGCCGATCGTGCCTTTGGGATCGGGCGCAAACTTCATCACCTGGGCACCAAACATCCATGACGCAAAGCCTGGTATGGATGGGCTGGTTCTCTTCGACAAGATCTGGATCTCGGACTAGGCAGTGCCCTTCTGACCTCGCGCCGCCCCCGACAACCTGACCACTCCCCCGCGGCGTCCACGTTGGGGGCGGCATGAGGCAGTGCCAGAGGGACCGACGCCCCAGCCGGGCGTCGGGGCCTAGTCACAGCGCCAGTGGGTGCGGCAAGCCCAGATCGACACCGGCCAACCCTTCCCTCGGCGTCACGACCGACGAACAGAAGCGGATCAGGAACCTCGAACATGAGGTTCGATATCCGGAGGAAACCAACGAGACTCTGAAGGCTGCCTGATGAGTTCGGGTGAGCGGTCGCCCTGGCACCGGCGGATTGACTAATCCGCCCCCAAGCACTTCATGCAAGGGGCGCCCCCGCGACGCCGGAAATCGGTACACCTCGATCTTCTTCTCGGAAACCCTTGTCTTGGAAGGGATTGCCGCGCCAATCGGCAGCATCGGTGATGCGTACGACAAACGCATCGGCCGAGTCCACGATCGGGTGTTCGAGATCGAGGCGATGGCGAAGAACAATCCCCCCATGACGGTCCGTTCAAGGATGAACCTTGTCGGCGTACATTGCTCGCGGTCGGCGCGGCCGCCGCAAGTGGAAATCATCAGAGGGCGGGAACATGACCAGCAGGGAGCTCAGTGAAGCCGATGCACGGGCGGTATACGCGCGCCTCGTGCCGATTGTCGAGATGGGCGGTGCGACTGTCGACCCGCGCGACGAGGAGCTGACCGTGCAGCTCCTGCAGGGCGCCATCACTCACGAGGAGATGGTGGCTGCGATTCTCGGCGAAACGAACATCGGCAAGTGAGTGATGACTCCGATCTCGGTGATGCTGGTCGGCGCGAGGATGTCGCGAACGTCCATCGAACCGAGGAACCCCGTCCTGTCGGGGGTGCGTACTACGGTCGCACCCGACGCTGACCAGCCGAGATATTCCCATGAAGGGACCGATACATGGCACTGCCTACCCTGACCCCTGAACAGCGCGCCCAGGCGCTCGAGAAGGCCGCCGCCTCACGCCGCGCCCGGGCCGCGCTCCGCGAGGAACTCAAGACCGGGAAGTCGACCTTCGCTGAGATCCTCGGCCGCGCCGGCACCGACGAGACCGTCAGCCGCGCCAAGGTGCTCTACATCCTCGAGTCGCTGCCGAAGATCGGGAAGGCCACCGCCCTCGAGATCATCACCAATCTCGGTATCTCCGAGACCCGCCGCATGGGTGGCCTGGGATCGAACCAGCGCGCTGAACTCCTCGAACGACTCGGCTGATCCGACGGCCGAAAGGCCTGCGAGCGATCGTCTCGCAGGCCTTTCGGGTATCGGCGCGCACCGGCTGGGGCAGTGCCGCACCGCAGGATCAGTGCCGACCGGTTGTACTGCCCAGGGACGCTGGTCAAAGGGAGCGTTCCTGCCGATGGCGGAGTGCTTTCGGAGGTGATTGAGGGTGCGGTTCGGACTCCGCTACGGCCGGCTGGATCGGTCGACCATGCCGGCCGCCCATCTCCTGATAGAGGACCGCCCATCGCTTGGCGATCGGCCAGGACACGTTGAAGTGTTCCGCGGCCGTGCTGATGGGCCAGCCCTCGTCAAACGATGCGGCGGGCGAGCAGCAGTCGCCCGCGTGGGGTCAGTGGTGCGTCAGCGTGGACCACGAAGGTCTCCTGTCGGTGCAGTGGGTGCCCAAACAGCTCCACTTCCGCGACAGGAGACCTTCCTCGTTCAACGACCGGCTACAGCCTGTCGACGCACTCGTTCAACCAACCTGACTGGGCAGTACGCCTAGTCGAGCCGGGACACCTCGTGGCGCCAAGCGGCGCCGATATTGAGACCAGCACCCAGGTTCGGCAGGTCCGCCAGATCCGCGGCACCGATCGGCACCAGCGTGCCGCCCGCCGAGACGATGGACAATGACAGCGAGGCGATCACGTCGACAGAGATAGCGCGAAGCACCGCCTCCTGCACCGACGCGCCGGTGGACGTGAGGCCATGGCCGCGCATGAGCACCACCGGCCGATCGCCCAGGGAATCGGCCACATCGTCGCCCAGGGCAGGGTTGTGAATCAAAGCGGCCCTGGGGAATACGGGCACTCCCCCGTGTGCGAGCACTGCTCCCGGGATGTCGTAGGCCCCGACGATGGGCAGGATGGGCAGCCCTGCGAGATCGGCGGCCACGACATTGTGCGGGTGCGCGTGAACCACAGAGGTGACATCCGGACGGCGCATGAGAATCCGGCTGTGCAGCGGCAACTCGTACGGCACGGTGTAGCCGCCGTCCAGTTCGCCGGCAGCACCCGGCTCACCGGTGAACCCCACCAGGCGGATGTCCTCGGGGGTGGTGTGCAGCAGCCCACGCTCCTGCGGCCCCCGACAGCGGATCAGCATCCGCGACTCGTCGATCCGGAAGCTGATGTGCCCCAAGATCCCCGGGGCCAGCTGCCGGGCGGCGAGCACGCGGCAGCCCTCGGCGACCAGCTCCCGGAGCTCGTCCAGTTCCCCGGGCCTCATGCCTGCACCGCCGTGCCGGCGAGCTGCGCGTGGACCTGGTCGGCCGGGCCGCCGGCCGCGATGGTGCGCCGCAGCTGGACCGAGGCCTTGGGCCAGTTCACGGTCAACCCGCCGCTGGCCCGCCCGTCCGCGTCCTGCCAGATCGCGGCAAGCCGGAAGGGCTCCGCCTGCTCCACGACGGCCGGGGTGCCCGTGATGTCACGGGTGCCGAACAGCTGGATCTTCCAGTCGTACTGGTCGCTCCAGACGTAGGCCACCGGGTCGTGCGGGACGGGGGCATCGGGCGCGAAGATGTTGCGCGCCACGCAGTTCGCCTGCTCCACCGCGTTGGTCCAGTGCTCGACGCGGGCCGCCTTCTCCTGTCGCGGCTGGTACCACCGGGCGATGTCGCCGACGGCGAAGATGTGCTCGGCGCCGGCCACACGGCCGAACTCGTCGCACTCCACGCCATCCTCCAGCGCCAGGCCCGAGGACTCCAGCCAGCGTGTGTTCAGTACCGCGCCGATACCGACGACGACGGCGTCCACGAGGACGCTCGCCCCGTCGGAGAGCTCGGCCCTGATGCCGCCCTCCACATGCTCGAGGGTATCGACCGTGGCACCGAAGCGCGTGTCCACCCCGTGCGTACGGTGCAGCTGCGAGAAGCGCTGGCCCAGTTCATCTCCCATCACTCGCGCCATGGGGGTGGGCGCCGGGTCGACGATCGTGACCTCGATGCCCTGTTTGCGGGCGAGGGAGGCGACCTCCGCGCCGATGAAACCCGCGCCGACGACCAGCAGGTGACTCGCGCCCAGCAGGCTCTCCCGCAGCGCGCGGGCGTCCGCGATGGTGCGCAGCACGTGCACGCCGGGGCCCGACCACGGCGCCGGCCGGGCGGCCGCGCCGGTCGCGATGACCAGCTCCTCGTAGTCGAGAACAACCCCGTCGCCCAGCACGACCTGCCTGTCCTGCGGACGCAACTCGACTGCGGCCCTGCCCAATACGAGCTCGATGTCGAGCTCGCGCGCCTCCTCCGCGGTGAGCAGCGGAACGTGTGCGTCGCCGTCGAGCGGGGCCTTGGACAGCGGCGGCTTGTCGTACGGCAGATGCGACTCGGCCTCGACCACCGTCACCTTGCCGGCGTAGCCCTCATTGCGCAGCGCCCGGGCCGTGCGGATACCGCCGACCGAGCCGCCGACGATGAGAACCCCGCCACTCACTCGTCCTCCAGCCAGAGGGCGTTGGCCGGGCAGCTCTTCGCCGCGGTCTCGACCCGCTGGCGGTCGGACTCGTCCACGCGGGTCTTGAGCAGCACCACGAGGCCGTCGTCGTCCATGTCGTAGACGTCGTCCGCCGCGACCACGCAGTTCGCGTAGCCCTGGCACAGTTCGAGGTTCGCCTTGAGAATTGCCATTTTGGGATCCTTCCTTCAGTAGGTCGCGCGGACCACGGCGTTCAGACTTTGATGCCCATACCGCCGTCCGAGTGGACGACACGGCCGGAGATGCCGCGCGACCGTTCGGAGGCGAGGAATACGTAGCTCCAGGCGTGGTCGAGGCCGTCGAGCGCGACGCCCAGCGGATTGCGGCCCGCGAGTTCCTTCGCCCGGTCCGGGCCGTCGAGCCGGTTTTCCGTCAGGCCCAGCGTCGCAAGCCCGCTCAGGTCGGTGCCCAGGGTGCCGCCGGGGGCGACGCCGTTGACGCGGATGTCCGGCGCCAGCTCGTACGCAAGGGTGGTGACCAGCCCGCGCACCGCGAACTTCGACGAGACATAGAGCGTGCCGCCGCGGCCCGGGTAGTACGCCGAGGTCGACTCGGTGAGCACGATGGAGCCGCCCGACTCGCGCAGCGCGGGTATCGCCGCCTTCACGCTGTGCAGGTGCGACTTGACGTTGACGGCGAACATCTCGTCGAACGCCTGGTCCAGCATGTCGGCGTCGATGCTCTCGAGCTTGCGGTAGAAGTCGAAGATGCCCACGCAGTTGACCAGGACGTCCAGCCCGCCGAAGCGGTCCACGACCGCCGACACCGCGGCGTTGTTGGCCGCCGCCTTGGTGGCGTCGCCCTGCACGACCTCGACCTCGGGGTGCTCGGCCGCGAGGGCCTCGCACTTGGCCGCGTCGAGTTCGAGCACACCGACGCTGGCCCCCTCCGCGAGGAAGGCGTCGACCACGCCGCGCCCGATGCCCGATCCGGCCCCGACGATCAGTGCGCGCTTGCCGTCGAGCCAGCCGGTCACGAGGCGTCCTCGGTGGCGATGAGCGACTGGAACGGCTTGCCGACCATGGCCGAGAGCGTCGTCTCGTTCTGCCAGGTCAGGGCCTCCAGCTCGAGCGCGTCCAGGGTGATCCACTGACCGGACTTCGGCGACTCGATGAGCAGCCGCGCGCCGTTGCGGGTGTGCACCTTCGAGATCCGCATGTCCGAGAACTCGTTCGCGATGACGATGGTCTCGCCGTCGCGCTGGTTCTGCAGGACACCGAGCCGCGAGTTGGCCCGGGCCGCCGCCGCGGCGTCCTCCGCCTCACCCTCCCAGGAGAGCTTCACAGGAACACCGCCAGGTTCTGCATGCGCAGCACCGACTCGTCGGCGGCGATGTGCCGGCGGGCGAGCCGCCAGACGCCGTCCTCGAGACGCAGCAGGTCGACACGGCCGACCGAGAGCAGCGAGGGCTCCAGCACGTCGCCGCGGCTGCGGAACAGCAGGACGGCCGACTCCACGACGAGCTCGTTCTCGTTCTCGGTCGCGAAGGTGCGGACATTGGACAAGTGGTGGCGCAGGCGCGAGGGGGGGTCCTCTGCCCAGGCGTGGCCGGTGTCGAAGCGCGCGACGCGGCGGCTCAGCGAGTACTTGTCCTCGTCGAAGTGCGCCATGTCCTTGGCCGTGTCATAGCCGGTGCCCAGCGCGGTGGTGACGCGGATCGGCATGAAGTAGTGGATGTCCTCGGCGAGGGTGTCCAGCCAGGCGTCATAGTCCTGCTGGTCCAGGAGGTAGGACTCTTCCACCAGCCAGCGATGCGCCGTCAGGTGCCGCTGGTCGTCGAACGCCAGCGAGGCACCCACGGCCGTCGTCGTCGACGCAGCCTGGCCCAGCGGGGAGCTGGCGGAATCGATGGGGATGTAGGTGCTCATGGCTACGCCTCCGCCTTCTCGCTGCTGCACTGTGCCGCCGTCTCGCTGCTGCACTCGCCGTCGACCTGCGGCGCACCGACGTGAATGTTGGCCGGCACGGGCGCCGGCTTCTCGAGGTAGTCGGCCCACTCGTTGAGCAGGTGCCGCTGGTTGTACTCGCCGTAGCCGACGTGCGCGACGCCCGGACCACAGAACTCGTCCTCGGTCAGGGGCTGCACCACCGGGCTGTCGTCGTGCAGCATGCCCATACGACCGTTGAGCAGCAGTCGGCGGGCCATCGACCCACCGGCGGTGTTGGTCAGCGAGACCCAGTTCTCGACGTCGTCCTGCTCGAACATGCCGCTGCTGCCGAAGCACATCAGGTAGGCCTTGTAGGAAAGCTTCTTGAACTCCTCCGGGGCCTCCTTGTCGACGACGAACCAGGACAGGACCTCGGTCTCGTCGGCGCTGATCGGCTGCCACTGGCGGATCGAGATGAAGGGCAGGACGTCGTCGCCCTCGGCGACCTTCGGCCAGTTGTGGACCAGGCTGATGTTCGGGAAGACCGAGGCAGCCGAGATCATGAAGCCGTCGCGTCCGATGACGTCGATCTGCTCCTGGGACCACTGCCCCTTCATCCGCTCGACCATCTCGTCGGGGTAGCCGACGTAGTTCATCTTCTCTTCGAAGGTGCCGGGGGGCAGCTTGTACGTGGTACCGCCGCCCTTGCCGGCCCAGTACGTGTTGCCGTCCTTGCGCTTCTCGGCCTTCGGCTCACGGAACAGGCCGATCTCCACGACGCTCGTGTGGGTCTGGGGCGTGTGGTACATGTCGCCGGCGAAGTTCTCGGCGCCGATCTTCCAGTTGGCCTTGACCCGCCAGCGCTGCGGCCCGCGGACCTCGACGCCACTGGCGCTCTGCTTGGTGTAGTAGTCGAGGTAGAACTTGAAGTCGCCGAGGAAGTCCTCGAGCGGCTCGGCGTCCGCGTCCATGGACACGAAGATCAGGCCGTTGTAGATGCCCAGGCTGGGGGCGGGCAGCAGCCGCTGGCCCTTGCGCGCGAAGCCCTCCTCGCCGCCGTAGGCCTCCTTGTGGAACGGCATGCCGACGATGCGGCCGTCGTTCTTGTAGGACCAGCCGTGGTACGGGCAGCGGAAGTGCGAGGCGTTGCCCTGCTCGGCGCGGCACACCTGCATGCCGCGGTGCAGGCACATGTTGAACATCGCGTGGATCTCGCCGGACTGGTCACGGCTGACGATGAACGAGTTGTCCATGACCCGGCGCACGACGTAGTCGCCGATCTGCGGCAGCTCCGACTCGTGGGCGACGAACATCCACGCCCGGCTGAACAAGCGCTCCTTCTCCGCCTCGAAGACCTCGGCGTCGTTGTAGATGTGTGCGGGGAGCATGCCCCGCCGGACGTTGGCGAGGACGTCGGCCGCGTCGCGCATGGGACCTCACTTCGAAAGGAGTTCAATGTTTCTGTATTACAGAAATAGATTCTGCATGCTGGTCTCGGCTGAGTCAACCACTTCCCAGCGGCGAGCCCCGGAATCCACGCAATGCGGAGCAGCTTGCGAGCCCCGCACGGCGGCGAGATCCCGGATGTGCCGATCACGTGAGGGGCCGCGCTCAGAAGGAGGACAGCATCAGAACAGTGTTCGATGGACGCCATGGCCGAAGCCGTCAATGACAGGCCGGTCGGCGGGATGGGAAGGGATGGCGGCAGCGTTCCACGCTTACTCAACGTCATCCACAGCGCGCGCCCAGGACAGTTCGATCCCGAGCATCAGCACGTGCGCGAACGGCGGGAACCGCATACCCGCCATCGGAAGTAGTGGAGCGATCGAGGGCCGTTGCCGGTACACCACGGACTCCACCGCAATGGCCACGTAGATTGCGGGCCAGAATTCTTGCCGGAGAACCTCACCGTGGCGCAAGGTGCACCGCGCGGCGACGGACACGCCGTCCGCGAGGCCGGACTCGACATACCGCAGGGCATGGCGGCGCGTGGGGGCAGGACGCCTGCAGGTTGCCGACCCGACTAGTTGATCAATCTCCCGCCGTCGACTACCGCAGCGGGTTGTTGCCATCGCCGAAGCCCACGGCGACTCACAGGGGCAACGCCGGCCCGGTCCGCGCGGGGCGCCACGCGGACCGGGGACGGGATCACTTGGCCAGCAGGCCCTTCGCGATGTGGGTCACCTGGATCTCGTTGCTGCCGGCGTAAATCATGAGCGACTTGGCGTCACGCGCCAGCTGCTCCACCTTGTACTCGGCCATGTAGCCGTTGCCACCGAACAGCTGCACAGCCTCCATCGCAACCTCGGTGGCCGCGCGCGACGAGTACAGCTTCATCGCCGACGCCTCCGCGAGGGTCACCTTGTTGCCGGCCGCGGTGCGCTCGATCGCGTTGAACACCATGTTCTGCACGTTGAGGCGGGCGACCTCCATCTCGGCCAGCTTGAGCTGGATGAGCTGGAACTGCGCGATCTCCTTGCCCCACAGCTTGCGGTTCTTGGCGTAGTCGATGGACAGCCGCTGGCACTCGTTGATGATGCCGAGCGCGATCGACGCGATACCGATGCGCTCGGCCGCGAACGACTCCTTCGCACTCTCCTTGCCGTCGCCCTTCGCCGGGGTCTCGGTCTCGCCGAGCAGGCGGTCCTTGGTGATGCGGACGTTGTCGAAGAACAACTCGCCGGTGGGCGAGGAGTTCATGCCCATCTTCTTGAACGGCGGGCTCTGCGTGAAGCCCTCCATCCCCTTGTCGAGGACGAAGCCGAGGACCTTGCGGTCGCGGCGGTCGACGGAGGCGTCGCCCTCGTCGAGCTTGGCGTAGACGATCGTGACATCGGCGTAGGGGCCATTGGTAATGAAGGTCTTCTGGCCGTTGAGGATGTAGTCGTCCCCGTCGCGGCGGACGTACGACTTCATGCCACCGAATGCGTCCGAGCCCGAGTCGGGCTCGGTGATGGCCCACGCGCCTACCTTCTCCATCGTGACGAGGCCGGGCAGCCAGCGCTTCTTCTGCGCGAGAGTGCCGCGGCTACGGAGGGTGCCGGCGGCGAGGCCGACGCTCACGCCCAGCGACGTGACCAGACCCAGGCTCACACCCGCGATCTCGCTGTTGAGGATGACGCCCATGCTGCCGGCGCCGCTGAAGCCGCCCGACTTCTCACCGGACTCGGGCAGCGTCTCGCCGCGCTCGCGCGCCTCCTCCTTCGCGAAGGACTTCTCGAGCGCCTCGGTCGCCATCTCGTCCATCCCGAAGGTGGAGTACAGCTTGCGAATGATGTCGAACGGGGGCAGCTCACCGCTCTCGAGCTTGTCGACGTGTGGCTTGACCTCCTTGTCGATGAAGCCACGCAGGGCGTCGCGGAACATCAGGTCGGTATCGGACCACTCGTACATGTGAACTCCAGTCGGTGCGTATCGAAGAGCCGGGCAGCAGCAGGTGGGACCGCCCGTGGCGGCCGTCACACCCGAATATAGAACAGGTTCTCGTTGCGTGAGCCGCCCGCTCCCAGTGCGGGGATTTAGTTAGTGCACGACTTAATCGTGTATTATTCATCGTCATGACGACGACCATCGAGCAGGACATCGACTGGGGCGACACGGACCCGCTGGCCCTGGACCGCCAGGTGTGCTTCGCGCTCGCGGTGGCCAACCGTGCGGTACTCGCCGTCTACCGCCCCCTCCTCGAGCCCATGGGACTGACACACCCGCAGTACCTCGTGATGCTCGCGCTGTGGGGCGACGCACCGATGTCCGTCAAGGAGATCGGGCAGGCCCTGCAACTCGACTCACCGACGCTCTCGCCGCTACTGAAGCGACTCGAGTCGAGCGGGCTGATCACCCGCACCCGCAGCAGCGCCGACGAACGACAGCTCATCGTCGAGCTCACCGACGCCGGCAAGGCCCTGCGCGCTCGTGCCGAACTGATTCCCGGCGCGGTGGTCCAGCGCCTGGGCGTCAGCCTCGCCGAACTCGAGGAACTCCACTCCGTCCTCACCCGCGTCAACGCCGCCGCCCTGCGCGCCGGCGCGCTGCACGAGTGAACCGCCCCTTCCAGACAGGTACAGGTACACAGGACATGTCCAGCAACACCACTTCGAAGGTCAAGCGGCCCAACCCGTTCCAGTGGGTCGCGTATGCGTGCGGCCGCAGGCTCCCCGACTCGATGCAGGACTGGGTCCGCAACGACCTGATCGGCGACTGGGCGGTGCCGCGGCACATGGTGCGCAGCATGGTGCCGTTCATCCCCATCTTCGCCGCGTTCTTCCTGTTCCCCGGTCCGCTGTGGCTGCGCGGTTCGATGGTGCTGCTCGGAGTGTTCCTGGCGCTGTTCTTCGCGGCTGCCTACATGGAGCAGAACCGTCGTCGGCGCCTCGAGAAGCACGGACTGCCGGCCGACCTGGAGAATCCGAGGAAGGTCGCCCGTTACAACGCCGAGAAGGCCGCGTACGAGAAGGCG
Source organism: Rhodococcus sp. AG1013 (assembly GCF_003350365.1). Classification (NCBI taxonomy): domain Bacteria; kingdom Bacillati; phylum Actinomycetota; class Actinomycetes; order Mycobacteriales; family Nocardiaceae; genus Rhodococcus; species Rhodococcus sp. AG1013. The sequence continues at coordinate 39,711 of NZ_QQAT01000010.1, forward strand.
CACCCGCACACGTTCTAGGCGTTCCCTCCCCGCGCACGTCGGGCGTCGAGGGCCGAGCCGAGCGTCATGATGCCCTCGTAGCAGCCGGGGTCGATGCCGGCGAGGTCCCGGATCCGGCCCAGCCGGTTGTTGACGGTGTTGGGATGCACCCCGAGGGCGTGCGCGGTCCGGGCCCGATCGAGATCGTGGTGAAGGTAGGCGTCCAGGGTCTCCAACAGCTCGGGGTACGGATCGAGCGGCAGCAGCCGGTCCGCCAGGTACTGCTGCCCGGCGGTGGGCCGGGACAGCTGGAACGGCAACGCCAGATCCTTCAGCTGGTACACGCCGGGTCCACGACCCATACGCGACACCAGCTCGAGGAGTTCACGGGCCAGTCCCCCCGATGCTTCCAAGCCCCCGCGCCCGGCGGGCTCGGTCACCGCCGCCGTCACCGGGGCGGCAGCGGTGTTCGACACTGCCGCCGCCAGTTCGACGGCCACGCGGTACCAGTCGGCGTCCGCGGCGGCCTTGCGAGGCACCAGAAGCGTCGCGCCGTCCACCTCGAGGATCGCGAGGATCGGCGGCGGCCCCCAGCCATCGATCACGCGCCGGGTCCGCGACTGATCGGACCATCGGCCGGGCGGATCCGGCGGTGGGCCACCACGCCTGATCACGAGGACCGAATACTCGTCCGCCAACTCGATCCCGCACCAGCGGGCGGTGGGGTCGGCATCCTGCCCGGCCAGCAGCAGACGCGCGAGCAATTCCTTCGACGGCTGCTCGTCCCCCTCCAGTGCGATCCGCTCACTCTCGTAGGACTCGACGACGGCCCGCGTGACGACCTCCTGCAGGCGCAGCACCGCGGCCGCGATGTCGACCAGCGCCGCGGCCCGCTCCCCCGCCGCAGCGACACGGCACTCGTCGAGCAGGATGCGGCCGAAGCGGTGCCAGCTGTGGAGCACCGCGGACAACGACGCGCCGTCGGCCGCGGCCTGCACCGCGCCCTCCCGGACCGGCCGTAGCTCGTCCGCCGTGAATATCCGGTTCTCCCGGATTGCCCGGGCCGCCAGCGCGAAGAATCGACGGGTGCTGCGCTGCAACAGTTCCGGATGTCGCGAAGCGGGAACAACGGGTCGGTCACCCTGTTCGAGTGCAACGAACCTGACGTCCAATCTGTCCAGGATCGCGATCACCGCGGCGTCGGGCGCATATCGCGTCAGCTCGCCCTCGGACGGCATGCCCGGAACGATACGCCGCACCCGCGCCGACCGCGGCAGATCGGACGGGCCGGTCCGGATGCCACACCTGAAGGCCGACGCTCCGGCAGCCGCAGCCACCGAAACTCGTTCGAAGACGTGCCTCAGTGCCCTGATCGCTACCGCGAATGCCGCGCCCGGTCGAGCATGGCGAGGTAGGTGTCGAGCTGGGCCGCGCCGGTGAGAAGGTTACGACTGCGCGCGGTCAGCCGGTCCTGCCAGGAGTCGAGGAAGGCGCTCAACGCGGCCGCACCGCCGGCCTCGCGCAGTGACGCGATGAACTGAGCGACCTGAGGCAGCAGATACCCGCCTCGGCGCAGCTGTCGTGCGATCTCGGCGTCGCGCACACAGTCCGGCCCGTAGTGGCGATAGCCCGTTGCGCGGTCGCGTTCGGGGCGCAGGATGCCGTGGGTCTCCCAGGTGCGCAGCGTCGCCGGATGCACGCCGAGCCGGCGTGCGAGTTCACCCACGGTCAGCGGTGAGCCGTGGGCAGGGGCCGGCGTCGTGACGGACAGGCCGCCCAGCGCCGCCTCGACCTCGGTGCGGGTATCGCGTTCGGCAAGCAGCGCGCCGTGCGCGGCGTCGATGAGCCGGTAGACGGACTCCGTGTCACCACGGTTGGTCGCGCGCATGATGCCCATCGCCTGCTGATGCCCGTGGCCGCCGCGCAACGCGAGGAAGGCGCGTAGAGCCTGCGCATGCAGGGGCGTGTAGCGCCGATACCCGGCCTCGCTGCGCTCGGTCGGCGGGAGGACGCCCGCGTCGTCGTAGTTGCGGATCGCCTGGGCGGACAACCCGTGTTCCCGGGCGAGATCGATGGGTCGCAGTGTGTACCTCCGTTTGAGGCTTTGAGCTCTCGGTGCCAGGGAAAACTTGGGAAAGTTTCACCCGATTCTTCAGCGATAGCGTCGAGGGTAGTTCTTTCCGGAAGGAGTATTCATGTCCACAGCCACATCGCTCCTCGCCATCGGCCGCGAAGTCGACGACGCGGAGAGCCTGGGCCGCGCCGTCGACGAACTGCTCGCCTCGCGGGCCGAGCCGCCGACCCTGCTCGCTCTCGGCGAGCCCACACACGGGATCGAGTCGTTCCCGTTGCTGCGCAACGAAATCCTCCGTCATCTCGTCGAACGGGGATACCGGTCGATCGTGTTGGAGACCGATTTCTTTGCCGCGGCCGCTGTCGACGACTACGTGACCGGAGGCCCGGCAGAGCTGGACACGGTGCTCGCGACTGGGTTCAGCCACGGGTTCGGCGCGGTGCCGGGGAACCGCGAACTCGTCGAATGGCTCCGCGAGCACAACGCCGGCCGCGCACCGCAGGATCAGGTTCGCTTCCACGGCTTCGATGCGCCGTTGGAGTTCTCCGGCGCACCGAGCCCGCGACGTGCACTGTCCTCGGCCGTCGAGTACCTACCGGGCGCACTGCGGCCCGAATCGGTCCGTGACCTCGACGCCCTGCTCGGCGAGGACACGGATTGGACCAATCCGGCGGCCATGTTCGACGCGGCAGCGTCCATCGGCGATTCCGACCGCGCTCGCGCGCTGCGCATCGTCGCCGACGACGTCGCCAGCGCGCTGCACCGCGCGGCACCCGGCCTGCGTCGCGCCGACCCGGCCGGCTACGACCACACCGTCGCGCACGCGCGCACCGCCCAGGGCCTGCTGCGGTATCACGCGGCCATGGCTCGCCCCGCGGACGACCGCATCGCGATCCTGCTCAGCCTGCGTGCGGAGATGATGGCCGAGAACCTGCTCGCGCTCGTCGCCCAGGAGCGGCACCGCGGGCCGAGCCTGGTGTTCGCGCACAACGCGCTCCTGCAGCGTGCGCAGTCCGACATGCCAGTCGATGAAGACAACGTGAACTCTTGCAGCGCAGGAGCACTCGTAGCACTCACCCTCGGCGAACGCTACATGTTCCTGGCGACCGACGGCAGTCCCCACAGCGATCCGGAAACCCTGCAGGGCGCACTGGCCGAGGCGACCACGCGGCGCGCCCTCTTCCCGGCACCAGCCCTGCGCGCCACGCTTCCGGCAGCGATCGACACCGGCGAACCGATCGTGCCCGGGCACATCCCGCTCAGCCCGGCAGACACGGACGGCGCCGATGCGGTCATCTTCATCGCCGACACCGACGGAAAACAGCATCGGTACTGGTAGCCAGTACCGATGACCGATGCCGAAGCGGATGCACAGCGGCCGGCATGGAACTACTGGCGGGAAGGAGGAGCATTCGCGTGCCCTCACGCCGGGTGTCTTGCGTCAACTATTTGGCAGTCTCCCTCGCATGCTTCCGTTAGCGCGGCGCGCTCGCTCCCAAATCCCGTCGGCGACTTGACCCGACTGAACTCTCGGTGACCATCACTCTGTGGAAGATTGGGCTCATGCAAGGACACCGCCCTGCACTCATGGAAGCCGCTGCCCGATTCGCGGAGACGATTCCGTCCAGCTAGCCATTCTCGACAATCCGGCGAGACTCGCCATCACGAACGGAGCCCCGGTCCGATTCCGTCGGTCCGAACCATGCTTCAGTCGAGCACCGTGATCACGCACAAACGAGTCGAAAGTCCACTAGGCACGGATAGGTCGAGGCCAGCCACCGCAGGGTCTCGAACGGCAACGGCAAGAACCAGAAGGTGTCACCCATCGTCGAAGCTCCTCACGTGCAGGGCCAGCCCCTCAGCCAGCAGGGCGTTCTCCACGGCCCACTGACGCACCTCCGGGGAAAACAGAATGGCTGGCATCAGCCACACGAACCACGGCCAATCTCCGCCCATGTCGATCACCTCGTCAGTGTGGCGATGCCCCACAGCCAGAGCTGGTGGAGCGCGTCATACAGCCGGGGCGGCATTGTGGCGACGCCGGTCACCGGATCACTCCGATGGACAGGAGCCAGGAGACGGCCGCCCAGTGCAGCGGGTCGAACGGACCCAGAAACCGGGATCCAGCATGGTTCACCTCTTGGTCGAGCGAAGGATCAATTGCACCGGCCCCCGAGAGAGCACGGCAGCACGCTGATCAACCACAGGCGCGTGTCGTCGGACAGGAAAGGTATGAACCAGATCCATGTATCCAAGGGGATCAATGCCTTTCGTTTCGGATCAGACGGTCCAGTCGTCCAGACAAGTCGCGAGATCCCAGAGCTGGCACGGCGTGACCGCGCGTAGCCCTTTCCCGCCACGCCGGGGGGCCAGTCCATCGTCCACGACCACAACTGCAGGTTGAGCACGATCATCCCCTTCGATACCTAGCGGCAATCTCCCGCCAGGGCGTCCCGAACCGGCGGGGCCATCGCCTACGGAACGTCGACGGTTGCGAAGCCCGGTGTGGTCGTGCCGGGTGCGGGTATCACGGTGACGACGACCTGCCCGGTCCCGGTCGGCAGGATTGCCGCCGGGTAGCCGTACTGGGCGACCGACATCCGGGCGGAGCCGGCAGCTCCGCTCGACAGGTTCAGCCAGTGCACGTCGCCCAGGATTTGGCAGTGACCAGCCCCAGGCTCGCCGGTCACCTCGCGACCGCCTTCCGTCGGGCCGGTGATCGTCACCGTCCCAGGCTGCTCCCCGACCACGGCCTCACAGCGGACCCGGGGAGCGTCGAAGCTGCCGTTCGGGTTCCCGAACGGCGCCGGGTTGATCTGGAACGGAACGGTGACCGCGGCGGAGGCGGCGGCCGCCGGCGCCAGGACCGAACCCGCCACAATCGCAGCACACGCAACCGATCGGCGAACGAAGTCGATCATGGCAACCTCCAAGAACAGTCGCTGTCGTTCCCATGCCAGATCAGACCGAGGTTGTAGAGCAGGAAGACGAGCGGCATCAATGGGCCATAAAAAGCGAAATCCATTCCGAAGTTCATTCAATTCACCTCCCGCTCAGGGGCAGTACCCGCCCAACCAGCATGGGGCGTGCTGTGTAAGCCACTGTTGCCACTCAGGAGGGACTGGCCAGAACAGGAACCAGTTGTCCATCGTCGAGCACCTCCAGTCTCAAGCAGCAGTTGTCCCGCCCGCGCGATCACCCCTCAGAGCGGATTCCACCAACCAACGAAGAGATTCCACTCGTACAACCCTGGCCAGCCCGAGTCCATCGGATTCGAGTAGTACAAATCTGGAAGTAGACCAATCACGACCGCCCCGTGCAGATACTTGGTGGGGCGTGTCATGTTACCTGGTCAGGGCATCAAAAGGCCCCCAAGCCCGAAATCCGTGCACTCGCTTCAGTGCGCGGCACGATCGACGAACACGTCCTCAACGACGACCGGGACGGATCAGCTCTCATCCGACCTCGGAGGCACCCCACGTCCGACGCGTATCCCGCGTCGATCACTTCCGGACCGGATGGGCACTGCTCCAACACGACCGCCACACCCGACAACGCCGGATTGATCCGGACGCGTAGGGCCGTTCGGCGGGGAGTGTCAGATTTCCGGTGGATCCGGTTCTGGCGCATCGGTTTAGTTCTCACTCGGGGTGATGCGGCCTTCGAACGTGATCGCGAAGGCGTTCAGGGCCGGCTTCCACCTCGCTGCCCATCGTGCTCTTCCCTTCCCCGTCGGGTCCAGGGCCCGGGTCGCCAGATACAGGCACTTGATCGCGGCTTGCTCGTTGGGGAAGTGCCCTCGAGCCCGGATCGCCCGCCGGTATCTCGCGTTGATGCTCTCGATCGCGTTGGTACTACATATGACTCGCCTGATCTCGGGGTCGTAGTCGAGGAAAGGCACGAACTCACTCCACGCGCTGCGCCACAGCTTGACGATCGCGGGATATCGCGGACCCCATTTTCCGGCGAACTCGTTGACCTGCCCCAGGGTTTCTTACCCATTTCGGTGTGAAGATCGAGCCCTGCTGAGAGGCTGCGATCCATGCCCCGACCGTATCCGCCGGAGTTCCGCTTCCGGGCCGTCGCACTCGTCCGCGCCGGCAAACCGATCACCACCGCTGCCACGGAGCTCGGCATCAGCGCCGGCGCGTTGCACAACTGGGTCCGCCAAGACCAGATCGACCGCGGCGAGCGCCCCGGGATCGCAACCCACGAGAGCGCAGAGCTGGCGAAAGCCAACAAGCGCATCCGGCAACTCGAGGCCGAGGTCGAGATCCTCCGTAAGGCAGCGAAGCTCCTCGGGGAGGACCGCCCCACCCCAAAAGGGTTCACCCGGTGATCGATTCGCTCATCGACGCCGTACACCCGGTCAAGGTCTGTTGCCGTCTGCTCGGGGTCAGCAGCCCCGGTTACTACATGTACAAGACCCGCCCGATGTCACCGACGCGGATGCGCCGCCAGTGGCTCACCGGCTTGATCAAGGAGGTACACGACGCCTCGCGCCAGACCTACGGATCCCGGCGCGTGCACGCCGAACTGACCCGTGGCATGGGCATCGTGGTCAGCGAAAACCTGGTCGCCGAGCTGATGAGGCTCACCGGCATCGCCGGCCTACCCGGTCCGGCCAAGATCAAGCGCTTGAAGGGCGTCGCGACAGCTGACGATCTCGTGCATCGGAAGTTCCACCGCTTGTCGCCAAATGAGTTGTGGGTCACCGACATCACTGAGCATCCCACGCGCGAGAGCAAGGCGCACTGCTGCGCGGTGATGGACACCTTCTCCCGCAAGATCGTCGGCTGGTCGATCGACAACTGCCAGGACTCCACCCTGGTCGTCAATGCGCTCGGCATGGCCATCAAGAACCGCACACCTCCACCCGGCGGGATCGTGCACGCCGACCACGGGGTCCAATTCACCTCGTGGGCTTTCACAAACAAGATCCGCTCCGCCGGTCTGATGCCCTCGTTCGGCACCATCGGCGATGGATACGACAACGCGATGATGGAATCGTTCTGGTCGTCGATGCAGATCGAACTCCTTCAACCGGAAGAAATGGCGCACTCGGCTCGATCTGGCGAACGCGATCTTCGACTCCATCGAGATCTTCTACAACCGACAACGGCGGCACTCGCAGCTCGATTATGTGTCGCCGATCGAGTACGAACTATGCTTCGAGAACCCGTCCATCCCCGCCTGATCTTCACACTGCCGGGGGTAACGAACCTTGGGGCAGGTCAACGAGTCAACCGAAGTGGGGGCAGTCCCCCTCGACGACACCCACGATTAGGTGTGCTCGCGGCAGGGATCCGAACACACCCACAAGCCCCAACGCAATTGTTTATGCAATTTCATTCACAATTCTGTATGCCAAATAATTGGTGGACCCGCACGGGGCGAAAAGGCATTCCACACCCATATCCCCATGGGGGCGGGGCGGTATTCCTCGGCAATTCGGCCGATCGGCAAGGCGACCCGCTCCCTCCCTTTCCCTCTCTGCTTCAGAAAATCGCGTTGACCTGCGCGGTTAGGGGGTTGATCTGCGGTTTTGCTCAAAACCTCGTCAAGATCCTGTCGAAACAGGGGCTAACTGGGTGGTTCCGAACCGTTCCCAACGGCCGGATTCGGCGACGAATATTCGGGCGGCTCGGCCAATTATTTGGACCTTCCGTTCGGCCGGGGTCTAGCCTGGCATGACAGGGTCGGGACCGACGGACACCCGGAGGCACATCCCTGGTGGCTGGATGTGGGGACTCCCATTGCCGTGGGAGTGGCGGCGCACGATCTGGGCCGTGATCCTGTGTGACCTCGGCGGACACTGTCCGGCCAGTTGCTGGCCAGGTCGTCTACGTGCTCTACCTACTCGGTGTGAAGATCAACTGACACGGAACAACAGCGGGCCATCGGCGGACACTGCCCCTGATTGGAGGTGATCGAGATGGGAGCAACGGCTTGGGCCTTTTGGGGAAACCTCGCACCGCTCGCCTACGTTCTTTCGTTACTCGGCGTGCCGGTCGAATGACACCAGAACGACAGCGGGCCAGTCGTTCCAGCGCGCTCTGGCTGCTCGGCATCCCAACCGCACTGAAAGATCGGAGTTGAACGACGATGGGCGACACCTTCTGGTTCCTCCCGTTTCCAGATGAGACCCTGCGATGGCTGGCCGCGACGTATCCGTGCCTGGTCGATTTCCGGCGCAGTTGCTTCCCTGGGTAGAGCAGGATCGCGGCCGTGAACCCGTGCGACCTCGGCGGACACTGCCCCAAGAAGGAGACGGTCGACAATGGACTTCCCGCCGATCTGGTGGCTCATGCCCTACGGCTTTGTGCCTGATCCGATTCGAAACTGGGTCTTGGAGAACGCACCGTGCTGGCTGGGTGGTTGGTGCCCCTGAGATCGAAGGATGACAAGCGGGCCAGCACTCGAATCAGTGCTGGCCTGCTGTCGTGTGATCGGTCGTGGGCTACCCCTGTTTCGATCGGGGTCGCCCCCGTCGAAGGCGGCGAACGCCCGCACCTGTCACTACACGTGAACGCCCGCGACCTCGCCCGCACCGAGCCGAACACTGACGACCACGCCGACACAGGCAGCAGCACGCCCGCCGATCACGCGGACATGTTGGGAGACAAGGACGTCGCCTGGATGCCGTGGATGGGGCCGCTCACCATCGCAACCGCCCGCCGCATCGCCTGCGACTGCACCCTCACCCCGATCGTCATGAAGGACGGGGTACCACTCGACCTCGGCCGCACCACCCGCACCGTGTCGAAGAAACAACGCCGAGCCCTCGCCGCCCGCGACAACGGCTGCGCCTTCCCCGGCTGCGGAGAACCACCCGCCCACTGCGAAGGCCACCACGTCAAACACTGGGCCGACGGCGGACCCACCGACCTCGACAACCTCGTACTCCTGTGCCGCTACCACCACCGACTGCTCCACCACTCGCACTGGCAAGTCGAGATCGGCACCGACCGCCACCCGTGGTTCACCCCACCGAGTTCGGTCGACCCCTACAAGAAGCCGATACCAGCGCACAATCGCGCAGGACCACTCGCCGCGTAGGAGCGGGAGAGACGTTCTAGTCCTCTGTGTCCGCGAGCCGACGCCGCAGGTGCTCGCGCTCGGGTTCGGTCCCGGCCAGTTCGAGGGCGCGGCGGTACGCCTCGGCGGCCTCCTCGCGTCGTCCGACCCGGGCCAGCAGTTCCGCGCGCGCCGCGGCGTACGGATGGTGGTCGCGCAGACGCGGTTCGTCGGCCAGATCGTCGAGCAGCGCGAGACCCGCCTCCGGCCCGTCCCGCATCGCGACCGCCACTGCCCGGTTGAGCGCGACGACCGGAGACGGAATGAGCGCGAGCAACACGTCGTAGAGCCCCACGATCTGCGGCCAGTCGGTGCTCGCGACATCAGCGGCCTCGTCGTGCAGCGCGGCGATCGCGGCCTGCACGCCGTACGGTCCGGGCCGTCCCCCGGTGAGAGACACCAACACCAGGGCGCTGCCTTCCTCGATCATCACGCGATCCCACCGGTCACGGTCCTGATCTTCGAGCAGCACCTGCGCACCGCCGGGCCCCGTGCGGGCGTCGCGACGGGCGTGGGTCAGCAGCATCAGCGCGAGGAGACCGGACACCTCACGCTGGTCCGGCATCAGCCGGTGCAGGATCCGCGTCAGGCGGATCGCCTCGTCTGCGACGTCGACACGCTGCAGGTTCTCCCCGGCGCTGGCGGCGTAGCCCTCGGTGAAGATCGAGTACAGGACCTGCAGGACACCCGGAAGGCGCTGCGGCAGCTCGTCGGCGCCGGGAACCCGGAACGGGATCCGTGCCTGCCGAATCTTCTTCTTGGCCCGAACGATCCGCTGCGCCATGGTGGCGGTGGGGACGAGGAACGCCCGCGCAACCTCACCGGTGGTGAGCCCGGCGAGGCACCGCAGGGTCAGGGCCGTCCGATCCTCGGCCGGCAGCGCCGGGTGCGCGCACGTGAAGAACAGTTGCAGCCGGTCGTCGGGAAGTTCGCTGCCGACGTCCGGCGGTGGCGTGGAAGCTGCGCGATCCGCCTCGACCTGGAGGACCGCGACACGGGCGGCGAGCGCCTGGTCGCGCCGCAACCGGTCGACGGCCTTGCGCCGCGCCGTCGTCAACAGCCAGGCACCGGGCTTGGACGGCACCCCGTCCACCGGCCAGTGCCGCAGCGCCGACTCGATCGCGTCGGAAGTGACCTCCTCCGCCAGGTCGAGATCACCGAATCGGCTCACCAGCGCGGCGAGCAGGCGGCCGCGTTCCTCCCGGAAGACCGCCTCGACGGACGCGTCCGCGCCGGAGGCCTCCTGGTCGGCCCCGCGGCCACCTGCCTGCCCGTCCATCGACGGTCAGTTCCCGAAGTCGGCGATCGGACGCACCACGATCCGGCCGCCGCCGCGCGAGCCCGGGCAGCGTGCCGCCCAGTCGAGCGCGACGTCGAGGTCCGGCACGTCGATCACGTAGAAGCCGCCCAGGACCTCCCGTGTTTCCGCGAACGGGCCGTCGGTGGTGATCGTGCGGTCGCCGCCCCGCCCCACCTGCACGCTCGTCGCGGTGGTGAGATCGGCCAACGACTCCCCCGAGACGAAGATGCCGGCGTCCTTGACCTCCTTGTCGTAGACCATCCAGTCCTCGGGGGTGCAGCCGGCGGCACCGGCGTCGGCGGATTCGGCGTTGATCAGCAGCAGGTACTTCATGGTTGTGGCTCCTTCGTTTCGAGGCGGGTTGAATGCCGTACACCGTGACGACGAACGGACCGCGGCCGAATCGACAGGTCCTCCGAAATTTTCCGAAGTTTCTCCTCCGGTCGGTCAGTCGAGCCCCGCCAGGAATTCGAGCATCGCTGCGTTGACGCGTTCCGGCGCCTCCATCTGCACGAAATGTCCGACGTCCGGGATCACGTGGGTGGACACGAGGCCGGGGACCATCCGGCTCATCGTCTCGAACGGATCCTGGCCCATCATCTCGAGCACCGGGTCCTTCGCGCCTGCCACGAACGTGACGGGGACGGTGATCGGACGATCGTGCAGCTCCTCGTTCTGCTCCCACACGTAGTCGTCGGCGCGATACCAGTTCAGTCCGCCGGTGAAACCGGTCCGCGTGAACTCCCGTACGTAGTAGTCGAACTCGTCTTCACTGAGCCACGACCACGGCAGTGCGGGCGGCTCGGGCAGCACGTCGAGGTACCCGTTGCCCTCGGACGGGAAGTCCCAGCAGTCGAGATAGCGGTTGGCACCGCTGAGCGCGTGGAAGATCTTGGCGAGGAACGCCTTCGGGTTGTCGCCGAGCTCGCGGTCGGCCGGGCCGTGCTCCTGGAAGTAGTGCAGGTGCACGAAGTGCTGGGAGGCGAGGTACCGGAACCCGATCGTCGGCTGGATCGGCTGGCGCGGCATGCGCGGCACGCTGAGCTGCATGAGCGCCCGCACGCGGCCGGGCGCCCACGTGGGCAGGTCCCACACCAGCTGCGCACCGAAGTCGTGGCCCGCGAAGACCGCGTCCTCGATCCCGAGGGCGTCGAGGAGCCCGACCATGTCATCGACGGTGTGCCGGCGATCGTACGAACGCGGATCCGACGGCGCGTCGGTGCGGCCGTAGCCGCGCATGTCGGGGGCGATCACCCGGTAGCCCGCCGCGGCGAGCGCGGGCAACTGGTGCCGCCAGCTGTACCAGAGACCCGGGAAGCCGTGACACAGCACGACGGGTGGGCCCTCCCCCTGCTCGGCGATGTGCATGTCGATGTCGCCGACGCGAACGCTCCGGTGGCTGAGTGCGCTGACAGGATCGGTCATTTCGGGATGTTACGTCACCTGCAGGCGCGGGCGGAGCCAATCGACGACGTCGTCGAGCACCTTCTCCTGTTCGGGCTCGTTGAACACCTCGTGGTACAGACCGTCGTACGCCTTGAACGTCAAGTCCTTCGATCCGGCGCGAGAGGCGATCATCCGACTGCCGGAAATGTCGGCGAGATGATCCTCGGTGCCGTGCATGACGAGCATCGGCAGGGTCAGAGACGGCAACCGGGCCGGGAAACTCTCGGCGGCGATGATCATCCCGCGCGCGATGCCCGCCTTGACCTTTCCATGATAAACCAGCGGGTCGGACTCGTACGCCGCGACCATGGCAGGGTCGCGCGAGACCGCCTTCGCATCGAGGGTCTCGACGGGTACACCTGGGGCGAAGCGTCCGAGGAGCTTCCCGATCTCGATCACGACCTTGGACTTACCCGTGACGACGTCGACCGCCGGCGCCGACAGGATCAGACCCGCCAGCTCGTCCTGGTGGTCGAGCGCATACGACAGCGAAATGGCGCCACCCATGCTGTGGCCCAGCAGGAATCGGTCGAGGCCCGGATTCTCGGTGATCGCGATCGCGGACAACCGGTGGAGATCGTCGGTGAACTCCGACCACTCGCGCAGCTCGATCGGCTTGCCACCCGACCGGCCGTGGCCGCGATGGTCGGGCGCGTACACCACCAGACCCAGCCCGGTGAGCCGCGCGACCACGTGGTCGTACCGGCGAGCGTGCTCGCCCAGACCGTGCGCGAGCAGGAGGATGCCGGTCGGCGGGCCGTCCGGCCGCCAGACGTCGTACACGATGCGGGTGCCGTGCACCCCGGTGAATTCCGACTCTGTGTGCTGCACGAATGCGAGTGTAGGTCGGTCGACGCCGACATGGGGCGCTTGTCAGTCGCCGGTTCGGCCGGGCACGATGAAAATGTCCCCGAGGAGTGGCGATGAGTGCAATCGATGCGCCCTGCCTGCGGTACACCGATCAGACGGGGTGTCCGCGCGAGTTGACGCTGTCCGTGGATACCCCGCGGGTGACGGTGGGCCGCTCGTCCGAAGCGGACGTGGCGCTGGTGTCGGATCCGGAGGTGTCGCGGCTGCACGCGACGATCGAATGGATCGGCACCGACTGGACGATCGCCGACGACGGCCTGTCCCGCAACGGCACCTTTGTCAACGGTGAACGCATCTCGGGCCGGCGACGGCTACGCAACGGCGACAGCATCCGGATCGGCAACTCGGCGTTCGTGTTCCGCGACCTGTCCGGGCAGGGTGGGGACCCGACGCGCATCGCCGTGGACATTCCGACCGTCCGTTCTCTGACGCAGACGCAACGGACCATCCTGGTCGCCCTGTGCCGGCCGTACAAGCACAACGCGGCGTTCGCGAACCCGGCGTCCAATCAGCAGATCGCCGACGAGGTGTTCCTCAGCGTGGATGCGGTCAAGACACACCTGCGGGCCCTGTTCGCCAAGTTCGGCGTCGAGAAGCTGCCGCAGAACCAGAAGCGACTCCGGCTGGTCGAGAAGGCGCTGCACAGCGGCGTGATCACCGAGCACGATCTGTGAGGGGCTCAGGCCGCCGGTTCCACGACCCGGGGTGACTGCGCCCGGAGTCGGCCGAGTGCTCGGTGCTGCGCGATCCGGACCGCCCCCGCCGTCGTGCCGAGGGCCGCCGCGGTCTCCGCCGCCGACATCCCCCACATCACCCGCATCACCACGACCTCGCGGTACCGCTCCGGCAGCGAGTCGACGAGCGCGCGGGCATGCGCACCGCGTTCGGAGGCGATTGCCCGCTCCGCGGGGCCGGCGTCCGGGCAGACGGGGTCGGTGGCCTCGTCGAGCGGGTCGCAGGTCCGTCCGGCGGCGCGGCGTGCGTCCACCACCTTGTGCCCGGCGATCGCGTACACGTAGGTCAGGAACGACGCGCCCTGCTCCCGGTACCGCGGCAGCGCCGTCAACACGGCGACGCAGACCTCGTGGGCGACGTCCTCGGCGACCTCGCGCAGCGCCCCACGCCCCAACCTGGCGTAGCAGTAGCGGCGCACCAGGGGGTAGACCACGGCGAGTACTTCCGAACGCGCTTCGTCGTCGCCTTCGACGGCGCTGGGCACCCAGTCCTCCAGGACCTCGCGGGCCCGAGCGGCGGTGATCTCACCGATCCGCTTCGTGTTGCAGACGATCCCGTACATGTCGTTCTCCCTCGCCGGGCGGCACGGTCGACCGCTCCATACATTCGATCCTCGGCGCGTCGCGGCCGTCCCGACAGACACCCTCGGGTGGGAGTCGCACACCCCGCCGACGTCGAGCTGTTCCGCTTGTCGGGGGGCGCCACTAGGGTTCGGGACATGACCGTTGAGCAGAGCGTCGACGACCAATTCCTCGCTGCCGCAGATCCTTACCGACGCGAACTACTGGCGCACTGCTACCGGATGATGGGGTCGATCCACGACGCCGAGGACCTGCTGCAAGAGACGCTCGTGCGAGCGTGGCGGGGGTACGGCAACTTCGACGGCCGGTCGTCGATCCGCACGTGGCTGCACCGGATCGCGACCAACACGTGCCTGACGGCGCTCGAGGGCCGGGCCCGCCGCCCGCTGCCGACCGGCCTGGGCGCGCCCAGTTCCGACCCGTCCGACGACCTGATCGAGCGCGGCGAGGTGCCGTGGCTCGAGCCGATTCCGGATTCGATGGTGTGGGGCGATTCGGGCCGGGGTGCGGACGATCCCGCGACCGTCGTGGCGGAACGCGAATCGGTGCGGCTGGCGTTCGTCGCGGCGCTGCAGCACCTGTCGGCCCGTCAGCGCGCGGTGCTGGTGCTGCGGGACGTGCTGCAGTGGAAGGCCGCCGAAGTGGCCGCCGCCCTGGACACGTCCACGGCGGCGGTGAACAGTCTGTTGCAGCGGGCCCGAGCACAACTGTCCGAGGCGACGCCCACCCCGGACACCCTGGTCGAACCCGAGTCGGACGAGACCCGCGAACTGCTGCGCCGGTACGTCGACGGATTCGAACGGTACGACATCGACGGGCTGGTGGAGATGTTCACCCGCGACGCCGTGTGGGAGATGCCGCCATTCGTCGGGTGGTACGTCGGTGGTGCCGACATCGCGCGCCTCATCAAGGAGAAGTGCCCCGCTCAGGGCGCCGGCGACATGCGGCTGCTCCCGACGTCGGCGAACGGGCAACCCGCGCTCGGCCTGTACATGCGGGACGAGGACGGCATCCACCGACCGTTCCAACTGCATGTCCTGGACGTCACCGAGCACGGGGTCGCGCACGTCACGTGCTTCTTCGACACCGAACTGTTCGACAGATTCGGCCTGCCCGCCCACCCCTGACGGCTACTGCCCGGTCGCGGCCGGATCCATCCACATGACCTCCCAGACGTGGTTGTCGAGGTCGCGGAAGGACCGCCCGTACATGAACCCGTGATCCTGCGGGTCCATCCACTTCGTTCCGCCGGCCGCGATGGCGGCGTCGACCAGCGAGTCCACACCCTCGCGGCTGTCGGCGGAGATGCACGTGAGCACCTCGCGGCTCTTCGTGGTGTCGCAGATGTCGTCGGCGATGAAGTCGCGGAAGCGGCTCTCCTGCAGCAGCATGATCCACGCCGAGTCATTGACGGCCATGCACGCGGTGCTCTCGTCGCAGAACTGCTCGTTGAACTCGAAGCCGAGGTCCCCGAAGAACTTCCGGGTGGCAGCGACGTTCTCGACCGGCAGGTTCACGAAGATCAATCGGGACATCGGGGGTCTCCTGACTCGACGGGATGTTCGGGTGGGGTGAGCCTGCGAGATGCTCACACCAGGACAGACCTGTGCCGCGCGAAAAACTCATCGCACGCACCGGACGGACCGGGGAAAGGGGTATGCACACCGGCGTCGCGGTGGTGTCATGGATTCATGAGTGAGGACAAGCGCCACTTCGTAGCAAACCGACTCGACGGCATCATCCACACGCTCGAGCTGAACGCACCGACCGAGGACGAGCCGTCGCCGGTGCCCACCGCGAACGGCTTCACCGGATCGCTCGCCGAGGCACAACGCCACCGCGCCGAGCTGGAATCCGCGACCCCCGAGCGGGTGGACCAGATCGCCGCGGGCTACCCGGAGATCGCGACGGACTGGGCGCAGAAACAACCGACCTGACGGCCGCGACACGGCAGTCGGTACCCCCAAGTCAGTACCCCAGGCCGTCCGGCAGTCCGAGATCGTCGAGTCTCTTGATCCGGCGGTGCTCACGCAGGACCAGTACCGGCCCGACCACCAGGCTCACCGCGCAGATCGTCCCGGCGATCCACGCCCAGCCCTGGAACCCGTAGCCTGCCGCGACCAACGCCATACCGAGCGTCACGATCCCGATCCCGACCAGCGCGTAACCGGGCCAGTTGCGGGTGTCCTCGATCGCTTCGCCCGGATGTTCGTGCACCCGGCCGGAGGAGTTCCGCGGGTCGTCTTCGAAGTAGTTCACAAAAGCCTCCCGGTCCGATGTTCCGTTTGCGCTCTCGTACTGCACTCGTGGTGATTGTCCCCCTGCACCGGAACTCTGCGCACGATTACCGACAGTTCGACAACCCACCCGAGGTGTCCGCCTCCGCCACCTCGGTGAGTCCGCGCCATCCCCCGGGCCACTGTCCGCACCGCGCCCCACCCACGAGATTGGTAGATACACACCACCTCGACCCGGGAGGGCGTCATGACCACGAAGCGCAGCACCGACGCCGACCACGGTCGTCGGCACATCGTGCAGTCCGAGGACGGGGTGGCGCTCGCGGTACGTGAGTACGGGCCGTCCGACGCACCGGTGACCGCGGTGTTCGTGCACGGGCACTGCCTGCACTCGCATTCGTGGGCGCGACTGCGCTCGCACCTGGTCCGCGAGTGGGGTCCGTCGGTCCGGATGGTCTTCTACGATCACCGCGGCCACGGCGCGTCGGGCAGCGCGCCCGCCCACACGTACACGATCGACCAACTGGGACGCGACCTCGACGCGGTGATCCGGGCGACCGTTCCGACCGGGCCCGTCGTGCTGGTGGGTCACTCGATGGGCGGCATGGCCGCGCTGGCCTACACCCGTCAGAACCCGGCCGCGGTCGGCTCGCGCGTCGTGGGCGTCGGCCTGCTGTCGACCGCCGCGAGCGATATCACCCGCTCCGGGCTCGGCCGGTTCCTGCGGCACCCGGTGATGTCGCTGTTCCAGTTCGGTGTCGAACGGGTGCCCCGGCTGATGCAACGCGTCCTGACGCACACCCTCGACAACCAGACATCGGTCGTGACGATGTACGGATTCCTCCGGTCGTTCGTCGGACTGGACGAGTCCGGTTCCCTCGCGGCGCTGCGCACCATCCCGTCGCTCGTGCTCGGCGGCACGGCCGATCTGCTGACACCGTTCGAACATTCGGTGGCGATCGCGGCCGATCTACCGTCCGCCGAACTGGTGCGACTGGACGACGCGGGGCATTCGGTGATCCTGGACCAGGCCGCCGACGTCGCGCACGCGCTGGTCCGGCTCGTCGCCCGGGCCGGCGACCACTACGCGGCCGCACCGTCCACGACACGGCTCTCGGCGGTCGTGTGACAGCCCCGCGACGTCGCCTCGAGTGCGTCGGATTCGGCACAGTCCCTGAGCAATTCGGACCGGTAGTACTCACCGGGTTCGTCGGCGCACGCACACTGCTCGACGCCCTTCGCGAGCTTCCCGCCGGACGACCGCGGAAGCTCGTCCACGACCACGAGATGCTCGGGGTGGAGCTCCTTGGAGACGGCGGGATGGGTCTCGACTTCCTGCCCCACCTGCGGTGCCGAGATGTTCTTGCCTCCAGGCCTTCGCCGCCGGCACACAGGTCGCATGGTTCGCGGAACTGTTCGCGACCAAGTCGCGCGCCGCGGGCATCGGCATCGCGGTCTCGCTCGCGGCCGCGATTTTCGGCGGCACCGCGCCGTATCTCAATTCGTGGCTGACGTCCCGTGGCACCCCCGACCTCTTCACGTGGCATGTCGTCACGCTCGCCCTGTGCGTCGCGCTTGCAGCCTTCTTCACCCGCGAGACCAAGGGCGTGTTGCTGACCGCGATCGAGTCCCCCGAACAGGTCCCTCACACCTCCTGAACCGCGTCGGCGATTCCCCGCCTGCACCCGGAGGGTTGTGGAAGTATTTACTTGACGTGCACGTGGCCTCGAATTGTGGTCACGTGCACGTTCAGGGTTTCGTGGGGGCACGATTCCGACCATCGACGAATGTCGGTGGACGACTGGGGGTGTGTGAGTGGGACCGCAATACGAACAACCGAGTCCGGGCCGACAGCGCGACCGTGCACGAAGATTCCTGCTCGATCGCCCTCGGCTGTTCGCGCTGATATCGGAACTACCCGCCTTGACCGTTGTTCGTGGGCCCCGCGGCGCAGGGAAGACCGCCTTCGCGACGACCTGGATCGCATCCGCGCAGCGCCCGTCGGGGCCGATCGTGATGATGGACACCCCCGCACCACACACCGCACCGGACGACTACTGGAACACCGTGGCGGCCCGCGTCGACGCGGCACTCGAATCCACTCCCGCGGCGGCCTCCGACCCCGTCGTACTCGTCCTCGACGACATCGATCGTCTGCATGATCCGGCGGCCGAACTCCGCATTCTCGGACTCCTCGACCTGGATCCGCGGTTGCACGTCGTCGCGACGACGCGGGATTCGTGCGTCTTCAGCGACGCGATGCTCGACGTCGACCATGTCGCGATCTCACCCACCGATCTGCTGTTCACGCTCGACGAATCACGTGCGGTGCTGTGTGCGCACGGCACCGAAGCGGCACCGCACCTTCTGGCGATGGTGCAGGACCTCACCGGGGGCTTCCCGCCCCTCGTGCAGGCCGCCGTGGCCGTCGTCCGCCCGTTCGGCATCGACTTCGAGCAGAGCCGAGAACTCGCCCTGAGCGCCCTCGAACGATCGATCGACCGCTTTGTCGATCGGGAGATCCTGCGCGACGAGGAGCTCTCGGAACTGCGGGACTTCATGCTCACGACGTCGGCGGCGAAAACCCTCACCGCCGAGATCGCCGCGATGCTGACCGCGGACCACACCGCCCCCGACATGCTTCGGGAACTCGAAGCAGCCGGCGTGCTGGTCCGCCTGCCGTGGCCGAAGGACACCGAGTGGCAGTACCCACCGCCGATCCGGGAGTCCCTGATGCGCGATGTCCGCAACGAGGCCCCGGAAGGTCCGCTGCGCGCATCGAGCGACCTGGCTCGATGGTTCCTTCAGCAGGACGATGTCGCTCAGGCACTCGTCTACACCGTCGAGGGGCGGGACTGGGACCAGGCGGTGTCGATTCTCAAGGCCAACTGGGTGGTGCTGATCTCGCGGCACTTCCGCCTGGTCCGCGAAAGCCTGGCGGCGCTGCCCGAACACGCGGCCGCCGACGACCTCACGATCCGAGCGGGCCGGGAGCTGTTCCTGCGGTTCGGCGCCGACTCGGCGCAGCTGCCCGATCTCGCGCCGCCGACCGTCGATGTCGATACGGCGGCGCGCGGCCCGGCGATCGCGGACGTGCTCGCGGTGAGCAGCGTGCAGTCGTTCATCCTGCGGATCGCCGGCAATTTCACGCAGGCGTCCGAGCTGACCGTGCGCATGTCGGAACTCGGTGATCGCGCGCTCGAGTTGCAGCCCGACACGGTATCCGCGTTCCTTCCCCTGCTGCGGCTGCAGTGGGGTATCACGCAGCAGTTGCACGGCGACCTTTCCCGATCCTCGGCCGAACTCCGCCGTGCCTACAACAGCAACCGTCCGGCCGGAACCGACTTCGTCGCCCGCAACGCCGCCGGAAGCCTCGCACTCAACTACGCCCTGATCGGCGAGTTGGGCCACGCCGAGACCTGGCTCGAGCGGGAACGCCGACACGAGGACGCCGCGGCCTGGGTCACCGCGATGGTTCGGGTCGGCGGGCTCGTAGCAGGCGTGCTGGTCGCCCTGGACCGGATGGAGCTCGACGTCGCCGCCAAGATCCTCGCCGAACTGGGCGACCTGCCGGACGACGAGGAGCTGTGGGCATTCGCGCTGTACGCGCACTGCCAGCTGGAACTCGTGAGCGGGCAGGCCGGAGCGGGACTCGACCGGATGCACCGGGCGAGCGCGGTCTACGAGCGGTGGTTCACTCCGGGATCGATCGCGGCGGCGCTGCTCACGGCGACCGAGGCCGACCTCTACTCGGCGCTGGGGCGAGGCAACGAGGCGTGGCGGACCGTCGAGAAGACACCCGGCCGAGGACCGTGGACGTCGATGGCCCGTGCACGCATGAACCTCTCGAGCGGACACCCGGCAGCGGCACTGGCCGACTGCGTGCGGCCGACGGTCACGGACTGTGCCCATCCGCGGATCCGGATGGAGTCGGCCCTGGTCCAAGCCGCTGCACATCTCGAGTTGTCGCACGAGCCCCAGGCCCAGGCGATGCTGCAGCGGGCCGTCGCACTGTTCGACCAGACCGGGTTGGTCCGACCGTTCGCGTCCCTGCCGGTCGGTCGCATCGCGCAGATGTCGACGCTGGGCGTGGCGCTGCCGGAGAAATGGCTGGCTGCGGTTCCGCCTCCGGAGTCGGGGGTCTTCCCGGACCGAATCCGGTTGGTGGATCTGAGCGACCGCGAGTCCGCGGTGCTGAACGTCCTGGCGTCCACGTCGTCGGTCGCCGAAATCGCCACCACGCTGTTCGTCTCTCAGAACACCGTCAAGACGCAGCTGCGGAGCGTCTACCGCAAACTGGGCGTCCATTCGCGGGCCGACGCGCTCCTCACAGCGGCCCGGCTCGGGCTCATCGGTCCCCCACCCGGCACGGCAGGCTGACCCAGGGGCTGGTCTCGGGGCCGATCTTCGCTACGCCCCGACCGGGTGGGGAATAGATCCGTTCGTGCGGTGTTGAGCTACGGTGAACTAGTTGAATCCTCAACTAATAGATCCGAGGAGGGCTCCATGCCTGCCGTGACCGTCGACAACATCCTCGCGCTGCCCCGCATCGAGGCGGCCGACCCGACTGCGGTCGACCGTCCCGTTCTGGGCATCGCCACCGCTCCGGTCGGATACGAGGGCGAGGGCTTCCCCGTCCGCCGCGCATTCGCCGGGATCGACCTGGCCCACCTCGACCCGTTCATCCACATGGACCAGATGGGCGAGGTCGACTACGCACCGGGCGAGCCCAAGGGCACCCCGTGGCACCCGCACCGCGGCTTCGAGACCGTCACCTACATGATCGACGGGATCATGGAGCACCAGGACTCCAACGGGGGTGGCGGCACCATCGGCGGCGGCGACACCCAGTGGATGACCGCCGGCGGCGGCATCCTCCACATCGAGACCCCGCCCGAACACCTCGTGATGAGCGGCGGCCTGTTCCACGGCGTGCAGCTGTGGGTCAACCTCCCCAAGAGCAACAAGATGGCCGCGCCCCGCTACCAGGACATCACCGGCAGCAAGGTCGCGCTCCTCTCGAGTCACGACGGCGGCGCACTGATCCGGGTCATCGCGGGCGAGATCGCCGGGCACCAGGGCCCGGGTTCGACGTACACCCCGATCGCGCTGTCGCACACGACCGTCGCACCGGGCGCGAGCGTCACCCTGCCGTGGAACCGCGACTTCAACGCGATCGTCTACGTGCTCGCGGGCGACGGATACGTCGGCGCCGATCGCCGACCGATCTCGTCCGGCCAGACCGCGGTCTTCGGCCGCGGGGACTCGATCACGATCGCGGCGGCCGGCACCCAGGACTCGCGCACCGAGGCGTTGGAGGTGTTCGTTCTCGGTGGCCAGCCCATCCGCGAACCCATCGCGATGGCCGGTCCGTTCGTCATGAACACCAAGGCAGAGGTCATGCAGGCGTTCGAGGATTTCCAGGCCGGTCGACTCGGCTCGATCCCCGCCGCGCACGAATCACTCGGCTGAGTCGACAGACCGACACCAAAACGACTGGCGGGCAACCGATCACGAATGACGGCGATTTCCTCGCCGTCGTGATCGGTTCGCCCGTCACTCGTCCGTGAACACTCCGAGACCGATTCGACACCACTGATTCGGCGCCGACGGGTTCCACTTCGTACGCTGGTGACGCGACAGCGCGAAAGCCCCGAACGCGACTGTCACCGAGGAGGACCGCATGCCAGCTCTCACCACGCCCCACATCGACGTCCACCGCTCGGGCGACCGCCTGAAGACCCGGATCCAGTGGTTGGACTCGAAGCACTCGTTCTCGTTCGGCCATCACTACGACCCGGACAACACCCATCACGGACTGCTGCTGGTGAACAACGACGACATCGTCCAGCCTGGGCAGGGCTTCGACACCCACCCCCACAAGGACATGGAGATCGTCACCTGGGTGCTGCGGGGATCGCTGGTGCATCAGGACTCCATCGGCCACTCCGGCGTCATCTATCCCGGCCTCGCCCAGCGGATGAGCGCGGGCACGGGAATCCTGCACTCGGAGAAGAACGACTCGTGGCGGCTGCAGGGTGACGAGCACACCGAGCCGGTGCACTTCGTCCAGATGTGGGTCGCGCCCGACGAGCCCGGGATCACCCCCGGGTACGAACAGCTCGAGATCGACGACGAACTGCTGTCCGGCGGGCTGGTACCGGTGGCGTCGGGCATGCCGCAGCATCGGGACCACGCGGCGATCCGCATCAAGAACAAGTACGCGTCGCTGCACGCCGCCCGCCTCCAGCCGGGCAAGGCGGTACGGATCCCGGAGGCGCCCTTCGTGCACGTGTTCGTGGCGCAGGGCACCGCGGAGATGGAGGGCGTCGGGACGCTCTACGAGGGTGACGCCGTCCGGCTCAGCTCGTCCGGCGGGCAGACGATCTCCTCCGAGATCGGCGCGGAGATCCTGGTGTGGGAGATGCACGCCCGTCTCGGCGGCTGAGATTCCGACGGTCCCGCATGCCTCCGGCCTGGTGACGAGGAGGGTATGACACCGGTGGCCCGCACCACCCACCTCGATCTCGAGACCGGGACCGGCATCACCACCGGCGAGGTCTGGGACTCGGCGGGGCAGGAGACGCACTACGGCCCGACGGCCCCGACATCACCGTCACGTCCGAGGTGGTCCGGGCGGGACGGCGTCTGGCCCTGATCGAAACCCGGCTCACGACGCCGACGGCAGCCTGCTCGTGTCGGCTCGCGCGAGCGCGCAGGTGGGATAGCGGTTCGGCACCGTCGAGCGTTGGTGGTACACAGGACCGATGACCGCGACAGCCGACGACCTCCACACCCGCAAGCCCGCCCCCGAGCGGGTCGACCGGCTCAACCTGTTCATGGGAGTCGGGGCGCGGGAGATCCGGCCCGGGCATCTCGTGCTTGCCCAGGAAGTCGGCGCCCGCTTTCACGACCACCGCGGGCAGACGATTCTCGGCTCGGTCGGTGTGCTCGCCGACGCCTGCCCCGGCGGCGCGCTGGGCAACTCGATGCCCTCCGACGCCGGCATGGTGCTCTCGCAGATCTCCGCGACGCTGGCCGCGCCGATGCCGGCCCACGGAATGGTCGTCTCGACCGGTGACGTCGTCAACCTCGACGTCGACGCCGGCATCGGACTCGCGGCCGGCGCCATGCGCGACGGCGACGGCAACACCGTCGCCGTCCTGCAGTCGCGCGGCGTCTTCGTCACGCGCCCCCGCGCGAACGCCGACGCGGTGCTGAGCGGCGAACGCCTCCCCGTGCCCGCATCCGAGCCGTGCGCGGCACCGGACGAACTGGCCGGACGTGCCGGCCTGGACATCGTCGACGGCATCGCATCGGAGCGGATCGCGCGCGGCCCCCTCGCCGGGCTGCTCGACGTCCGCCTCACCGACGTCGAGCGGGGCAGCCTCACCGCGACGTTCGCGCCGCGGGACTGGATGAGCAACTACCTGGGTTCGATCCAGGGCGGCATCCTGATCACCGCGGCCGACCTGGTCAACGGCCTTGTCGCCCAGACTCTCACCGCGATCGACCAGCAGTACCGGATCCTGGACCTGCGCATCGACTTCGTCCGCTCCCCCGCCACCGACGGCCCCGACATCCGGGCCGAGGCGGAGGTAGTCCGCGCCGGGCGACGGCTGGCGCTCATCGAGTCCCGGCTGGTCGACGACTCGGGCCAGGTCCTGATCCGGGCCGCCGCGAGCGCGCAGCTGCTGTAACGCTCACAGCCGACTCCCAGCTGGTATCCAGCCTCACGGCAGTCGTCCGACGCACGATGATCCTCGAAGCAACCGCAGCGAGGAGGATCTCGAGTGAACAAAGACGTGGAACTGAGCCGCCAACGGATCAGCCGGCGACGGGCGCTCGCCCTGGGCGGGACGATCAGCCTGGGCGGGCTGATCGCCGCGTGCAGTAACGGCGGCGGCTCCGGCTCCTCTGCCACCGCCCCCGCGACCGCCCCCGCGACCGCTGCCGCGTCGGGCGGCACTGTCGACGCCCAGTTGCTGGCGCTGCTCGACCAGGCACCGCGGTGCGTCATGGCGGTCGAGGAGACGCAGGGCCCGTACTGGTTCGACGTCGACTCCATCCGCAACGACATCCGTGAGGATCGTCCGGGTTGGAGCTGAACCTCGCGATGCGCGTCCAGGATCTGACGAACTGCAGCCCGGACGGCAGCGCGGCCGGTGTCGCGAACGCCGTCGTCGAGATCTGGCACTGCGACGCCGGCGGCGTCTACTCCGGTTTCGAGTCCGGCTCGCAGGCCGCCAACCAGGGCGGCGGCATGGGTGGCGGCATGGGTGGCGGCATGGGCCGGCCGCCGCAGGGCGGCCCGGGCGGCGGTATGGGCATGGGCGGTTCCGGCGAGACGTCCGACGGCTCGTACAGCGTCGGCGATCAGGAGGCCACCACCACCGACGACGGCACCTACCTGCGCGGCGCCCAGACCACCGATGCCGACGGGATCGTCCAGTTCACGACCGTCTTCCCCGGCTGGTACACGGGCCGGACCGTGCACATCCACCTCAAGGTGCACATCGACAAGAAAACGGTGCTCACCACGCAGCTGTTCTTCGACGACACCTTCACCGACGAGATCCTCTCCACCGTCTCGCCGTACGCCGACCACACCGGTCGCGACACCCGCAACGCCTCCGACGGCATCTTCGACGAGGCCGGTCTGATGGCCACGTCGCGGCAGTCCGATCGGGTCCTCGCCGCGATCAACCTCGGTATCGACGCCTGATCCCCTCGCCCCGCCTCCGGCAGGACCGGCCACGCGCTCGCGGTCGGTGTAAAGATGGAGCGATGACGACTGCGCAGCATTCCGGCATCGACCTCACCCATCTCGACCCGGGCACCCGCCCGCAGGACGACCTGTTCGTGCACGTCAACGGCAAGTGGCTGGACGAGTACGAGATCCCCGCCGACCGGGCGGTGGACGGCGCGTTCCGCACGCTGTACGACAAGGCGGAGGAGGACGTGCGGACGCTGATCCAGGAGGCGTCCGCGTCCGGCGCGGCGCCCGGCACCGACGCGCAGAAGATCGGTGACCTGTACTCGAGCTTCATGGACGCCGACGCCGCCGAGGCGGCCGGGATCGCCCCGATCGCCGACGAACTGGCCTCCGTCGCGAACGCCGCGAACCTGAGCGAGCTCGCCGGGATCGTCGGACGCCTGCAGCGCACGGGTGTCGGCGGCGCGATCGGCCAGTACGTCGACACCGATGCCAAGAACTCGGCCCGCTACCTGGTGCACTTCACACAGTCCGGGATCGGGCTGCCCGACGAGTCGTACTACCGCGAGGACAACTACGCCGAGGTGCGCGACGCGTACCGCGCGCACATCCGGAAGATGTTCGAACTCGCCGGTGTCGAGTACGACGCGCAGCGCGTCTTCGACCTCGAGACCAAGCTCGCGGCCGGACACTGGGACGTCGTCAAGCGCCGCGACGCCGAGCTCAGCTACAACCTCGTCACGCGCAGCGACCTGCAGTCCCGGCACGGCGGATTCGACTGGGCCGCCTGGATTTCCGGCCTCGAGGCCACCCCCGAGCAGCTGGCCGAGATCGTCGTCCGCCAGCCCAGCTTCGTCGAGGCGCTCACCGAGCTGTGGACGTCGCAGCCGATCGAGGACTGGAAGGCGTGGGCCACGTGGCGCGTCCTGCACTCGCGGGCCCCGTACCTGACCGAGGCCATCGTGGCGGAGGACTTCGCGTTCTACGGCAAGACGCTCAGCGGCACGCAGGAGAATCGTGAGCGTTGGAAGCGCGGCGTCTCGCTGGTACAGGACCTCCTCGGCGAGGCGGTCGGCAAGCTGTACGTCGAGCGGCACTTCCCGCCGGAGTCCAAGGCCCGGATGCAGGAGTTGGTCGCGAACCTGCAGGAGGCGTACCGCCGCAACATCTCCGACCTCGAGTGGATGAGCCCGCAGACCCGGCAGGCCGCGCTGGCGAAGCTCGAGAAGTTCACCCCGAAGATCGGCTACCCGGACAAGTGGCGGGACTACTCGGCCGTCGAGATCGACCCGGCGGATCTGGTGGGCAACTATCGCAGCGGGTACGCCGCGGACCACGACCGCGACATCGCCAAGCTCGGCGGCCCCGTGGACCGCGACGAGTGGTTCATGACGCCGCAGACGGTCAACGCGTACTACAACCCGGGCATGAACGAGATCGTCTTCCCCGCAGCGATTCTGCAGCCGCCGTTCTTCGACGCCGACGCCGACGACGCCGCCAACTACGGTGGCATCGGCGCCGTCATCGGACACGAGATCGGCCACGGCTTCGACGACCAGGGCGCCAAGTACGACGGCGACGGCAACATGGTCGACTGGTGGACCGACGACGACCGCACCGAGTTCGGCAAGCGCACCAAGGCACTCATCGAGCAATACAACGAGTTCGAGCCCAAGGACCTGCCCGGCCATCACGTCAACGGCGAGTTCACGATCGGCGAGAACATCGGCGACCTCGGCGGTCTGTCGATCGCGCTCGCGGCCTACCGGATCGCGACCGAGGGCGCCGACGCCCCCGTGCTCGACGAGCTCACCGGCCTGCAGCGCGTGTTCTTCGGCTGGGCGCAGGTGTGGCGGACCAAGGCCCGCAACGAGGAAGCGATCCGACGGCTGGCCGTCGATCCGCACTCGCCGCCGGAGTTCCGCTGCAACGGCGTGATCCGCAACCTGGACAGCTTCCACGAGGCGTTCGACGTCAAGCCCGGTGACGAGCTGTACCTGGATCCGGACAAGCGCGTCAAGATCTGGTAGGCGGCTTCGCCGCCTGTGCGCCTTTCTGGTGGACCGACCAGAAAGGCGCACGGGCGCGCAGCGGCTACCGCGCGTACATGATCACGCCGACGCCGCACAGGCAGATCGCCGCGCCGATGATGTCGTACCGGTCGGGGCGGAACCCGTCCATCACCACCGCCCACAGCAGCGACCCGGCGACGAACACGCCGCCGTATGCGGCCAGGATGCGCCCGAAGTTGGCGTCGGGCTGCAGCGTCGCGACGAGTCCGTAGATGCCGAGCGCCACAATGCCGGCGCCCACCCACAACCAGCCGCGATGCTCGCGGATCCCCTGCCACACCAGCCAGGCGCCGCCGATCTCGAACAGCGCGGCCAGGACGAACAGCAGGATCGAACGGGTCACGGTCATGGGACGGATTATGCGCGAGCCGTCAGCGCAGCCGCTCGCCCGAGTACGCCGAGAAGAACCGGATCTCGTCGAGCTTCGGCAGCAGATGCAGCCGCTCGCCGGCGCTCACCGACACCTTCCGGTCCACGCGGACGACGACCCGTCCGCCCTTGCTGGACCAGGTCTCGTCAGTGGGGTCGGCGTTCACCGCGTGGACGAACGATTCGGCGCCGAGTTCCTCGAACAACTCCGCGACCACCGTGAGCGAGCCCTTGCGCCACTCCCCCACCAGGGTCCACGACTCCGGGCGCACCCCGACGACGACGCGGTCCTCCCCTCGCGCCGACGCCGGCAGCGGCACGCGCAGATCCCCGAGCACCGCGGTGGTCCCCTCGACCGGCGCCTCGAGCAGACTCATCCCGGGTGATCCGATGAAACCGGCGACGAACGTGTTGACCGGATCGTCGTACAGCTCGCGCGGGCGGGCGATCTGCTGCAGTCGGCCGTCGCACATCACCGCCACCCGATCGCCCATCGTCATCGCCTCGACCTGGTCGTGGGTGACGTAGACGGTCGTCGTACCCAGCCGGCGCTGCAGCCCGGAGATCTGGGCGCGGGTGCTCACCCGGAGCTTCGCGTCGAGATTGGACAGCGGCTCGTCCATGCAGAACACCGCCGGGTGCCGGACGATCGCCCGCCCCATCGCGACGCGCTGCCGCTGCCCGCCCGACAGCTTGGCGGGCTTGCGGCCCAGCAGCGGCTCGAGTTCGAGCATCCGCGCGGCTTCGAGGACGCGCGCGGTGCGCTCGGTCTTGTTCACCCCGGCGTTGCGCAGCGCGAAGCCCATGTTCTCGGCGACGGTCATGTTCGGGTAGAGCGCATAGTTCTGGAAGACCATGGCGACATCGCGCGCTTTCGGCGCCAGCCCCGTCACGTCCGCACCGCCGATGCGGATGTGGCCCGTCTCGACGGATTCGAGACCGGCGAGCATCCGCAGGCTCGTGGATTTTCCGCACCCGGACGGTCCGACGAGGACGACGAACTCGCCGTCGGCGATGTCGAGGTCGAGTCGGTCCACTGCGGGCCGCTCGCCGCCCGGGTAGCGGTGGGTGACCGCCGAGAACTGCACGTGTGCCATGGTCTTCCTTCTGTCGTCCTGCTACTGGGGCAGCTTCGGGGCGATCTGCCGGTCGATCGTCTGCTGCAGCTGCGCTGCGACGGACGCGAACGTGGACTTCACGTCGGCGTTCTGCAGCGCGATCTGCTCGAGTCCGGTGCCGATGACCTGGTCGCCACCCGGGACGAACACGCGGGCGTAGTCCTGCGACCGCGTGTGCGCCAACTGTTCGACGGCCGTGCGCGAGTTGGGGTTCGCATCGAGGAACGCCTTCATCGACGGCTCCTCCACGGACGACTTGCGCACCGGCATGTAGCCGACGTTCTGCGAGAAGTACGCCGTGTTCTCGGTGTTGGTGATGAAGTCGATGAACTTCAGCGCGTTCTTCTTCCGGTCGTCGGAGATGCGCGACGGGATCGCCAGCCCGGCACCGCCCGTGGGGCAGCCGGGTCGGCCGTTGGACGCCGGCAGGAACGCGGTGCCGAAGTCGAACGCCGCGGTCTTCTTGATGCCCGACAGGTCACCGGTCGACGCGATCGTCGAGGCGAGGATCCCGGCGGCGAACTCGTTCGCGATGTCACTCGACACCGCTGCATACTTCTTGCCGAAGACCATGTCGCGCAGGAAGTTCCCGGCCTCGATCGTCCTGGGATCGTCGAACTTCAGCGTCCACTGATCGGAGTAGGCACCACCGAAGGTCCAGATCGGGCCCTCGTACGTCCAGCCCAGGTAGTTCTTGGCGTCGCCCCACCCGTGCGCGAGCTTGCCGCCACCCACCACACGCTGCAGTTCGGGGCCCCACTGGTCGAACTCCTGCCACGTCGCGGGACCGCGGTCGGGCAGCCCGGCCTGCGACCAGATCTGCTTGTTGTAGTAGAAGATCGGGGTGGAACGGGCGTACGGCAGCGCGTAGTGCTTGCCCTGGAACAGGTAGTCGGCGAGCAGCGAGTCGACGTAGTCGGACGTGTTCACGCCCACCTCGCCGAACAGCGGATCGAGCGGCTCGATCGCCCCGGTCAGCGCGTAGTTGAACCACCAGACGTCGGACAGCACGACGACGTCCGGAAGCGCACCGCCCGACAGTGCGGCGTTGAACTTCTGCGAGACCTCCTCGTAGTTCTTGCCGCCGTCCACGAGATCGACCTTCAGGTCGGGGTACTTCGCCTCGAAGCGCTTGATCAGTTCCCGCTCCACGTCCTGCGACTTGCCGGGATGGTTGGACCAGAACGTGATCGTGTTCGTCCCGCCCGACCCGGACGCGCTCGAATCCGACGAGCCGGAACCCGATCCCGAACCCGCGCACGCGGTGAGGGCGGCCCCGGCCGCGAGTGCCCCGGTCAGTCCGAGGAATCCGCGACGGTTGATGTGTGCCATGTCTTCGTGCCTTTCCATGCCTGGTCCGAAATATCGTCAGCCCTTGACCGCACCGGAGGTGAGGCCCTTGATCATGTGTCGTTGCAGCAGAAGGAAGATCACGAGGATCGGCAGCATGGCCAGCACGGTGGCGGCCATGACCGGTCCCCAGTTGGTGAGCCCGTCGTTGTTCTGCAGCTGGGTCAGCCCGATCGGCAGCGGGGCGACCGAGGCGTCGTCGGACATGAGGAACGGCCAGAGATACTCGTTCCACTCGTTGACGACGGTGATGATCGCGAACGCGACCATCGTCGGCCCCGACACCGGCAGCACCACCCGCCACAGCAACCGGACGTGCCCCGCGCCGTCCATCCGCGCCGCCTCGATGATCTCCGACGGAATCGACAGGAAGTGGTTGCGCATCAGGAACGTCCCGAAGGCGACGCCGGCGAGGGGAACGATGATGCCCTGGAAGGTGTTCCGCCACCCCCACTCCGCGACCAGCGCGTAGTTCGAGATCACCGTGATCTGGTTGGGCACCATGAGCGCCGCGATGATCGCCAGGAACACGAAGTTCTTACCCGGGAACCGCAGGAACACCAGCCCGTACGCGCTGAGGACACCGAGCACGAACTTGATCGCCGCCAGCGCGGTCGTGATGATCACCGAGTTGCGCAGGAACGTCGTGAACGGCACCGACGTGAGCGCCTCCCGGTAGTTCTCGGGATGGAACGTGCTGGGCCACCACGTGACCGGCTGGGTGTAGATGTCCGGCCGTTCCTTGAACGACGTCATGACGATCCAGAACAGTGGCAGCGCCACCATGACGAGTGCACACACCATCGCCGCGTACCCGAGGGTGGTCAGCACGCGTTCGCGACGACGCTGTGCCCGCGCGGCCGGGGCGACGATCTCCGTCGGCAGCGACGGGGCGACCACATGCTCCTCGAGCGCGGTCACGACCGCTCACCCCGATCCATCACGCGCACCTGGTAGACGGTGACGGCGAGCAGGACGAGGAACATGACGGTCGCGACGGTCGCACCGTAACCGGCCCGGA
This sequence comes from Rhodococcus sp. AG1013, assembly GCF_003350365.1. Lineage (NCBI taxonomy): Bacteria > Bacillati > Actinomycetota > Actinomycetes > Mycobacteriales > Nocardiaceae > Rhodococcus > Rhodococcus sp. AG1013. Next base: position 70,656 of record NZ_QQAT01000010.1, read on the forward strand.
AGTTGCGGAACGACTCGTTGTAGACCTGGTAGACCATCGTGGTCGTTCCGGTCCCGAGCGGGCCTCCGCGGGTCATCACGTTGATGATGTCGAACACCTGCAGGGAATTGAGCATCACCGTGATCGACAGGAAGAAGGTGGTGGGTCGCAACTGGGGCAACAGGACTCGGCGGAATCGGGTCCATCCGCTCGCGCCGTCGATCTCGGCGGCCTCCGACAGCTCGGGACGAAGGCCCTGCAGCGCGGCCAGGTAGATGACGAACGTGTAGCCGAGGTTCTTCCACATGTACGTGACCGTCACCATGAACAGCGCCCAGCCGGGCTCCTGGTAGAAGTCCGGCACCGAGGTGAACCCGATGCGGTGCAGCAGGTCCTGGACGAGGCCGAAGTTGGGATCGAACACGAACTGGAACGCGACGCCGATCGCGGCACCCGAGATCACGAACGGCGCGAAGATCGCCGAGCGAACCAGGTTGCGCCCCACGAGCTTGCGGTCGAGCAGCAGCGCCAGCGCCAGGCCGAGCACCATCGATCCGACCACCGTCGCCAGGGTGAACACGACCGTGTTGGTGACGATCTGCCAGGTGTCGTCGCGGCTCCACCATTCCCGGTAGTTCTCGAACCCGATGAAGGTCGCCACCGGATCCGAGATGTTCCAGTCGAAGAACGAGAGCCGGATGTTGTCCATCAGTGGCCGGTACGTGAACACCGCCAGCAGCACCAGGTTGGGTCCCACCAGGACCGCGAAGAGTGCGTAGTCACGCCACGGGCGGCCGAGCAGTCCGCGGCCCGGTGGCTGCGGCAGGGTTCTCTCCGGACTCGATGTCACCGCAGCAGTGTTACCGCCGACTGCGAATGGCCGGTGAATGCGCGCGAGATGGGATCTGAACGTCGCGAGGCGATCGGAATCGCAACTATTTGCGCACGAAAAAGGCGCTGCGCGAGTGGTTCTCGCGCAGCGCCTTCGGGTCCGGTCGGGTCAGCGGTTCCAGTCACCCAGTCCGTCGCTGCCACTGAGGATGCCGCCGGCGGTGTTCTGCACGATCACCGGGTCACCCTTCTTCGCGTTCTCGTAGAACCACTTGCCGTCCTCGGTGCTGACGTTGAGGCAGCCGTGGCTGACATTGCTGTGTCCCTGCTGTTGCACCGACCACGGCGCCGCGTGAACGAAGATGCCGCTGTAGGAGATTCGGGTCGCGTACTCGACGTACGTGCGGTAGCCCTCGGGGGCGTCGATCGGCACACCGTACGTGGACGAGTCCATGTACATGTCGCGGAACTTCTCGCCCACGATGTACGTGCCGTTCGGCGTCTCGTGACCGGGCTTGCCGAGCGACGTCGGCATCGTCTTGACCACCTCACCGTTGCGGGTGACCGTGATCTGCTTGGTGTTGTCGTCCGCGACGGTGACCAGGGCGTCGCCGATCGAGAACGTCGAGTGCGAATCACCGGCGTCGACGCTCACCTGGATGTTCGCCGGCCAGAACTGTTCCGGCTTCCACCGCACCTGGCTGTCGTTGATCCAGTAGAAGTGTCCGGCAACCGGCGGATTCGTGGTGACCCGGATGGCCCGCTCGGCGACGGCGCGGTCGCCGACGACCTCGTTGAGCCGGATGATGATCGGTTGCGCGATGCCCACCACCTCACCCGGTGCGGGATTGAGCGACGGCGCCGAGAAGTTCGCCGGACCGATCGGGGCGAGCGCGGGCGTGGCCGGCATGAGCGAGCCCGGGGGCAGCGCCGCCCGCACCTCCGGCGGCAGGTCGAATCCGGGCGGGAGCTGCAGAGGCGGCGTCGGGATCTGGGGCAGCTCCACCCGCGGCAGCTCGAAGGTCGGCATCTGGAATCCCGGGATCTCGGGTCCGCCGGGGAACAGCGGCGCGGCCTGCGCCGGCCCCACCAGCGCGGCACCTGCTGCGGTCGCTCCCACGACGAGGGCTGCGGCCCGGGCGAACCAGCGCCGGGTCCTCGAACCGTGTCCTGCGATCGACTTCCCGGTCATGCGCCCATCCCCTCGTTCGACGACACCGTGTCACGGGCGCCACCGCGATCGGCGGACGCCCGATACATCTTATTTAGACATATCGGGCGGTCACCGACAACACCGACCCGCCGTCAGCCGGCCGCACCCTCGCCGCGGGCGGCGTCGAGCATCGCGGCCAGATCGACGATCTTGGTGCGGGAACGTCCGCTCTCCGCTCCGAGCGCGCGTTCCTTCTTGTCGATACGCTGCCAGCCCTGGAAGTCGATGACGTCGGGCTGGCGCCCGCCGATCAGCTCACCGAGCTGCTCGCGGTCGCTGCCGGGCTGCCCGAGCAGTCCGGCGGAGAAGTCCGACACCAGCATCTCCACGGTGGCCGCGGAGCAGTGCTTGTTGGTGCCGATGACGCCGGTGGGTCCGCGCTTGATCCAGCCCGCGACATAGACGCCGGGGATCGGCGTACCGGTCTCCGGGTCGATGACGCGACCGTTCTCGTTCGGAACGACGCCGCGGCGCTCGTCGAACGGCAGGTCGGCGACGGGCAGGCCCTTGTAGCCGATGGACCGCAGCACCAGACCGGTCGACAGTGTCTCGGTCCGGTCGGTCGCGTGCGCGGACAGCTTGCCGGCATCGTCGGCGACCAGTTCGTTGCGCACCAGGCGCAACTCCTCGACACGGCCGTCGCCGCTGATCTCCGCGGGCGAGGCCAGGTACCGCAGCACGATCCGCTTGCGACCGTCGGAGGTGGTCCGCTTCGCGAACTCCTCGACCTGACGTACCTTCAGCTTCTCGGACGGCTCGGAGTCCGGCCCGTCGACCCACGCCCGGCTGGCGGCGTCCAGGATCGCCTCGTCCGGGTCCACGACGATGTCGACGTCGGCCATCTGGCCGAGTGCGATCAGCTCGGGGTTGGTGTACGCGGCCTGCGCGGGTCCACGACGGCCGACGATGACGACCTCGCGAATGTTGCTGTGCCGCAGCGCCTCCACGGCATGCTCCGCCATGTCTGTCTTGGCCAGCTCGTCCGGATCGGTGACGAGGATGCGGGCGACGTCCAGCGCGACGTTGCCGTTGCCGATGATGACCGCACGCTCACCCGACAGGTCGAACGTGTGGTTCGCGTAGTCGGGGTGGCCGTTGTACCAGGCGACGAACTCGGTGGCGGCGTGCGAACCGGGCAGGTCCTCACCGGGGACCCCGAGACGACGGTCGCTGGCCGCGCCCACCGCGTAGATGACGGCGTGGTGGTGCGCGAGGAGTTCGTCGTGGCTGACGTGCTGCCCGACCTCGACGTTGAAATGGCACTGCACGGTGCGCTTGCTCATCGCCGACCGGAAGACGTCCGCGACACCCTTGGTGCCCGGATGGTCGGGGGCGACGCCGGCACGGACGAGGCCGTAGGGGGTGGGCAGGCGGTCGAACATGTCGACCTCGACGCGCGGGCGGGCGGTGAGTTCGATCGCGGCGTAGCAGGCGGCGGGACCGGAACCGACGATCGCGACGCGCAGCGTCCCCAGCGCCGGGTCCAGCGACTTGGGCTGGGTCAGCTCCGGCCAGTCCGGACCGATGGGGTGCTTCTCGAAGTACGCGGCGTTGATCTCCGGGTACAGCGCGTGCGCCTCGCTGAGCTCGTTCTCACCGAAGATCGCGTCGACGGGGCACTCGTCGACACACGCGCCGCAGTCGATGCACGTCTGCGGATCGATGTAGAGCATCTCCGTCGTGGCGAACTCCGGCTCGTCCGGAGTCGGATGAATGCAGTTGACGGGACAGACGTCCACACACGATGCGTCGTTGCAGCATGCCTGCGTAATCACATAAGCCACAGTTCTTCCCTACCTGTGAGTGCCCGGACCGAAATCTCTCGATCTCGACCCAAGACTATAACGTGTTTCAGTTTGGGTCGAGGCTCCGTTGTACCGGAAAACGATCGGGCGTGCCCCCGGGGTCGCTCGAGTTCATTCCAGCCGGAAACCGACCTTGAGCGTCACCTGCGTGTGCGCGACGACCCCGCCCTCGATGTGACCGCGGGTCTCGACGACCTCGAACCATTCGAGATTGCGCATCGTCTCGTGCGCGCGACCGACGGCGTTCGCGATCGCCGCGTCGACACCGTCGGGCGACGATCCGACGATCTCGATCACCCGGTAGACGTGATTGCTCATCGCCAGTCCTCCTTCACGAACGCATGATCGCCTGTGCCTCGGCGCCCAGCTTGGCCAGTCGCAGATCTCCGAGCGCGGAGACCGCGTTGCCGAGTCTGTTGGTCACGAACGCCAAGGCCAGACCGGTCTCGGGGTCCGCGTACGCGCCCGATCCGCCCACCCCGTAGTGACCGAGGCCGCGGGTGGGCTGCGTGCGACTGGCCAGGATCGGAGGGTGGTAGCCCAGGCGCCAGCCGAGCTTGACGCCGAGCACGTAGTCGCGGTCCCGGGTCTGCACGGCCCCCATCTGTTCGAGGGTCTCGGGCTTCAGGAACCGGGCGCCGTCGATGACGCCTCCGTTCGCGATGGCCGCGTACATCCGGGCGAGGGATCGGGCGCTGAACACGCCGTTCCATCCGGGCATGACGGCGTCGTGCACCGCGGGGTTCCGCACGAGCTCGTCGAAGCCGTCCGGCATCGCGGCCTCGGCGAGTCCCCGCAGGGGACCCACCCGGGACAGGACCGACGCCGTGAGCTGCCAGTCCAGTCCGCCGGGGTTGATGTGCGGGAACAGCTTCGCGATCCGCGGCCTCTGGGCCTGCGGGACCTGGTACCAGAACTCGTCGATCCCGAGGGGTTCGGCGATCTCCTCGCGGACGATGTCGACGAACGGTTTGCCGGTGGCGCGCGAGACCGTCTCCGCGACCAGCCATCCGAACGTCACGGCGTGGTAGCCGGGCCCGCGCAGACGACGCGGATCCGGTGCCGCCGCGGCGAGTGCCTCGACGACGGTGTCGTAGTCGAGCAGACCGAGGCGGCCGGGCACCAGTCCACGGACCTTGTGCAGACCGGTGCGGTGGGTCAGCACGTCGCGGATGGTGATCGCTTCCTTACCCGCCGCCGCGAACTCCGGCCAGTACGTGGCGACGGGGGCGTCGTAGTCGACGATGCCCCGCTCGGCCAACCGGTGCGTGACCGTGCTCGCGACACCCTTGCCGGTGGAGAAGGACAGCGAGACGGTGTCCCGGTTCCAGCGACGATCCCGGTCCGCGTAGCCGGCCCAGATGTCGAGGACCTTCTCGCCGTGCACGTAGGCGACCAGCGCACCGCCACCGTTGTGGGGCTGGCGGTACATCGAGAAGAAGCGGTCGGCGAGCGGCAGGAACCGCGGGTCCACCACCATCTCGGTGCGTGCGTGCGCGGTTGCCGGCGTGCCTGCTGCCGGCGCCACCGGGACGCGTTCGGGGGCTCCCACCGCCGCGCGCGATCCGCTTCCACGCTCCACCTGGATCGTCATCGCGACCTCCGATCCCACTCCTCACACCATTGTGATTGGCGCAGCCTACGGGCGGAAGAGGCCGCCGCGCGGAGAAACAGACATTCGAGATAAGCGGGGCTCGAAAACGTCCTGGTCAAACGCTCGAATTGGTCCATATCTGCTGTCCTCACCTTGTGCCCGGGTCTCAATGGTTGATCACACGGAACTGCAGGAACTCGTCGACGGCGCGGCCACCGATCATTCCGAATCCGCTCGCTGCCACCATTTCGAACGGCGATGTCGCGTCGGTGACCTCGTGTCGATTCACCGACACGGATTGGGCATCGACACGTTCGGCGACCTTGGCCGCTCGGTCGATGTCGGTCCCCCATACCGATGCGCTGAGAGCGTGTGGTGGTTCGCCGATCCACCCGAGGACCCGGTCGAGGTCGTCGAAGCCGACGACGGTGAACACCGGCCCCGCGGCCGCCGTCTCGACCGCGGCACCCGGGACACCCGCATCGCGGATCTCACGCAGCAGCGTCGGTTCGAGGAAGTGCCCGGGGAGGTCGGTGCCCCGCCCGCCGCCGTGGACGAGAGTCGACCCCGCGGCCACGGACCGGGCGAGGAAGTCCTCGACCACCCTCAACTGACGCGCACTGTGGAGCGGACCGATCGACGTCTCCGGGCTCGACCCGTCGCCGACCGTCAGCATGCGCATGTTTTCCGAGAGCGCCTCGCAGAACGCATCCACCATCTCTGTCGGCACGTACGCGCGCCCGGGGCCACCGAGAGTCTGCCCCGCATTGAGGAATGCGCTGCCCGCCAATGCGGTTGCTGTCGCGTCGACGTGCGCATCCGGGAGAACCACCGCCGCACCGCCGCCCCCGGTCGTCGTCGCGACGGGCGTCAGAAACCGAGCGGCCTTGCTGATGATCTTCCGGGCACCTCCTCGGGAGCCCACATAGGAGACTCGGCCGATCCCGGGATGACCCACAAGAGAGCTTCCGGTGTCGTCGTAGCCGACGGATGTGCCGAGGACCCCGTCCGGCAGCACGGCCTCGAGGACATCGACCACTCGCGTGACGGACAGTGCCACGGTGGGCGGCGTCTCGACGATGACCGTGTTGCCGGCAACCAGGGCGGGGGCAATCTTCGCGACCATACGGAGGATCGGCAGGTCCCACGGGATCAGTACCGCGACGACTCCGACCGGCCTGTATTCGATGACCGCCGTGCGGTTTCGGCCGGCGCACACGGGAGCGTCGTCATCCCAATCGATCCGGGCCGTGTCGGCAAGGAACTTCGCGGCCGCGCGGATCTCACCGGCGGACTCGTCGAGGGGCTTGCCGTGTTCCATCGTGAGCAAGGGTGCGACGGCGTCCGCGACAGCGAAGAGTTCGCGCGAGCAGATCGCGAGAAGCTTCTGTCGCGCGTCGCGGTCACCGCGCCATGTCGCGAAAGCGCGCTGCGCCCGCGAGACCAGGCCGTCGATCTGTCGGGCCGTGGCGATCTGGACACTACCGATCGATTCCAGGGTGGCCGGGTTGACGCAGACCCGAGCCTGCGGCCCGGGGCACACCCGGGCTTGCGTGAGAATCGTCGAGACGCGGCCCGTCTCGCGCTGGTACGCCACCCGACCGAACCTGTCGCCGTCCTCGCGCGGTGCGGGGAATCTGGTCGTGTCTCGATTGTTCATCGTGCACTCCTTGTGCATTCACCCGCAGCAGCGCGAGCACCGGACGAGAAGAAACCGGGTAGGACCCCTCGGATCGGGCGATTCGAAACGGCCTCACGATTAACGTAACGGGTTACTATGTAATAGTGAAGTCTGAGATTTCCGCCCGCGCAGGGCGTCCTCGCGACCCGGGCAAGGACCAAGCCGTGCTCGCCGCGACCCGTCGCCTGCTGGCGACGGTCGGCTATCAGCAGACGACGATCTCCGCGATCGCCCGAGCCTCCGAAGTGAACACGCCCGCCATCTATCGACGGTGGCCGTCCCGTGAGGCGCTGATCGAGGAGGCCGTGCACGGCACCGGCGGGCATCCGCTACCCGAGGAGACCGGGGACCTGCGGGCCGATCTGGCCACGTGGGTGCGCATCTTCCTGGCCCGCGCTGCGCGTCCGGCGGCCCGTGCCGGCGTCCCGGGCCTGTTGGCCGACTCGCGGTCCGAGGACGCGCGCAGACGCCTCCTCGCCATCGGAGCCCCCGTACGCAAGGCCTTCTCCGACCTACTCGAAGGGGCGGTCACCCGCGGGGAGATAGCCCCGGGGGCGGACCCGATGTTCCTGTTCGACCTGATGTCGGGCACCACGATGATGCGCGGACTCATGCAAGGCGCCGAGGGCGCCGATACCTTCGTCGATTCGCTCGCCGACGCCCTGTACGTCCTGGCGGCGCACGCAACCGAATCGGCGGGCACCAGCTAGCACCACCGGCACCTGACGGGCCACCTACTCCAGGAGAACTCGATGGCACTACCGATCGATGACGATCAGCGCGCTCTTGCAGACTCGGTCGCGGCCTTTGCCCGCCGCACCGCGCCGATTGCCAGTACCCGCAACCAGTTCGACGCCTTCTCCACCGGTACCGGCCCGGACCCGGTGTGGGATGCGGTGGTGCGACAGGGCCTGCACAACATGCATCTTCCGGAGTCCGTGGGCGGCTCGGATTGCGGGCTGCCGGCGCTGACCGTCGTGGTCGAGGAGTTCGGCAGGGCCCTGTTCCCCGGACCGTACGTTCCCACCGTGCTCGCCAGTGCCACAGCGTCGACGGCCTCGACCGGTGCCGACGATCTGCTCGCCGCCTTCGACGGCGGCGCCACCGGCGCTCTCGTCGCCGGGAACCGGCTGACGGCCAGGGCTGTGGACGGGGGGTGGGAGGTCGAGGGGACCTCCGATCCCACGCTGGGGCTGCCGGGCGCCGACCGAGTCCTCGTGCGTGCCGCGCTGGCGGACACACCCGGCGAGGACCTGTGGTTCTGGCTCGACCGAACCGAACTCGACGGGTCCACGACCACGGCGAAGGTGGCATCCTGCGAGGCCGTCGATCTGACGCGATCCGTGGGACGGCTCGAACTCGCCGGTCACCGGATCGGCCACGGCCGGGCCCTGTCCGGACTCGACCCGGACCGGGTCGATCTCGTCGTCGCCTCACTGTTGGGAGCGGAGGCCAGCGGGATCGCCGCGTGGTGCCTGGAAACGGCCGTCGAGTACGTACGCGCCCGCCACCAGTTCGGGCGCCCGGTCGGCAGCTTCCAGGCAGTCCAGCACAAGGCCGCACTGATGCTGGTCCGCTCCCAGGTCGCCTGCGCGGCCGTGTGGGATGCGGCCCGTGCCGCCGACAGCGCTTCCGACCAGCGGCGTCTCGTTGCGGCGCAGGCGGCGCTCACCGCAGCCCCGGCGGGCGTCGACCAGGCACTCGACTGCATCAGCCTGCTCGGCGGTATCGGGTTCACCTGGGAGCACGACGCGCACCTGTACTGGCGGCGAGCGGTCTCCGTCGCCTCCGCGGTGGGTACCGAGGACGCCTGGTCGACTCGACTGGGAGAAGCCGCACTGCACGCTCGGCGCGACTTCTCGTTCATCGACGCGGACTCGCTACCGGAGGTGCGGGCACGGGTCTCGGGTGTGCTCGACGACGTTCTCGGACTTCCCGAGGACGAGATTCCGACGGAAGGGTGGGCACCGTCCCGTGGCGGCGCCCGCCGGGCCCGACTGGCTGCCGAAGGCCTGACCGCGCCCCACTACCCGGAGCCGTACGGCCTCGATGCGGGCCCGGTGGAGCAGGCGGTGATCGCCGACGAGTTCGCCCGGCGCGGACTTGCCCAGCCCGACACGGGAATTGCGGAGTGGGTGCTTCCCACCCTCATCGCGCACGGCAGCGAAGAGCAGCAGAAGCGGTTCGTGCCCGCGACCCTGCGAGGTGAACTCGTCTGGTGTCAGCTGTTTTCCGAGCCGGGCGCCGGATCGGATCTCGCGGGCCTGTCCACCCGGGCCCGCAAGGTCGACGGGGGTTGGGTGCTCTCGGGACAGAAGGTGTGGAACTCGCAGGCGCGGGAGGCGGACTGGGGCGTGTGCCTCGCACGGACCGACTCGGACGTACCCAAGCACGCCGGCCTGACCTATTTCCTCGTCGACATGAACAGCACGGGCGTCGACGTGCGTCCGCTTCGCCAGGTCACGGGAATCTGGGAGTTCAACGAGGTCTTCCTCGACGAGGTGTTCGTGTCCGACGACTGTGTCGTCGCCGGCCCCGGTGACGGATGGCGGTTGGCCGTCACCACCTTGTCGAACGAGCGACTCAAGATGGGGACCGCCAAGTTCGGCCACGGTTCCGCGGACATGGTCCGCCGGTTGCTCGACGGGGGCGAGTACGGCAGCAGCCGGGACGAGGTTGTCCGAGTGCTCGGCCGCAACACCGCACGCGAGCTCTCGGTGGGAGCGATGAACCTGAAGACCGTGCTGCAACGGCTGCACGGGTCCGAGGACGCCACCGGGTCGGCGACCAGCGTGCAGAAGGTGTTCCACGCGATCGCCCAACGCGAAGGCTCCCGCGCGCTGGTCGCGTTGCTCGGCCCGCTCGGTTGTGTGGGCAGCCCGGAAGAGCCGTATGTTCAGGACTACCTGGGAGTCCCGGCCGTCCTGATCGGCGGCGGCACCATCGAGATCCAGCTCAACGTCATCGCACAACGCGTGCTGGGACTCCCGCGCTGATCGCTGTTTCGCCGTTCTGGAAGGAGCTCTACCGATGACAACCCGCGATGACATCGTCGCCCGACTCACCGCTCCCGGCCAACCGTTCGAGATCGGGATCGAGGACGTGCTCGGTCAGCCGCTTCCCGTCTACACCCGTCGGCACCGCTCGCTCGGCGAACTGCTGCACGCATCAGCGAAGTTCGGGAACCGCGACTACCTGGTGACGCGGGAGAGCCGACTCACGTTCGAAGAGCACCGGTGTCGCGTCGCCGCGCTGGCCGCGGCGCTTCGCACCGAGTACGACGTACGCCCCGGCGACCGGGTGGCGATCTGCGCCGCCAACAGCCCGGAGTGGATTGTCACCTTCTGGGCCGCCGTCTCGCTCGGCGCCGTCGCTGTCGGCATGAACTCGCTGTGGACCGGGCCGGAGATGGCTCATGCCCTCGAACTGACCGAACCCAAGGTTCTCGTCGCGGATCGCATTCGGATGGATCGCGTCGGTGACAGCGGTGTGCCGACACTGTCGGTCGAGACCGACCTGGACCCGATCTTCGCCGCTCACGCCACGGATCGCCTGCCCGATCACGTTGCCGCCGAAGACGATCCGGCGGTAATCCTGTTCACCAGCGGCACCACGGGACACCCGAAGGGCGCGACGCACTCGCATCGCAATGTCCTCACGGCGCTCTGGTTCCATCTTCTCAACGACGCGGTCGCCACCGAACTCGGTGCGGCGCCGGCGAATCGCAGGTTCCTCCTGGCGACGCCGCTGTTCCACATCGCCGCGCTGCACAACCTCGCGGTGGTGCGTCTCGTTGTCGGCGACACCGCGGTGATCCACCAGGGGCGGTTCGACGCCGACACGGTTCTCGGTCTGATCGAACAGGAGCGTGTCACGAACTGGGGCGCCGTCCCGACGATGCTCTCGCGGATTCTCGAGGGTGACCTGAGTCGGTACGACCTGTCGTCGTTGCGCACGGTCACGGTGAACAGTGCGCCCTCGTCGCAGGCGCTGCGGGAGAAGTTGCGTGCAGCGCTGCCCGAGGCGGGCCGATCACTCGGCACCAGCTACGGAATGACCGAGTCCTCCACTGCTGCGACGATCGCGTCCCCCGCGGAACTGCTCGCCGATCCCGCAACCGTCGGGCGTCCCATCCTGACGATGCAGGTCGAGGTTCGTGACGCCGACGGCAACCGGGTCCCCGACGGCGTCGAAGGCGAGATCTGTCTGCGCGGGCCGGGAATCATGCTCGGGTACTGGAAGAATCCCGAGGCGACCGAGCAGGCGACCGCCCCGCACGGCTGGTACCGCACCGGAGATCTCGGCACCATGGACGGCGAATACCTGAGCGTGTCGAGTCGGCGTTCGGATCTGATCCTCCGTGGCGGCGAGAACGTCTACCCCGCCGAGATCGAGAATCGGCTCGCCCTGCATCCCGAGATCCGCGAGTGTGTGGTGCTCGGGGTCGATCACGACGACCTGGGGCAGGAAGTCGCGGCCATCGTCGTGGTCTCGGATCGCAGTACCGTCACCGAGGCCGAGTTGACGGAGTTCACCGGCGCCGCACTGGCGCGCTACAAGGTGCCGACCCGTTGGACGCTCAGCACGGAGGATCTACCGCGCAACGCCACCGGGAAGGTCATCCGCGCACAGGTCGAGTCGAGGGTATGACCGTCGAACTGATCGCCGACGGCCTCGGTTTCACCGAGGGCCCGGTCTATCTGCCCGACGACCGGGTGGCCGTGGTGTCCATGAGTCGCGGATCGGTGATCGTGCTCGATCGGGACGGAACCATCGTGGTCGAGCACCGGGTGGGAGGCGGCCCGAACGGCCTCGCGATCGGCCCCGACGGCGCACTCTATGTCGCCCAGAACGGTGGGATCTGGGCCGCCCAGAGCACCGCCGAACCTGGGGTCCAGGTGATCCGCGATGGCGAGGTGGGGTACCTGGCGAAGGGGATGGGGGCACCCAACGACCTGGTCTTCGGACCGGACGGGCGGCTGTGGGTCACCGACTCGCGCGAACAGTTCGACTTCTCCCGACCCGATCGGGCACTGCCCGGTCGGGTCTGGGCCGTCGACATCGTCAGCGGGGACAGCGAACTGCTCATCGAGGGGCCGATCTTCGTGAACGGCATCGGATTCGACACCGATCGAACGCACCTCTATCTGACGGAGACCGTCAGCGCCGACATCACGAAATACGATGTCGTGGGTAATCATCCGGAGGGTGGAGCCCTTCTACGGACCCTGCCCGATGCGAACCCGGACGGGTTTGCGGTCGATGCCTCCGATCGTCTCTGGGTCGCGACCACGAGCGGCGACCGGATCGACGTCGTCGGCCCGGACGGCACCGTCGAGGCAAGCCACCCGCTGCCCAAGGGCAGCATGCCCACCAATGTCTGTCGCGGACACCCTGACACGGACGAATTCTTCGTCACCGCGGCCGGCGCGGGGGCCGTCCTCAGGCTCACCCGCCGCCGACCGAGTCGACGCACTCGGTGATCCGCCTGGGAAGGATCGAAGATGGTTCGTGACGCCGTGCGCCGTGCGCGCGAGCTGCTGGCGGCAGGTGATCAGGAGCTCGCGCACGAAATCCTGACTCTGGCGCTGGACGCGCAGAGGTTTGCCGCTCAGGACGTGGAGGCGATAGCGGTGGCTGAGGCGACCGGGATGATCGTCCGGATCGAGGCGCCGTCCGGACCACGCGATGCCGTCGAGCGGCGTATCGCGAGGATGGCCGAACTCACGGACGGCTTCGACGCCGACGCCGTCCGGGAGGCGCGCGCGTTCGCTGAGCTCGAGGCGATCGAGTGGGTCCACCTGTACGAGCCCGATGATGCGATCGTGCTGGTCGATGTGATGCGAGCGGCGGAGTCGTTCGCATCGCGTCACATCGGGGAGGATCAACCGCTCGGTGTGCGGCAGGCACGAGGGGAGGCGATGTACACCGCCGAGATCTTGCGACGGCACCTCGGACGAGATCGCCATCAGGTGGCGGTCGGACTCGAGACGCTGGCGCTCACGCTCACCGCGGAATCCGACGAGCGGTTGCGTCACTTGCGTATTGCAGCGCTCTATCAGGCGGCGCAGATCCGCTACGACAGCGACGATGACGTGGAGTCCACGATCGCGCTGATGCACCGCGTCATCGCCGAGTCCGAGTCTCTCCCCTCGGCGCGGGCGCTCCTGCATGCCGCATCTCTCCGTCTGGTCGACGACGAGATCGGCCGCGGGGTACCGGCGGCGACGGCGATTGCCCACGGCCTGCGCGCCCTGGATCTGCCCGTCGAGCCCGGCTTCGAGACGGTCACCGAACAGGCCCGGCATCTCGACCGGGTGCTCGAGCGGCTTCCCGACACCGAGCGCGACCTCGCCGCCGTCGAGCACTCCGCCACACTGGTGGACCGGTATGCCACCTGTGCGTCCGAGGATGCGCGTGAGGCGATCCTGTGGTGGGTACTCAGGCGTGTTCGCGAGGACGCGGGGACCGCGGCCGATCGACAGGTCCTCGCCCACACCGACCACGCGTTCGCCACCGACACGAGTCCGGCCACGACGGCGGCACGGGTTCGCGTGGCGTCACGGCTCGCCGAGTTGACCTCGCGCCTCGGGGACCCCGAGAGTGCCGTGCGACTCTATGAACAGCTCGATGCGCGATTCCCTGGGCACGAGCACGACGAGCGTCTCGTCGTGCCGCTCGCCCTGGCGATGGTCGACCGGGCACTTCGTCTCGCCGACATCGGACGTCGCGACGACGCACTCGCTGCGCTGGCGAAGGTGCCGCACCGCTACGCAACTGCCGCCGGTGTGCCCGGAGTCCCGGCCGCGATCGCCCAGGCGATGTACTGGCGAGGACGTCTACTGCGGGAGGCAGGCGAGCTCGTCGCGTCTCGTCGCGTCATCAACGACACCGTGGATCGCGCGGCCCCCGACACCGACGCCGACGTGCGCCTGTGGGCGGCCAACTCACTCTTCTCCGTGTGGCAGTCACCCGGGCTCGATTCCACCGAGATCGATAGTGCCCTGAATCGTTTCGCGGACCTGTTTGCCAACGATCCGGACGTGCGCATCCGCCGCCTGGACGCCCGGCGCCGCCTCACTCAGTCGACACGCGCGGCAGAACGAGGCGAACGCGAGATGGCGGCGACCCTGCTGCAGGGGCTGGTGGCCGCCCACGCCGACAGCGACGACCCGGACGTCCGCGACACTGTCGAACTCGCGACCGAGAATCAACGGATCCTCGCGATCTCCTCCCCCACCGATGCGGTCCCCGCCTCGGCGGGAGAGGCCCGCTACCGCGATCTGCGCGAACGCCTGTACGAGGCCGACAGGGCGGTCGACGACGGGAAACCCGCGGAGGCCGAAAGGATCCTCGCGGCGATTGCGGCCGACACCGGCGCGGACCCCGACGAGAACACCGTCATGCTCGGGCTCGCGGCGTTGGACGTGCTCGGAGGTCTGCTGCTCGACGCCGGGCGGTGGGAGGAGCTCGTTGCCGTGGCACGCAGCGCGGCCCTGCGCCGTCCCGGTCTCGACACCCGGGCACGCCGGGTGCACGCACGCGGTCACCTGCGACTCGGCATTGCGCTCGGCCGGCTCGGCGAGGAGCATGCAGCGATCGAGGCCTACGAGGCGCTCGAACGGCTCGCCGGCGGAGCGACCGACGGCGACATCGTGAACGCCCGCGAGGTGGCCGCCTACAACCGCGCCGTCATGGTCGACGGACTGGGCGACCCGGTCGCCGCGATCGCCGCCTACGACCACGTCCTCCGGATCCACGACCTGTCCGTCGACTCCGCCGAACGCCGGCTCCGCCGCGTCAAGACACTGCGCAACAAAGCGCTACTCCTGACCGGTCTCGGACGCCTACCCGAGTCGATCCACGCCCACCGACTGATCCTCGACATCGCGGGCGCCTTCCCGGACGCCGAGATCGCCGAACGAGGCCGCAAGTCTGCCTTCGATCTGGCGGCCTGCTACACGCAACTCCGCGAGTATCGTGCCGCGTCGGACCTCTACACCTGGATGCGATCCGCCCATCACCTCGGATTCGCCCGAGACGAACTCGCGAGCATCACAAGATCCGCCAAGACGGCAGCCCGCGCAGCCAGACGCGCACGTCAGTGAGCGCATTCAGCTCGTGGTACAGCGCCGGCCCGCAGAGTGCCGGACCCGCGGAGGTCCCATCCGAGCTGCACCGGCCATCTGTAAAAATTCCCCAGCGCCCTCCCCTGAACCGTGGCACACTGGGCGGCCGGCCACACGACCAGGAAGGGGAACACTCGGATGCACACCACCTCATACCCGCAGCGCATGTCGCAGCCGATGATCCGAATCCTGGATCGGACTGCCGAAAACCCCGGCAACACAGCCGGATTCAGCGTCCCCTGACGCCCCTCCTCTCGGGGCGCACCTGCCCCGAAACCTCGGTCGCCATGAGGTGACCTGCCGGCCGACCGGCCACCACGGGCCGTTCGCACCCCGAGAACCCGCCACTCCCCCTGGGAGAGAACGAGGTTGTCGATTGCCATGGCCCGCCCATCCACCACCGCCGTCACCACCCGAACCTGGATGAACACCCGTGTGCGCGTGCTCAACGCCACCTACGAGGACTTCGACCTCGTACCCGCCGCCCGCGCGGTTGTGACGCTCGCCGCGGAACTCGCCGTCACCTTGGTCGAACACACCCCGCGGTTCCTGGTGCGTTCCCAGCACATCGCGATCCCACTGCCGCGCACGATCCAGCTGCTCGAGTACGTTCACACGCCGCCGCGGCCGGGCGTCGACGACGACACCCGAGCAACGTTCCCAGCGATCCTGGCGCGCGACCACCACCGGTGCGCGTACTGCGGTGGCCGGGGCGCGAACACCGTCGACCACGTTTACCCGCGCAGTCGTGGCGGCGGCGACACCTACGGCAATCTCGTCGCCGCCTGCGCGGACTGCAACGGCCGCAAGACCGACCGGACACCGGAGGAGGCCGACATGCCGCTGCTGTGGATCCCCCGAGCTCCGCGGGATGACGTCAAACGGCAGCGCGCGATCTGGCGCGACCTGGCCCCGACACCGTGAATCGTCTTGAAAGGAGGCACAACCGATGACCATCATGATGACCTTGGCCGAGCTGCTGCCGGCCACCGACGGAAGCACCGACTGGGACGAGGCCGCCTGCCGGGGTGATCGTCACCCCGACCGCTGGTTCCCGGACCCGAGCGAGCCCTTCGACTACGCCGCCCTCGTCTGCGCCCGCTGCCCGATCGCCGCGGCCTGCGGCGAGTACGCCGCCGGCACCCGCCAGTCCGGTGTGTGGGGCGGACACGAGTACCTCCGCGGCAAGCTGATCCGGTAAGCCGGAGGGCATTTCACGACGGGACACCAGTGAGCCGAGTCCGCCGAAGCACCACACCTGGGACGCAGTCTACAAACCGCGCAGAACTACGAAACCGAGTCGAACTCGCTGCGGTCGACCGAGACCAGCAGGACCAACGAGTCGGCGGTGCGGGCACAGAACGCATCGGCGTCGACGAGTCCGTTGGTGAGGCCGCGCACGATGGTGGCGGAGACCAACAGGTCGAAGGCGGCGTCCGCCGCCGCGGCCGTCTCGTCGGCGGACCGGTCGGGGAACTCGGCGGCCACGCGTTCCGCGAGAGTCACGCGTACCGGATCCTCGGCGCTGAGTATCAGACGCTCGTACGCCCCGTGATCGTGGAGATAGGCGGAGAGCAGGCCCGGAATGGCTGCGCGGGCAGCAGGTTCGGCGATCTGATTGAGGAACAGCCTGGTCCACGCCAGCAGGTCGTCACGCAGGCTCGCGGTGGCCGCGGGCAGCGTGGCGTCGGGCCCCCCGAAGACGGCATCCTCGACGATCGATTCCTTCGTGGCCCAGCGGCGGTAGATCGCCGACGTACCAACCTTCGCGCGTCGGGCGATCGCGGTGATCGTGGTCTTCTGGTACCCGCTCTCCACGAGCACTTCCCTGGTTGCAGCGAGAATGGACCGGTCGACTTGAGGGTCCCGGGGCCGGCCCACACCGACCACTCCGGGCCGGCGATCGCTGCTCGTCTTCACACAACCGGACAGTACCGGACGAGTTTCGCCGAATCTATTACGTTGCAGAGCGCTCCGTAATAGATTCCGGGTAGGTCAGCCAGCCATCCACCGAAAGGACGACTCCCGATGATCACCCCGCACGACGAACTGCTCATCCACCAGCTCCCCACCACCCTCGACCACGTCTCGCAGAGCGACCTGCGCTGGACCGAGCGCATCGTGATGTACGGCTTCGACAAGTCCGGCGAGATCAGCATCATGACCGGCCTGGCGAAGTACCCGAACCGCAACGTTCTCGACGCCTACGCGATGGTCACCCGCAAGGGCGAACGGGCCCGCGTCGTCCGCATGTCCACCGAGCTGAACCCGCAGACCGGCGCCCTGAACGCGTGGAGCGTCGGGCCGTACACGTACGAGATCGTCGAGCCGTTGCGCAAGGTGCGCTCCACCGTCGAGTCCAACGAGCACGGCCTGAGCCTGCAGCTCGACTTCACTGGCGACTTCCCGGTGTACGAGCAGACCGCAGCCTTCCACCGCAGCCGTGGCCGGGTCCGCGAGGACGCCCGCCGCTTCTACCAGAACGGCACCATCACCGGCTGGATCGAGATCGACGGCGAGCGCATCGAGATCGACCCCGACAACTGGTGGTTCGGCCGCGACCACTCCTGGGGCGTGCGCCACGGCGGCGGTGGCGGCAGCCTGCCCGAGGGCGGCAACATGCAGCCCTCGGAGGTGCCCGCCGGCGTCTTCTACTACATGGGCATCTTCCAGTTCGAGGACGAGGTGGTGCACTTCGCGCAGCGCGAGACGCACACCGGAGAGCGCTGGCAGTTCGAGGGCGAGGTGCTGTTCCCGATCGACTCGGGCAAGGACCCGCTGCCGATCATCGACGTCGAGCACGACCTGGATTTCCGCGACGACCTCCGCGTCGTCAAGTCCGGCACGTTCACCGTGCACCGCGCCGACCGCAGCACCGACGTCATCGAGGTCAATCCGGTATGCGACTTCTGGCCGGGCCTGGCCGGCTACGACGAGTACAACGGCTACGCGTCGGGCATGTACCGCGGCAAGGACTTCAGTGACAGCTTCGACGTCGACATCACCGACGTCGACGAGATCCGCAAGGTCAGCATGCTCAGCGAGACGCTCTGCGAGGTCCGGATGGGCGACAAGGTCGGGCACGGGCTGGTCGAGATGGTGTTCATGGGCGTGAATCCGCGCTACGGCTACACCGACTGGAGCGCCAACCGATCCGGTGCGAACAATGGCTGAGCGCGTCGCCGCGGAAGACCTGGCGGCGGCCCTCGAGCCCATTGTCCGGCAGCGCATTCCGGGCGCGCAGAACGCGAAGATCGTCAACTGGATGCGCACCGAGCGCGGGTTCTCCACCGAGACCTACCTGTTCGACCTCGAAGGTGCCGAGCACGAGTCGGCCGGGTACGTCTTCCGACGCCCGCCCGAGGTCTCGCTGTTCCCCGACTACGACCTCCGGCGCCAGTACCTGGTCTCGGAGCGGCTCGCACCGACCGATCTCCCGGTCCCCGCCGTCCGGTGGATCGACGCCGGCGACAACCCGCTCGGCACCCCGTACTACGTGATGGACCGCATCGGAAATGCCGAGGCGCCCAGCGACTTCCCCTCGTACCACACCGCCGGCAACTACTTCGAGGCCGACGAGCAGGGTCGGGCGAAGATGTGGTGGGAGTGCGTGGAGACGATGGCGCGGGTGCATCTCCTGGACCCCGAGGAGCTCCGGCTCGGGTTCCTGGCGATGCCCAAGTTCGGGGACAAGCCGGTCGAGCAGATCGTGAACTACCTCGACTGGGCCGTGCGCTGGGCGGCACCGGAACTGCCGCCGGTGATGGAGAAGGCACTGACCTGGCTCGGAGCCAATCTCTACGACCCGGAGCACGTGACGTTGGTCTGGGGCGACGCCCGCATGTCGAACATCCTGTACACGCCGGACCTGTCGGTCGCCGGCGTACTCGACTGGGAGATGGCGTATCTGGGTGACCACGAGGCCGACCTGGCCTGGGTGCTGTTCCTGGACTGGGCGTGCAGCGAGTACGAGGGACACCCGAGCCTGCCCGGCACCCCGACGCGGGAGGAGACCATCGCCCGCTACGAGCAACTGACCGGCTGGAAGGTGCAGAACCTGCTGTTCAACGAGGTGCTCGCGGCGGTGCTGCTGTCCGTGCCCCTGTTGCGTCTGTCCACCCATCTGAACCTCGGCGACAACGTGAGCATCACCGGGTTCTGCATGGCGCGCCTCGAACAACTGCTGAACGCCGACTGACGGTCCCCGGCGAGTAGGTCGAGCCCGGCCGGTCAGTCCTTCTTCAGGTCCCGGTCGCGGCTCGGCTGCACCCGCTTGGGCTCGCCCGGCATCTTCGGATAGTTCGGCGGGTACGGCATGTCACCCAGCCCGGCCGCGAGGTCACGCTCGGCCATCTCGAGCAGCCCGTCGAGCGAATGGGCGACGTCGTCCAGCGTCGCCATCGGGTCACCGCGACCCGCGAGCAACGCCGGCACCGTCGCGATGGTGAAGTCGTCGGGCTCGACGGACGCCAGTTCGTCCCACGTCACCGGGGTGGACACCGTCCCGATCGGGGTGCGGCGGGCCGAGTACGCGGACGCGACGGTCTTGTCCCGGGCGTTCTGATTGAAATCGAGGAAGATGCGCCTGCCGCGTTCCTCCTTCCACCACTTCGTGGTCGCCCGGTCGCCGCTGCGCCGCTCGACCTCCCGGCACAACGCGATTCCGGCGCGCCGTACCTCCACGAAGTCCCACCGCTGTTCGATCCGGATGTACACGTGCAGTCCGCGTCCGCCCGACGTCTTCGGGAACCCGATCAGGCCCAGTTCATCGAGAAGCGGATGCAGGACGTCGAGCGCGACGCGACGGGCGTCGTCGAAGTCGGTGCCGGGCTGCGGGTCCAGGTCGATCCGCAACTCGTCGGGATGCTCGACGTCCGGGCAGCGCACCGCCCACGGGTGGAACGCGACGGTGCCGAGGTTCGCGGCCCACACGATGTCGGCGGCGCTGCGCACCCGCAGCACGTCCGCGGTGCGGCCCGACGGGAACGTCACCTCGCACGAGTCGACATGCTCGGGCCGTTTCGCCGGCACCCGCTTCTGGTAGATCTCCTCGCCCTCGACGCCATCCGGGAAGCGCTGGATGTGGGTCGGCCGGTCCCTCAGCGCGCGCAGCAACTCCCCGCCCGTCGCGACCCTGCGGTAGTACTCGACGAGGTGCCGCTTGGTGCCGCCTTCCGCGCCGAGCCGCGGGTAGTAGATCTTGTCCGGATTCGACAGCCGGACGGCCACGCCGTCGACGTCGAGCTCCTCTGCCGGAGAACGCTTGGTGGCAGCCATGGTTCAGCCCTCCCCTGTCAGGACGTCGGCGAGGTCGTAGCGGAGCGGAACCTCGAGTTGCTCGAACGTGCACGACTCCGGCGCCCGGTCGGGGCGCCACCGCAGGAACCGCGCCGCGTGCCGGAACCGCACCCCGGCCTGGCTGCCGCGTTCGCCGAGCCCGCCCTCCATCTGGTCGTACGCCACCTCGAGGACGCGCTCGGGGCGGAGCGGAATCCAGCTGCGGTCGGCGCTCGAGCGCCAGCGGGTGGCCTCCCCCTCGGCCACGACGTCGTCGCCGACCCGCAACGGTTCGAGTTCGGCGAGCAGCTCGACGCGACGCTTCGCGGTGAAGGCCGACGCGCCGCCGACCATGTGCAACTCGCCGCCGTCGTACAGCCCCAACAGGATCGACCCTATGCCCGGCTGACTCTTGTGCGGCCGGTAGCCGATCGCGACGACGTCGGCGGTTCGAGAGTGCTTGACCTTCACCATCTCCCGCTTGTTCGGCAGATAGTGGCCGTCGAGCCTCTTGGCGACGACGCCGTCGAGTCCCGCTCCCTCGAACGTCTCGAACCAGCGCTGCGCGGTGGCACTGTCGAGGGTGGCCGCCGTGACGTGACAGCTCGGTCCACCGCCGACCGCATCGAGCAGTGCGTTGCGGCGTTCGGCGAACGGGCGCGCGGTGAAGTCGTCGTCGCCGAGCGCCAGTAGATCGAATCCGATGAACTGCGCCGGGGTCTGCTCCGCGAGCAGCTCCACCCGGCTGTCGGCCGGGTGGATGCGCTCGGAGAGCGAGCCCCAGTCCAGCCGGGTCCGGCCGCCGATCTCCCGGGGGACCACCAGCTCGCCGTCGACGACGCAGCGTGGCGGCAGTTCGGCCCGCACCGCCTCGACCATCTCGGGGAAGTACCGGGCCAGGTCCTTGCCGCCACGCGAGCCGAGCACCACGTCGTCGCCGTCGCGGAACACGATGGCGCGGAATCCGTCCCATTTGGGCTCGTACGACCAGACGGATTCACCGGCCGGTTGTTCGGGCACTCCGGACGCGGCCTTGGCCAGCATCGGCTGCAGCGGTGGTGCGATAGGCAGGTCCACGGCGTCCATAGTGACACCCGCACCCGCTGTTCGCGCGCTGTTCGCCGCGGCCGGTGCCCCCGATCAGCCGTTTGCGGCGGGCGTCTCGAGGACCGAGGTGACCGGAGTGGGGTTACGCGTCAGGTCCAGGACGGGGCAGTGTGCCTCGGCCGCCTCGTGCAGTTCGAGGTAGCGCTCCCGCGACTCCGGGCCGGTGACGTTCACGACGACGCGGACCTCGCCGAAGCCGGGCCGCACGGTCTCGTCGAACCCGAAGAAGCCCCGCACGTCGAGGTCGCCCTCGGCGCGGGCGGTGATGTCGTCGACCCGGATACCGAGCTTCTCGGCCCAGAACCGGTACGTCACGACGTGGCACGACAGCAGCGAGGCCAGGTAGTACTCCACCGGGTTGGGGGCGGTGTTCTCGCCGCCGAGCGCCGGCGGCTCGTCCACCTCGACCGTGTACTTACCGAGCGAGACGGTGCTGGCAACGGCGTCGTGGGCCCGGGCCGACGCGCGGAAGACGACGTTCGCCTTCGCTGCGTCCCGGGAGACCGCGTCGGCGGTGGCGGAGACGATCGAGGACAGGTGTGAAACGGATGCAGTGGTCACGGGTGAGATCCCATCGTTCGTGTGTGTGAATGCCGAGTGCGTGATCACGGCGCGTGCGATGACGGCGCGCGTGAAGTGATCCCGGCGGCGAGACACTCGCGCCGGGGGCGGGTCGGATCAGACCCGCCGACACCCGGACGTACACACGTGCGCGAAATCGACATGGCGGCGCCGCGTCAGCAGCTCACCGGAGTCGATCGCGCGAAGTGAGGTCACGCCTGAGACTGTAGCCGGACCGCCCGGCCCGGTCTACAGCCAGCCGCGACGCTTGAAGATCGTGTACAGCCCGGTACAGGTGAGCACCATGAGCATCAACGCGAACGGATACCCGCCGGCCCAGTGCAATTCGGGCATGTTGTCGAAGTTCATGCCGTACACGGTGCCGATCAGGGTGGGCGCGAACAGGATTGCTGCCCACGCCGAGACCTTCTTGATCTCCTCGTTCTGCGCGTAGCTGGCCTCGGTCATGTTGCGCATCTCTTCGTTCTGCGCCTGCGAGACCAGCGTCGCGTTCAGCGCGAGGATGCTGCCGAGCAACTCCCGGAAGCCGTCGACCCGTTCGACCACCGTCGTCGCGTGGTCGGTCACGTCCCGCAGGTACTTCTGCAGTTCCTCGTCGGTGTTGTACTTGTCGAAGCCCGCGGACAGTGCGCGCAGCATGCCGAGCAGCGGCTTGGTGGCGCGCTGGAACTCGACCACCTCTCGGGAGAGTTCGTAGATACGCCGGGACACCATGGGGTCGCCGCTGAAGACCTCGGTCTCGATCTCGTCGATGTCGTTCTGCAGACCCGCGACGACGGGCGCGTAGCCGTCGACCACGGCGTCGAGGATCGCGTACAGCACCGCCTCGGGCCCCAGCTTGAGCAGTTCCGGGTCGCCCTCCATGCGGTCCCGGACGGCCGACAGGTCCGGGGACTCGCTGTGCCGGACGGTGAGCACGAACGTCGGGCCGCAGAAGATGTGCAGTTCGCCGAAGTCGACGCTCTCCGATTCGTCGAGGTACCGCGCGGCGCGCAGCACGACGAACAGCGTGTCGCCGTACCGCTCGAGCTTGGGCCGCTGGTGCGCGACGATCGCATCCTCGACCGCGAGCTCGTGCAGGTCGAATTGCTTTGCCGCAGCGTTCAGTTGAGCGTCGTCCGGACGGTAGAGACCGATCCAGGCCATCGACGACTCGTCGGGCAGGCTCGCGAGTGCTTCCGCGAGGGTCGCCGGCGAGGAGATCCGGCGGCCGTCGCGGTAGACCGCGCTGTTGACGACGCTGGACTCCACGACGCCGGATTGGGCCGCGGCCGGTGGCGTCTGCCCCGGGTGTCGCGGTGCCATCGAATGCTCGGGCGAGACCACGTCGTCGGCGGTACCGGCGGCGCGGCGAGGGAGGATCGAGCGAATCGGACGCTTTTCACGCATACGAATACAGCTTTCGGGAAGGTCCGCGATCCGGACCGCCGATCGCGGTCCCACGGACACCAGTCGAACGCCATCGGAGTGGATGGCGTGGATTGTCCTGTTTAACTGGTACTCGGAGGTTGGCTACTCATTACTAGCCCCACCTCCTCTTCCTCGAACCCCGCAGATCCGCGGGCGCGGGTCGACCCGAACGACGACACCCTACTCCGGCAGCACCGGACGCGACAACCGGAGCGGTCAGTCGATGCGCTCCATGTCCGACCGATACCGCGCCGCTTTGGCCACGTACGTGGCGACACCGCGACGCAGCCCCTCCGCAAAGGCGTCCGGATCAGGATGCGGCGCAACGGTTGCCGGCGCGCCGAGCACTCTCGATCGGGGCGGGACGACGGTGCCCTCGGTGAGCAGCGCGGTCGCGCCGACGAGGGTGCCCGTGCCCACCACCACACGCTGCAGGCTCGTGGACATCGATCCGATGAGGCACCGGTCCTCGACCACCGCGCCCTCGATGTGCGCGTTGTGCCCGACGACGCAGTCCGCACCGGGACGCCTCGGCGCCGATCGTCACGGCCCCGACCACCACGACGTCGGGATGCACGAAGGCGGTGGGATGGATGTCGGGAACCAGGTCGCCCAGTCGGTAGATCTCCACGCGGCAAACACCTTTCGTCTCGGGGATGTCTGTCCCCGAGTGCATCTACCCGCTGTTCGACGGACCTGCCACATCGGCCTGCCGCTCGTGCACCGCGGCGACGAACAGGTCGAGGTAGCCGCAGGCACCGTGCCCGGCGCGTGACTCGTCGCGTCGCTCGATGGCCTCGACCACCCGCTCGTGGTGGGCCGCGCCGAGTGCGGGTTCGTGGACGCCGTCGGTGAAGTCGTAGGTGGCCCGCAGCGGCTCGGCGATGCCTGCGAACAGCTCGTCCAGCACGGGGTTGTGGGCGGCCGCGACGACGGCGACGTGGAAGGCCAGATCCGCGTCGGCAAAGTCGGCGCCGTCGCCGGTGCGTCCGGTCCGATCCCGGAGGTCGAGTGCCTCGCGCAGGCGTCGGACGTCGTCGTCGGTGCGGCGCAGGCACGCCAGTCGCACCGCCTCGAGCTCGAGCGCGCGGCGCACCTCGTAGACGTGGAGCATCTCGGATACCGCGACCTGGCGGGTGAGCAGGCCACCGATGTCGGTACGGGCGCGGACGAACGTGCCCGACCCGCGACGGATCTCGAGCATGCCGGTGGACGTGAGGCACTTGATCGCCTCGCGGAGCGTGTTGCGGCCGACACCGAGCAGGGTCGCCAGCTCCGGCTCCGTCGGGATGCGCTGGTCCATCGGCCAGTCTCCGGTCGAGATCCGGGCACGCATCCAGTCGAGCGCCTGCTGATACGCCGATTCCTTCTGCACCACCGTCACCGGTTCATCCTCACACGAGCCGCGGACACCTTCCCCGTCCAGCATACATAGGACGTCCTACGTAGGATGTCCTCGTGCGCCCAGCCACCGACCTCCGAACGCCGCCCGTGACCGACCCGACCGACCGCGCGACGAGATCCGCCCGACGGTGGCCGGCGCGGCACTTCCACGGGCTCGGGTACGTGCTGGTGATCCTGCTGGTGGGGGCGAACATGCCGACCGCGCTCTACGGCGTCTACCGCACCGAGTTCGGGTTCAGCCCGGTCACGCAGACGGCGATCTTCGCGGTCTACGCCGCCGCCCTCGTGCCGGCGCTCTTCTTCTTCGGCCCGTTGTCGGACCGGATCGGGCGCCGTCCGGTCCTGATCGCGGCACTCGCCTCGGGCCTCGGGGGCATCGCCGTCCTCGCGTTCGCGGAGTCGACGGCGTGGCTGTTCGTCGGCCGCATCCTGCAGGGCCTCTCCGTGGGTGCGTGCTCGGCCGCCGGGACGGCGGCACTGCTCGAGCACGTGCCCGGCCACAACCCCGTGCGGGCCGCCCGTGCCGCGACGGCGAGCACGGCGGCCGGCGCGGCCCTCGGCCCCCTGATCGCCGGCGCCGTCGCCGAGTACCTGCCGCATCCACTCGTCCTCCCCTACACACTGTTCGGACTCGCGCTGATCCCGGGACTCGTCGCGCTGCTGGTACTGCCGACACCCGAACGCGCCGAGCCGTCGGCCGCCTCGCCGCACCCACCGCGGCGGCGTCTGATCGAGATGCCACGGATTCCACGCGCGATCCGGTCCGTCTTCTTGCTGGCAACGGTCCCGGCCGCGATCGCGTGGGCGGCGGTGGGCCTGTTCCAGTCGGTGGTGCCGTCCTGGATCGCGGAGATGCTCGGCATGTCGAACCTGCTGGTCGGGGCGGCCACGGCCGCGCTGGTGATGTCGTGCTCGGTGGTGGCGCAGCTGGGCATGCGTGGCCTCGACCCCCTCGTCGCCCAGCGCCTCGGCCTCGGCCTGATGTGTGCCGGGATGCTGGGGCTGTCGGTCGTCGACCGCGTGCCGAGCCTGGCCCTGCTCCTCGTCGTGACCGCCGGCGTCGGCATCGGACACGGACTGGCGTTCACCGGCGGCATGCAGCGCGTCAGTACCGCGGTCGCCCTGCACGCCCGCGAGTCCAGTGGCGCGGTCCTGGCCGCGTTCTTCACGCTCACGTATGTCGGGCTCGGCGTGCCCGCGATCGCCGCGGGTCTCCTCGTCACCTACCAGGGCATGTCGACCGCGGTGGCCGAGTTCTCCCTCGTTGCCGCCGTCAGCTGCCTGATCGCGTTGGCGCTGAACATGATCCGACGGTCCGACGACGCTACGGGATGAGCCCCTGCCGCCGTGCCTCGACCACGGCCTCGTGCCGGCTGCGGACCTCGAGCTTGGTCATGATGTTGCGCATGTAGCTCTTGACGGTGTCGAGGCGCAGACCCAACCGCTCGCCGATCTCCGCGTTGCGGCAGCCGAGCGCGACGTGGACGAGTACCTCGAACTCGCGGGGCGACAGCGTCACCCTCGCGGGCTCGGTCGCCCCGACGGTGAGCCCGCGCAGCTTTCCTTCCACCGCCCTGACCTCGGCGCCGAGGGCGTCGTCGTCGAGGCGGTCCGCGATCGCCCGCAGAGCCAGGTAACTCTCGGTGATGCCCGCCGAGATCTTCGGGTCCCGGTACGCGTCCGGTGCCGTGCGCGCATTCTCGATCATCGCGACCCGGCGGTCGACCTCGTCGCGGATCTCGATCTCGTGGGCGAGTTTGCGCGCCGACCGCATCACCGATTCGGCCATCACGTCACCGATCGGCAGGTTGGCGCGCAGGCCGCCGTACACCGCGGCGCGGGTGGTCCCGCGCACCACGACCGGCGCCGCGAGCAGCGACTCGATCCCCTCGCTGGCCACCTCGTGGTCGTAGTCGTGGGTGATGTGCCGGGAGTTCGCGTAGTCCTGGACCGCACCGGGCCGCTGTTCGGCGATCACCCGACCGCCCAGTCCGCATTCGGTGTCGATCACGAGATCACGCAGCATCGCACCGCGGGTCCCGACGAAGCCCGACAGCCGCATGCTGGGCCCGTCGACCATGCCTCCGAACAGCACCGGCAGCGTCGTGCTGGTGCGCAGATATCGGAGTTCGGCGCGGATCGCGTCCTCGTCGCTCGGCCTCAGGATGTCGGTCATCAGTTCGTTCGGTGCGCTGTTCGTCGGAATTCCGGGCACCCACCGCGGATACCCACTTCAGAGGGTAGCGGCCGCCGGACTGTGCCCCATAGCGTCGGATCCGGCGGTGTGTAACGCCCGTCACTTGCGATCACCACGGAGGTACTCGTGTCCGAACTGTCCGCCTCGGCGAACCACACACCGCTCAGTCCGCTGCGCTTCCTGGACCGCTCGGCATCGGTGTTCCCCGACAAGACCGCGATCATCCACGGGGACCGCCGCTACACGTATCGCGAGTTCGCGAACGAGGTGGCGCAGCTCGCACGGGTGCTGCGCAGCCGCATCGAACCGGGCGACCGGGTCGCCTACCTGTGCCCCAACACCCCCGAGATGCTGATGGCGCACTTCGCGGTGCCGCTGGCCGGCGGTGTGCTGATCGCCCTCAACTCGCGACTGGCCGGACCCGAGCTCGAGTACATCCTCGACCACGCCGGGGCCCGGATCCTGTTCGTGGACTCCGAGCTGGTGGGCTCGGTGCGCACCGTGCGGGAGAACGTCGGCAGCGTCGCCGAGATCGTCGAGATACCGGACTCGACGATCCCGCGCCCCGACGTCCCCGCCGGTGTGACGACCGCGCAGTACGACGAGTTCCTGCGCAGCCGCGACGGCCTGTCCGACGAGCCACTCCGCTGGGGCGTCGACGACGAGCAGCAGGTCATCGCCATCAACTACACGTCCGGCACCACCGGAAAGCCCAAGGGCGTCATGTACTCCCACCGCGGCGCCTACCTGAACTCGCTCGGCGAGACGTTCCACAACGGCTTCGACGGCAACACCAAGTACCTGTGGACGCTGCCGATGTTCCACTGCAACGGCTGGTGCACGCCGTGGGCCGTGACCGCCGCGGCCGGCACCCACGTGTGCCTGCGGGCGGTGCGTGCCGACGCCATCTGGGACGCGATCGACGACCTCGGAATCACCAACCTGTGCGGCGCCCCCGCCGTGTGCACCACGATCGCCGGCGCCGAGCAGGCGCACCCGGTGGACGCGCTGCGGATCACGACCGCCGGCGCTCCCCCGTCGCCGACCGTCATCGCGCAGCTCGAGACCCTCGGCGTGACCGTCGTGCACGTGTACGGCCTCACGGAGGTGTACGGGCCGTACACGATCTGCGAATTCCAGGAGTCGTGGAACGACCGGTCGCCCGAGGAGCGGGCCGCGCTGATCTCCCGGCAGGGTGTCGGCATGCTGCAGGCCGAGAACGCCCGCATCGTCGACGACAACATGGCGGACGTGCCCGCCGACGGCGAGACGATGGGCGAGATCGTGTTGCGCGGCAACAACGTCATGCTCGGCTACTACCGCGATCCGGAGGCCACCGCGCAGGCGTTTGCCGGGGGCTGGTTCCACACCGGCGACCTGGGCGTCATGCACCCGGACGGCTACATCCAGCTCAAGGACCGCGCGAAGGACATCGTCATCTCGGGCGGCGAGAACATCTCGACGGTCGAGGTGGAGCAGGCGATCATCGCGCATCCCGCCGTGCTGGATGTCGCCGTCGTCGGTGTGCCGCACGAGAAGTGGGGCGAGCGACCCAAGGCGTTCGTCATCGTCAAGCCGGGACACACGGTGACCGCCGAGGAGATCGTCGAGCACACCCGCGCGCTGCTCGCGCGGTACAAGGTGCCCGAGGAGATCGTCTTCCCGCTCGACCTGCCGCGCACCCCGACCGGCAAGGTGCTCAAGTTCGAGCTGCGGAAGTCGCACAGCTGACACGGGTGGTGCCCCGCCGGTCCACCCGGCGGGGCACCACTCGACCGGGAACCACACTGTGCCGCGGAGAAAATCTGTACGGAGTGCGAGGTTTTGTACAAAACGGCGGACCACGGAATTCTGTCTGTCCGGCGCGATCCCCCGTTCGGTGGCCTACGGTCCCGGTCGAGTCGGTCAGCCCCGCCGCTCGAGATATCGCGCCAGCGCGGGACCGATCACCGCGACCGAGTCCGGTTCGATCATGTCGTTGTGCCCGCAGTCGACGGGGCACTCCTCGATGTCGCCGGTGACGAGTGGCCTCCACTCCCCCGCGGACCGGTCGCCGCCGCCGTCCTGCCCGCGGGCCGCCGGGAACACCAACAGGTCTCCGTCGAACACACCGGGCACGAATCGGTGCACCAGCAGCCGCGAGTTGGCGTATCCGTCGTTGATCCGTTCGAGGTGATCGGCAGTGACAGCATCGGCGGTCCCGAAGTGGGAGTTGAGCATTCGCGCGGCGCCCGCATAGTCGATCGCATGCTCCGAAGCCGGGAGTTCGAAGCCCAGACCGCGCAGCAGGTCAGCCAGATCGAGCCGGCCGAGAAGGGGATCCGAACCGTCGTCGGGATAGGCGTCCATGACCGCCAGCGCCGCGACGGACCTCCCCCGCCGCTGCAGTTCGACGGCCATCGCGTGGGCGATCACGCCGCCCAGCGACCAGCCGAGCAGGTCGTACGGCCCGTCCGGCGCGACGGCGGTCATCTCGTCGACGTACCGCGCGGCCAGCTCCTCGAGCGAGTCGTACTGCGGCCCGCCGGCGATCACCGGCAACTGCAGTCCGAAGACCGGCCGCTCCGACGGCAGGTACTGCACCAGTCCCGTATACCCCCACGACAGCCCGATTCCGGGATGCACACAGAACAGCGGGCGCCCGGACCCCGTGCCCCGCAGCGGGATCAGGGGGCGAAGGGCGTCATCCACCCCGCCGGAGGTGGTGTCGGCGATCCGTCCGGCGAGACCCGCCGGCGTCGGATCGAGGAACAGTGCCTGCAACGCGACGGTGGGTCCCAGGCGGGTCCGCAGCTCGGTGACGACCTTCGTCGCGAGCAGCGAGGTCCCGCCGAGATCGAAGAAGCTGTCGTCCAACCCGATCCGCTCGACGCCGAGGACGTCGGCGAACGTGTCCACCACCGCCGTCTCGATCGGGCCGCTCGGCTCGCGGAACACCGTCGCCGGCGACATGAACTGGGGCGGCGGCAGCGCGGTGCGGTCGAGTTTGCCCGTCGGTGTCAGTGGGATCCGGTCGAGGACGGTCACCGACGCGGGAACCATGTGCGCGGGCAGGTGACGCCCCACGTCGCGGCGCAGATCGTCGGCGTCGACGTGGGCGTTCTCGACCGGGCGCACGTACGAGCACAGCAGTGTGTTGCCGGCCGGTCCGGGACGCGCGAGCGTGACGGCGAATCCGACGTTCGGCTGCGCAGTGAGCACCGCGTCGACCTCGCCCGGCTCGATCCGGAAGCCGCGGACCTTGACCTGGAAGTCGCTGCGCCCGATGTACTCGAGGGTGCCGTCCCCGCGCCATCGGACGAGATCGCCGGTGCGGTAGATTCGCCCGCCGCTCCGACCGAACGGGTCGGCGACG
The DNA here is from genome assembly GCF_003350365.1 of Rhodococcus sp. AG1013. Classification (NCBI taxonomy): domain Bacteria; kingdom Bacillati; phylum Actinomycetota; class Actinomycetes; order Mycobacteriales; family Nocardiaceae; genus Rhodococcus; species Rhodococcus sp. AG1013. The sequence continues at coordinate 101,220 of NZ_QQAT01000010.1, forward strand.
AAGCGGCCGGCCGTGAGCCCGGGCCGCCGGTGGTAACCGCGGGCCAGCGCGGAGCCGGCGATGTACAACTCGCCGACGACCCCGCGCGGGACCGGGTGCAGACGCGGGTCGAGGACCAGCTCGGTGACACCGCGGATCGGACCGCCGAACGTGACCGGCTCGCCCGGCCGCATCCGTGCGCTGATGTTCGCCATGATCGTGGTCTCGGTGGGGCCGTACGCATTGAGCATCGTGCGTCCCGGAGCCCAGCGCATCACCAACTCCGGCGGGCACGGTTCCCCCGCCACCACGAGCGTCCGCAGACTCTCGAGCCCGACGGGGTCCACCGAGGCCAGCGCGGTCGGTGTGACGAATCCGTGTGTCACCCGATCGGTTTCGAGCAGCGAGGCGAACTCGGTGCCGCCGTACACGTCGGAGGGGACGACGACCATCGCGGCGCCCGCGCTCAGGGCCATCACCGTCTCGAACACCGACGCGTCGAAGCTCGGTGACGCGAAGTGCAGGGTCCGCGCCTGCGGCGTCACGCCCAGGCGTTCCCGCTCCTCGGCCGCCAGGTTGGCCAGCCCCCGGTGCGTGAGCACGACACCCTTCGGCGTGCCGGTCGAGCCCGAGGTGTAGATCAGGTACGCGGGGTGATCGGCACGAAGCGGGTGGATCCGCTCGGTGTCGGAGATCGGTGTGGCCGACTCGGCCGCGACGGCGGCCGCGACCTCGGGATCGTCGAGGACCAACCAGTCGACCGAATCCGGCAGTCGCTCCCGGCACGACCGCACCGTCACACCCACTCCGGCACCGGAATCGGTGAGCATCCGCTCGATGCGCTCCGTCGGGTAGCCCGGGTCCACCGGCACGAACGCCGCACCCGTCCTCGCCACTGCCCACACCGCGAGCACCGACGACACCGAACGTGACAGCCCCAGCGCGACATATGTTTCCGGGCCCGCTCCCATGGCGATCAGGAGCCGGGCCAGCCGATTCGACTCGTCGTCGAGTTGCCGGTACGTCACTTCACGGCCGTCGCACACGACCGCGACGGCGTCGGCGTTTCGCGCCGCGGACTCGAGCAGATCGGCGAGCAGGATCGTCGGCGCATCCGGCCCGCCTCGCGCGGGGGCCAGCCCCGCCAGCTCGTGCGGGTGCAGGATCTCGAGGTCACCGACGGGCCGGCCCGGATCTGCCAGCGCGGTCTCGAGGATCCGCACGAAACGCTCGGCGAAGCCTTGCACGGTGTCGCGGTCGAAGAGATCGGTCGCGAACGCGATGCCCCCGGAGATCCCCGCGGGCGCACCGTCGCCGTCGAGCAGTTCACCGAGCACGAACTCGAGGTCCTCCTTGACCATCCCGGCGCCGATCGACAATCCCTCGAGCGTCAGCCCGGACAGCTCGAGTCGGGCGCTCTCGAGATTCTGGAACTCGAGCGCGACCTGGAACAGCGGTGAGTACGCGGTGGATCGGGCCGGATCGAGCTTCTCGACCACCCGCTCGAACGGCACGTCGGCGTGTGCGAAGGCTCCGAGATCGATGTCCCGGACCGTCGCCAGAAGCTCCGAGAACGATTGCCGTGCAGCGATCCTGGTGCGCAGCGCGAGTGTTCCGACGAACATTCCCACCAGCTCGTCCAGTGCGCGCTCGCCGCGCCCGGCGATGGGGGTGCCCACCACGATGTCATCGGTGTCACCCAACCGGGCGAGCAGCACCGCGAGGGCCGCGTGGATCGTCATGAACAGGCTTGTTCCGTGGTCACGTGCGAAGGTCAGGAGTCGTCGGTGCAGCCCAGGGTCGAGCGCGAACTCGACACGGTCGCCACGGAAGGACTGCTGAATCGGCCGCGGTCGGTCCGTGGGCAGCCCCAGCAGGTCGGGCGCCCCGGACAGCGTCTCGGTCCAGTAACCGAGCTGCCGGGACTGGACCGATCCGGGATCGTCCTCGGCGCCCAGAAGGGCCCGCTGCCACAGCGTGTAGTCGGCGTACTGCACCGGCAGAGGATCCCAGTCCGGACCGTGCCCGACGGTGCGTGCGACGTAGGCACGCATCAGATCACGCGCCAACGGCCCCAGCGAGTAGCCGTCGATCACGATGTGGTGCGCCACGAGAACCAGCACGTGCACGTCGGACCCCACCTCGAGCAGCGCCCCCTCCACCGGAACCCGCTCGGTCACATCGAATCCCGTGGACACCATGGCACGGGTGCGGTCCTGCAGTTCGGCCTCGCCCGCGACCACGACCGGGTCGAGAACGACCGCGACCTCGGCGACCGGACGGACGTCCTGGATCGGCCCGGCGGCGCCGACCGGGAACCGCGTGCGCAACGACTCGTGCCGCGACAGGACGTCGTCGATCGCCGCTCTCAGCGCGGGCGCGTCGAGGGCACCGGTCAGGCGCACCGCCAGCGGCACGTTGTACGCGGGCGACGACGGGTCGAACTGGTTGATGAACCACATGCGCTGCTGCGCCGCCGACAGCGGGATCTCCGCCGGGCGCGGCGCCACCTCGAGCACCGGGCGACCGGAGGGGCCGGTGTCGGCGTGTTCGATCCGCTCGGCGAGCGCGGCCGCCGTGGGTGCCTCGAACAGCGCCCGCACACCGAGGTCGATGCCGAGGGATTCGTCGAGTCGCGCCACGGCCCGCGTCGCGGACAACGAGTTGCCCCCGATGTCGAAGAAGCTGTCGCCGGTGCCCACCCGGTCGACTCCGAGGACCTCCGCGAACACCGCCGTGATCGCCTCCTCGACGGGATCGGTCGGGGCGCGGAACACCGTGGTGGTGAAACCGAACTCGGGTTCGGGCAGCGCGCGGCGGTCGAGCTTGCCGACCGGGGTGAGCGGGATGTCGTCGAGCACGACGAACGCCGTCGGCACCATGTACTCCGGTACCCGCTCGGCCAGCCGCGCCCGCAGATCGTCGATGTCGATCCGGCGGCCGTCGTGCGCGACGACGTAGCTCACCAGCACCGTGTCGCCGCCCGGCCCGCGGCGGCCGAGGGTGGCCGCGAACCGCACATCGGGATGCCCCGTCAGGACGGCGTCGATCTCGCCCAGCTCGATCCGGAAGCCGCGGACCTTGACCTGGAAGTCGCTGCGCCCGCGATACTCCAGCTTGCCGTCGGCCGTCCACGCACCGATGTCCCCGGTGCGGTACATCCGCTCGCCCGGCGCACCGAACAGGTCGGGCAGGAAGCGGGCCGCCGTCAGTCCCGGGCGCCGATGGTAACCGCGGGCCAGTCCGGGCCCGGCGATGTAGACGTCGCCCGAGACACCGACGGGGACCGGCTGCAGGCGGGAATCGAGCACCGTCTCGGTCACCCCGGCGATGGGCCGGCCCAGGGAATGTGCTGCCTCCTGGTGCGCGACGAACTCCTCACCGTTGACGACGATCGTGGTCTCGGTGGGGCCGTAGACGTTCAGGACGCGGCACTGCGGCAGCCAGTCGTCCACCAGTTCCGGGGGCCAGGCCTCGCCGCCGACCAGCACGCACTCGAGGTCGTCGAGCCCGGACGGATCCACCGACGCGAGCGCGGCCGGGGTGATGAACGCGTGCGTCACCCGCTGCTTCCGCAGCACCGCGGTCAGTTCGGAGCCGCCGTAGACCGTGCGCGGGACGATCACCATCGTCGCGCCGACCGCGAAGCACAGCAGATACTCGAGGACCGAGACGTCGAAGCTGGGCGACGAGAAGTGCAGGGTCCGTGCCTCCGCGGTCACACCGCTGACGTCCCGCTGCGCGTCCGCATAGTTGCCGAGGCCCCGGTGTGTGACGGTGACGGCCTTCGGTCGTCCCGTGGATCCGGACGTGTAGATCAGGTAGGCGGGGCTGTCGAGCCGCAGCGGCGCGGTCCGGTCGGTGTCGGTGACCGGACCGGGGGACGCGTCGGCGCACTCGGCCGCGAACGCCTCGTCGTCGAGGACCAGCCATCGCGGGCCGTCGGGCAGTCGCGCCCGGTGCTTGGTGGTCGTCAGGGCGATGTCGGCGCCCGAGTCGGCGAGCATGGCCGAGACCCGCTCGGCCGGGTAGTCCGGATCGACGGGTACGAACGCGCCGCCCGCACGCGCCACCGCCCACATCGCGACCACCGACTCGATCGATCGCGGTATCCCCAGCACCACCCGCGATTCCGGCCCGACACCGCGGGCGATCAGCGTCCGCGCCAGTCGGTTGGACCACGAATCGAGCTCGCCGTAGGTGACCTCGCGACCGCCGTTGACGAGAGCGGTCACCTCCGGGTCGCGGGCCGCGGCGGCGTCGAGGATCTCGGGGAGCGTGCGGAGTTCGGACCGCGGCCCGCCGCGCACCGGGACCAGGGCGCGACGCTCGACACCGGTCAGGAGGTCGAGGTCCGCGAGCCGTCGCTGCGGATCGTCGGCGAGTTCCGCGAATGCCTGCAGCACCCGCAACAGCCGCGCGGCGATGCCGGCCACCGTCGCGCCGTCGACCAGGTCCGGGCGGAACTTCATCGTCACGTGCAGCCGGTCGGGCGCCGACGCGACGACACTCAGCGGGAAGTGTGCGGAATCGCGAGCCTCCACATCGGTCAGCCGCATCCCGTCGAGGTCGGTGTCCGCCGCCACCGCACCACGGGCCGGGTACGACTCGAACACCGTGAGCGTGTCGAAGATCGAGCCCGGGCCGGCGGCGCGCTGGATCTCGGGCAGCCCGACGTGGTGGTGGTCGAGCATCGCCGACTGCGCGGCCTGGACCCGGTCCAGCAGCTCGCCGAGGCGCGCGTACGGATCCAGCCGGACCCGGACCGGAATCGTGTTGATGAACAGCCCGATCATGGTTTCGATGCCCGCGACGTGCGGCGGGCGGCCCGACACCGTGGCCCCGAAGACCACGTCGTCACGTCCGGTGAGCAGCCCCAGCACGATCCCCCACGACGCCTGGACGACGGTGTTCAGCGTGACGCCACGGGCCCTGGTGAGTTCCCGGAGCCGGTCCGACGTCGCGGCGTCGAGTCGGTACGCGAGGTCACGCGACTCGGTGTACGCCTCGGTGGCCGCGGCGCGGCCCGGCAGCAGCAGCGTGGGGTCGTCGACGTCGGCGACGGCGCGCACCCACGCGTCGACCGCGGCATCCCGGTCCTGCCGGGCCAGCCATTGGAGGTAGCCGCGGTGCGGGCGCGGGCGCGGCAACGCGTCGTCGTCGCCGCCCGTCAGGTACAGCGTGACGAGCTCCTCGAGCAGGAGCGGGGTGGACCATCCGTCGAACAGGATGTGGTGATTGGTGAACACCAACCGGTGCGCGCCACCGGGCATGTGCACCAACATGATTCGCACGAGTGGAGCGACCGTGACGTCGAACGGGGTCGCGCGGTCCTCGTCCAGCAGCTCCGTCAGACGTGTGGCCGCGGCCCGCTCCCCGAGGACGGAGAGGTCGATCTCGCTCCACCGCGCCTCTCCTCCGCTGCCCACCACCTGCACCGCGTCGCCGCTCGGTAGTCGCGTGAAGGCCGTCCGCAGGTTCGGATGGCGGCCCAGCAGCGTCCGGCTCGCGCGGCGCAGACGGGGTCCGTCCACCGCACCCTCGAGGGTCAGGATCAGCTGCACCAGGTACGCGTCCGTGGACTCCTCGGCCAGTTCGGCGTGAAACAGCATGCCGCGCTGCATCGGCGAGAGCGGCCACACGTCGGCCAGGCCCGGGTACCGCTGTTCGAGACGGTCGATCGCCGGTTGCCCCAGTTCCACCAGATCCAGGTCGGACGGGGTCGATCCGCCCGCCCCGGGTGTGCGCGCGTGTGCGGCGAGCGCGTGAGCCGCGCGGCTCCACAGCTGCGCCAACCGCTCCACCTCGCCCGATGTCAGGACGCCCCGCGGGAAGTCCCACGTCGCGGCCAGGCGAGGTCCGTCCGGTCCGGACAACGTGACGGCGTTGACGTCGATCGCGAACACCACCGGCAGGTCCGGAGCGACGACGCCACGCAGGCCGGAATCCTCGACGGGAAGCCAGGTTCCGATGCCGCGATCGGGGGTACCGGTGTCGAACCGGCCGAGGTAGTTGAAGCTGATGTCCGGCAGACGACGCGGCGCGAGTACGGCCGCCGTCGCGTCGTCCAGGTAGCGGAGCATGCCGAACCCGATGCCGTGATCGGGAATTGCCCGCAGCTGCTCCTTGACCGCCTTCACCGCGGCGCCGATGGCATCGCCGCCGCCGGCCGCCCGGTCGATGTCGATCCCGGCGAGGTCGAATCGCACGGGGTACAGCGACGTGAACCAGCCGACGGTCCGGGACAGGTCGGCACCGGGCACCACCTGCTGCTCCCGGCCATGGCCTTCGAGAGCGACGGTGACCGTGTCGCCGTCACCCCCGCGCTCGCGCCGCCACTGGACCAGCGCGAGGGCCAGTGCGGTGAGCAGCCCGTCGTCGACCGATCCGTGGAAGAGATCGGGCACCGCGGTCGTGAGGGCGCGCGTGACGTCGGCCGGCAGTTCCACCTCGACGCGGTCGAGCGTGGACGCGACGTCCACGTGCGGATCCAGGTCGCGACCGACCGGGCACCGCCCGTCGGCGGCGGTCGCCGATCTCCACAGGTCCAGCTCGGACACCCGAGACGGTGCGGCCGCCGCGAGTCCGTCCGCCCACGTCCGCATCGACGTCCCGACCGGTGGCAGAGCCGGATCGGTGCCCGCCGCCACCGCGGAGCAGGCCGCCGCCAGATCCGGGACCAGGACCCGCCACGACACGCCGTCGATCACCAGGTGGTGAGCCACGATCAGCAGCCGCGCGCCGTCGGCCGCGGCGAACCGCACGAGCTGGATCATGCTGCCGGACAGCGGGTCCAGTCGATCCGCCGCCGAGTCCAGGGCGGTGCGGGCGGCCTCGGTGAAACCGGCACCGGACACCGTATCGACGGGAACGACCCGGACGATCGCGCCTGCGTCGACCGCTCCGGGAGGTCGCACCTCGATCCGCCGGCCGGTACCGGATCGCTCGTCGGGACGCAGCCGGGACCGCAGCATGTCGTGGCGGTCGAGGACCGCGCCCATGCCCCGGGCCAGGACGTCGGCTCCGATGTCGGGCGGAATGTCGAGCAGCACCGACTGCGAGTACCGGCCGAAGTCCCCGCTCCGGTCAGCGAGCCAGTGCACGATCGGAGTGGTGACGACGTCGCCGACCCCGGCACCGGGAAGCTCCGGCAGCGGCGGCGGCCCCTCCCGTTCGGCGAACTCCGCCACCTCGGCGAGACCGGTCACGGTGCGCCGTTCGAAGACGTCCCGCGGCGTCAGCGTCACTCCCGCGGACTTGGCGCGGGCCACCAGCTGGATCGACATGATCGAGTCGCCGCCGAGCCCGAAGAAGGAGTCGTCGGCGCCCACCGATCCGATACCGAGGATCTCCGCGAACAACCCTGCGAGAATCCGCTCGACGTCGGTGGCGGGTGCGCGTCCTGCACCCGCGCTCGGTGCCGGAACCGGTAGTGCGGCGCGATCGACCTTGCCGTTCAACGTCATCGGGAACGCGTCGAGCACCGTGATCGCGGCCGGCACCATGTAGGACGGAAGCCGCTGTCCGACCGCCGTGAGCACCTCTTCCTGGTCCACCACGTGGCCGGCTTCGGGCACCACGTACCCGAACAGCCTCAGACCGCCGGCATCCTCGGCACGGCCGAGCACGACGGCCGTCGCCACGCCCGGCACCGCCAGCAACGCCGACTCCACCTCACCCGGCTCCACCCGGAACCCGCGCAGCTGCACCTGGAAGTCCCTGCGCCCCAGGTACTCGAGCGCCCCGGATGCGGTTCGGCGAACCCGGTCGCCCGAGCGGTACATCCGCTGTCCGGCCGCGAACGGGTCGGCGACGAAGCGGGACGCGGTGAGACCGGCACGACCGCGGTAGCCCCGCGCCACCTGCGGACCGGAGACGTACAGTTCGCCGGCGACGCCGGGCGGCACGGGATGCAGACGATCGTCGAGCACCCGGACGCGGACGCCGGGAAGCCCGACACCGACCGTCGACCCCAGCGGACGCTGCGCCCGGTCGGCGCGCACCGCCGCGGCGTCGATCCGCTGCCAGGTCACGTGCACGCACGTCTCGGTGATGCCGAACATGTTGACCAGGGCGGGGGTCCGGTCGCCGTGGCGCTCGATCCAGTCGGACAGCCGCGCCGCGTCCAGCGCCTCGCCGCCGAACACCACGTGGCGCAGCGCGAGATCGCCCGCGGAATCCGCATCGGCGTCCGCGAGCGGGTAGAAGGCCGACGGGGTCTGGCTGAGCACCGTCACGGACTCGTCCCGCAGCAGTCGCAGCAGCGCGTGCGGGTCGCGCGCGGTGTGGTAGTCCACGACCACCACCCGGCCACCGAATCCGATCGCGCCCCACAGTTCCCACACCGCGAAGTCGAACGCGAACGAGTGGAACATCGTCCACACGTCACCCGGCCCGAGCCCGAGGACGTCCCGGGCACCGGTCAGCAGCGTCGCGACGTTGCGGTGGCTCACCGTCACGCCCTTGGGTCGCCCCGTCGAGCCCGAGGTGTAGATCAGATACGCGGGCGAATCCGGGTGCAGCGGGCGAGTTCGGTCGTCGTCGGTGACGGGCACGGCCGGGTGCCGGTCGATCTCGTCGCGGATGCCGGGCGCGTCGAGGCACACGATCGGGAGGTCGTCGGGCAGCTCGACGTCCACCCGCTCGCGGCGGAACGCCTCGTCCACCACCGCGCACGCGGCCCCGGCGTCCTCGATCACGAACCGGATCCGGTCGGCGGGGTATCCGGGGTCCACGGGGAGGTAGGCTGCGCCGGCGCGCACGATCCCCACCAGGGTCGTGACGAGGTCCGCGGTCCGGCCCATGACGACCGCCACCACCGATTCGGGCCCCACTCCGCGATCGATCAGCCACCGCGCCAGTCGGTTCGAACGCTCGTCGAGTTCCCGGTAGCTGATCCGCTGGGCGGCGGCGACCACCGCGTCGGCGTTCGGCGTGGCGGCCGCGGACGCCGCGAACAGGTCCGCGAGTGTCGTTGCGGCCGCGATCGGCGCCGCGTCCTCGGATGCGGTTCGCGAGGGCGCACCGGTCAGGTCGAGGTCGCCGACCGGTCCCGCCGGGTCGGCCGCGACCGCTGCGAGCAGGCGGGCCGTCAGATCGGCCAGTCCCGCCACCGTCGAGTGGTCGAAGATGTCCGAGGCGTACAGGATTTCACCGGACAGCCCGGCCGCCCCGTCGCCGCCGTCGGAGGTCTCGCCGATCCCGAACTGCAGATCGAACTTCACCTCGCCGGGGTCCACGTCGAGCGCCTCGACGCTGAGACCCGGCAACTGCACTCGTGGTCGATCGACGTTGCGGAACTCGAGCATCACCTGGAACAGCGGCGCGTACGACGTGCTGCGTCCCGCGCCGATGCGTTCGACGAGACGCTCGAACGGCACGTCGGCGTGCGCGAACGCATCGACATCGCCATCGCGGACCACGTCGAGCAGATCCGCGAACGACGCCCCGGGATCGACCTCGGTGCGCAGCGGCAGGGTGTTGACGAACATGCCGACCACATCGTCCAGTTCGGCCTCGCCGCGTCCCGCGACGGGAGTGCCGACCACCACGTCGTGATCGGATCCGATCCGGGACAGCAATGCCACCAGCGCCGCGTGCACCACCATGAAAAGGGTCGAATCATGCTGCCGTGCAATATCGACCAGGAAGCGGTGGATGTCGGGCCCCACCGTGAACGAGACTCGCCCGCCGTGCGTCGACCGGCGCACACCCCGGGGCCGGTCGAGCGGCAACGCCGACACGGGAGGCGCACCGCTGAGCCGCTCGAGCCACCACGACTCCTGCCGGGCGAGCCGCGACTGAGGCTCGTCGGGCGCCCCGAGGACCTCTCGCTGCCACAGGGCATAGTCGGCGTACTGGATCGGCAACCGATCCCACGCCGGTGCCTCGCCCGTCACCCGGGCCGCGTACGCGGTCGCGACGTCGCGGGCCAGCGGTCCGATCGAGAACCCGTCCGCGACGATGTGGTGCACCACCAGGACCAGCACGTGCACGTCGTCCGCCACCCGAAGCAGCGTCACTCGGACCGGAACCTGCTCCGCCACATCGAAACCAGCACGCACCAGATCAGCGACCCGGGCCGTCACGTCCTCGGCGGCGACGAGCCGGGGAGTGAGGGTCCCCACCACGTCGTCGGCCGGCACCGTCACCTGGGTCGGCCCCGACGCCGACACCGGGAACACCGTCCGCAACAGCTCCTGCCGCTCCACGACGTCGACGAGCGCGGACCGCAGCGCGGCCACGCCGATCGTCCCCGACAGCCGCAGCGCCATCGGCACGTTGTACGCGGCGGACGCCGGCTCGAACTGGTTGACGAACCACATCCGCTCCTGTGCCCACGACAGCGGAATCCGTTCGGGCCGTACGCCCGCGCGCAGCGTCCGCCGGTCGTCGGCCGCGGCACTGCCCGCGCGGTCGGCGAGCCGGCCGGCGGTGCCGCATTCGAACAGGTCCCGCACGTCGAGCCCCGAGCCGAGGGACCGGTTGATCCGCGCGACCGCCCGGGTCGCGCTGAGCGAGTTGCCGCCGAGCGCGAAGAAGTTGTCGTCCACACCGACTCGCTCGACGTCGGTGACCTCCGAGAAGACCGCCACCACGTGTTCCTCGGCCGGTGTGCTGGGGGCGCGGAACCGCGTCGCCGCCGACGTGAAGTCGGGTTCGGGGAGGGCGTCGCGATCGAGCTTGCCGACGGGTGTCAGCGGGATCTCGTCGAGGACCACAACAGCGTTCGGCAGCAGATGTCCCGGGAGCCGCTGGGCCGCGAAGTCGGTCAGCGCCGACACGTCGATGTCATCGCCCGTACCGGGCACCACGTACGAGACCAGCAGCGGATCCCCGGCGCTGCGCCGGTGCGCCGCCGTCACCGCGTGTGCCACCGCGGGATGCGTGACGAGGACGGCGTCGATCTCGCCCAGTTCGACGCGGAACCCGCGCACCTTGATCTGGAAGTCGCTGCGGCCCAGATAGTCCAGCGCACCGTCCCGGCGTCGGCGCACGACGTCACCGGTGCGGTACATGCGGGTGCCGGGCGGTCCGAACGGACACGCGACGAACCGTGTCGCGGTCAGTCCCTCCCGGCGGTGGTATCCGCGCGCCGTGCCCGCCCCGGACAGATACAGCTCGCCCGGGACCCCGGCCGGGACCCGGCGCAGGAACCCGTCGAGCACGATGGCGTCGGTACCGCGAACGGGTGTGCCGATGGGAATGTCGGCGCCGGGGACCAGCGGTGCGCTGATCGTGGACAGCACCGTCGATTCCGTCGGTCCGTAGCCGTCGAGCATGATCCGCCCCGGCGCCCAGTCCGCGACCAACTCCGGGCCCACCGCATCGCCCGCGACGACCAGCACATCGAGGTGGTCGAGGCGCTCGGGTTCGACGGTCGCCAGGGCCGCCGGCGTGATGCACGCGTGAGTGATCCGCTCGCGGCGCAGCAGGTCGCGGAGCGGGTCGCCGCCGTAGACGTCGGGCGGCGCCACCACGAGCGTCGCCCCCGCCGCGAAGGCCTGCAACATCTCGAGCACGGAGACGTCGAAGCTCGGCGAGCAGATGTGCAGGCACCGCGCGTCGGCGGTGATCGGGTAGCGCGTCTGCTGCTCGGCCAGCAGGCTCGCCAGTCCGCGGTGGGTGACGCTCACCCCCTTGGGTCGGCCCGTGGACCCCGACGTGTAGATCAGATAGGCGACGTCGTCCACGAGCATCGGGCGTGAGCGTTCCTCGGCGGAGATCGTTTGCGCGGCAACGCCCTCCGGCGGGTCGTCGAGGACCAGCCACCGCACCGAGTCCGGCAGTTCCGCGCGGTGGGCGCGAACCGTGACACCGACGCTCGCCCCGGAGTCGGTGACCATGTGCTCGATACGCGAGCGCGGGTAGGTCGGGTCGACGGGCACGAACGCCGCGCCGGTCTTCGCCACCGCCCACACCGCCAGCACCGATTCCACCGATCGAGGGAGCGCGCACGCCACCACCGCGCCCTGCGACGCCCCGGCACCGATCAACGTGCGCGCCCATCGGTTCGACAGTTGGTCCAGGTCCCGATACGTCAGGCGGCCGTCGCTCGCGTCCACCGCGACGGCGTCCGGCGCGCCGACGGGGCACGGGACGGCCGCGGTCAGGAGATCCGGCAACAACCGCGGCGGCAGCGGGGGCCCGCCTCGCGCCGGCACCCGCGTCTCCCGTTCCCGACCGGACAGCAGGTCGATGTCCGCGACCGGACGCGCGACGTCGTGGGCGATCGTCGTGAGAGCGAATCGCAGTCGCGCGCCGATGGACTCGGCCTCGGCCGAGGTGACACTGCCCACGCGGTGCTTCAGGGACACCTGGAGGCGCTCGGTCAGACCCGCCATCACGGTCAGCGGGTAGTGCGTGGCATCGAGACCCTCCACCCCGACGACGCGCAGGCCCGCGATGTCGGTGCCGTGTTCGAGCGCCGACCGGTCCACCGGATACGACTCGAACACCGTGAGGGTGTCGAACACCGCGCCCGGTCCGGCCGACTGCTGGATGTCGGCGAGTCCGATGTGGTGATGGTCCAGCAGCGCCGACTGCTCGCCCTGCACGCGGGCCAGCAGATCCCCGATGGTTTCACGTGGATCGAGCCTGACGCGCACCGGCACCGTGTTGATGAACAGGCCGATCATGGTCTCGATGCCGGAAACCGACGGGGCACGGCCGGATACGGTGGCACCGAACACAACGTCCGACCGGCCCGTGAGGACGCCGAGCACGAGCGCCCAGGCCACCTGCACGACGGTGTTGACGGTGACACCGCGTTCCCGCGCCGCGTGCGTGAGCGCCGCGGTCTCGGATGCGCTCAGTGCCACCTCGGTCACCGCGACGTCGTCCGTCTGCTGCCCGTCCGCATCGCCCGGGGGGGACGTCAGCACGGTCGGCTCGGTCGCGCCGGCGAGGGCGGTACGCCACGCCTCGACGGACCCGTCCTGGTCCGCCAGCCACACCAGGTAGTCGCGGTACTCGCCGCCGCGCGGCAACACCGACGCATCGGCCTCGGCCGCGTACAGCGTCAGTAACTGCTGCAGCAGAAGCGGAGTCGACCAGCCGTCCAGCAGGATGTGGTGGTGCGTCACGAGCAGCCGGTACCGCCCAGGAGCGAGGCGCACGAGCGCAAACCGCATCAGCGGGGCGCGGTCCATCGGGAACGGAGTCGCCCGGTCCTCGCTCAGCAGCGCCCGCCAGCGATGCTCGCGCGCGGGCTCGTCCAGCCCGGACAGGTCGATCTCGATCCACGGCACCGCGACGTCCGCCGCGATCACCTGGAGCGTCTCACCCGCACCGTCGTCCACGAAGCACGCGCGCAGGTTCGGGTTCCGATCGAACAGTGCGCGGGCCGACGCGAGGAGCCGTTCCCGATCGGGCTCGCCGCGCAGATCCACGACCAGCTGCACCATGTAGGCGTCCAGGGAGTTGCCCGCCATGCGGGCGTGGAACAGCAGCCCGGCCTGCAACGGCGTGAGGGGCCAGACGTCGACCAGCCCGGGACGCTGCGCCTCGAGGGCGTCGATGGAACGCTGGTCGAGGTGGACCAGTGGGAGGTCGGACGGCGTGAGCCCGCCGGCGTCGGGCGATCGTGCGTACTCGGCGAGCGCCCCGAGCGCGTCCCGCCACAGCTGTGCGAGCCGGCGGACGTCGATCTCGGCGAACACCCCCGTCGCGAACGACCACGACGACTGCAACGCGGGACCGCCGGGGCCCGAGCCGATCCCGGCGGAGATGTCGAGCGGCGCCGCCACCGGCATGTTCGGATCCTGCGCACCGCCGAGTCCGTCGCCCTCGACCGGCATCCATATCCGCGATCCGGTGCTGTTCCCGGCGGCGAGCCGGCCGAGGTAGTTGACGACGATCTGCGGCGAGCACCGGAGCCGAGTGCCCGCCTCGCCGTCGAGCTCGGTGAGCAGTCCGTAACCGATGCCGCGGTCTGGGATGGACCGCAGGTGCTCCTTGACGAGTTTGACCGCGCTGCCCGCGGCGGGCCCCCCGCCGAACGCGTCGTCCAGGTCGATCGACGACAGAGCGGGCCGCGCCGGGTGGATCGACGTGAACCAGCCCACCGTGCGACTCAGGTCGACGCCCGGTACGACCGTCTCCTCCCGCCCGTGACCCTCGATGCCGAAGAGGGGATCGATTGCGGCGCGGCCGCGTTCGGTGTTCCATCGGCCCACCGCCATCGCGAGGGCGGCAAGCAGGACGTCGACCGCGGTGCCGTGGATCGCGGTCGGCAGCGCCGTGAGTAACGGGGCGGTGAGGTCGGCGGGGAGGTCGACCGGCAGCACCTCGACCGTCGCATGGACGTCGCGGCCGGGATCCGCGGCACGACGGCCCAGTGGCGGATCGCCCGCGCCGACGATGCCCTCCCACAACGGAGTCTCCCGGCGTCGGCGCTCCGCGACGGACAACAGTGCGTGGGCCCACCGGCGCATCGACGTGCCCACCGACTCCAGTGCGGGGGTGCGGCCGCTCGCGGCCTGTGCCCACGCGGACGCCAGATCCGGCACGATCACCCGCCAGGACACCCCGTCCACGACGGTGTGGTGCACCACCACCAGCAGCCGGCCGCCCGCCGGTCCGTCGAACCACACGACCCCGACCATCCGCCCCGCCCCCGGGTCGAGTCGGTCGGCGGCGGCGTCGAGTGCGGCGCCCGCGAGGCTCCCGAGGGTGTCCCCGTCGGACGACGCCACCGGGATCCGGGTGAACGTGTCCTCCGCGCGGATGCTCCCGATCGGGAGAACCTCCATCCGCCAGTCTGTTTCGTCACCCGACCCACGGGTCAGCCGAGCACGCAGCATGTCGTGACGATCCAGTACCGCCTGCACCGCGTCGACGAGGTCGCTCTCCCGCATGTTCGGCGGCAGGTTCAGCAGCACCGACTGGGAGAACCGGCCGATCCGGTGGCCCGCACGCCGCAGCAGCCACGCGAGGACGGGGGTCAGCGGCACCTCGCCGATCCCCGCGCCGTCGAGTTCCTCGACCGTGTCGGCCTCGGCGCCGCCCCGCGCGGCAGCGACTGCGGCGAGCGCGGCGACCGACCGGTGGTCGAAGACGTCGCGCGGTGTGACCGACAGCCCCGCGGACTTCGCCCGGGCAACCAGCTGGATCGACATGATGCTGTCGCCCCCGAGGGCGAAGAACGAATCCTCCACGCCGACCGCGTCCAGCCCCAGCACGTCGGCGAACAGGCGGGACAGGGTCGCCTCGGTGCCGGTCGCGGGTGCTCGCCCGGTCGACACCTCGGCGCCGAAATCGGGGTCCGGGAGCGCGCCGCGATCGAGTTTGCCGTGCACGGTCATCGGGACTTCGGGCACCACGGTGATGTGCGCCGGCACCATGTACGACGGCAGCCGCGCGGCGAGCACGTCGTGCAGGTCCGCGGTGTCGATGTCGGCGCCGGCCGCGGGCACCACGTAGGCGATCAGGCGCTCCCCGATCCGCCCCACCCGGCGGACGTCCACGACGGCGTGCCCCACGATCGGCTGTTCGGTCAGGGCGGCCTCGATCTCCCCGGGATCGATCCGATAGCCGCGTAGCTTGATCTGCCGATCCGCGCGTCCCAGGTACATCAGCGAGCCCGAACCGGTCCAACGCACCAGATCCCCGGTGCGGTAGAGCCGTTCACCGTCGCGTCCGCTCGGATCGGCCACGAACCGGGACGCGGTGAGCACGGGGCGTCGGTAGTATCCGCGGGCCAGCGCCGGACCCGCGAGGTACAGCTCGCCCGGCGCGCCCACCGGCACCGGCTGCAGTCGCGGGTCGAGGACCAGCGCGTGGAATCCGGGGGCCGGACCGCCGATCGTCACGGGACCGTCCGGCACCAGGCGATCGCTGATGCTGCCCACGACGGTGGTCTCGGTGGGACCGTACGCGTTGTACATGACGCGGTCCGGTGCCCAGCGCGCGACCACGTCGGTCGGACACACCTCGCCGCCGGCCAGCACGCACCCGAGATCGGTGAGCCCACCCGGGTCGGTGGCCGCCAGCGCCGTCGGGGTCATCAGGCAGTGCGTGACGCGCTCGGCCGCGAGCAGCGTGCGCAGTTCGCCGCCGCCGTACACCGTGGGCGGGGCGATCACCATGGTCGCGCCGGCGCCGACCGCGAGGACCAGTTCGAGGATCGACGCATCGAAACTGGGCGACGCGAGGTGCAGGACGCGGGACGAACACGTCGCCGCGCAACGCGCCTGCAGGTGGGCGGCGAAGTCCGCGATCCCCCGGTGGGTGACGGCCACCCCCTTGGGAACTCCGGTGGATCCGGACGTGTAGATCAGATACGCGACATCGTCGAGACGCACCGGCGAGACCCGCTCGGCATCCCGGACGGGCCCGTCCGACCACACCGAGAGGTCGTCGCCGTCGAGCAGCCACCACGGCACGGACCCGGCGAGTTCGGTCCGCACGTCCCGGTTGGTGAGTCCGAGGCGGGCCTGGGAGTCGGCGAGCATCAACGCGATTCGCTCGGGTGGGTGCGCGGGATCCACCGGCAGGAACGCGGCGCCGGTCTTCGCGACCGCCCACAGTGCGATCTGGTAGTCGGGTCCGCGCGGCATGCCGAGCGCCACGACCGAGCCGGGTCCGATACCCGCGCCGATCATCATGTGGGCCAGCCTGTTCGACCGGCGATCGAGATCGCCGTAGGAGAGGTCGACGCCCCGGTAGCGGATCGCCGGCCGCTGTGCGTCGGGCGCGGCGGCCGTCGCGAGCAGCGCGGCGAGCGTCCGCGGCGCGGCGCCGGGCGAGCCGCGGACCGGTGCCAGCGCGGCGCGTTCGGACGGATCGAGGATGTCGATGTCCCCGACGATCACGTCGGCCGAGGTCGCCGCGGCCCGCAGGATCCGCACCAGCCGGTCGGCCAGGCCGCGGACCGTCTCGACGTCGAACACGTCGGTCGCGAAGACGAACCCGGCCGACATGCCCGCGGGATCGCCGACCGGGTCGAACTCCTCCGCCACGCTCAGCTGGAGATCGAAGTTGGCGACCTCGTCGCCGTGATCGAGCGCGCGGACCCGCAGCCCGGGCAGTTCGACGTCCGGGCGCGCGATGGTCCGGAACTCGAGCATCACCTGGAACAGCGGGGAATGCGCGGTGGACCGCGGCGGGTCGATCGCCTCGACCACCCGCTCGAAGGGGGTGTCGGCGTGCATGAACGCGCTCAGATCGGCCTCCCGGACCCGGCGCAACAGTTCCGCGAACGAACAACTCCCGCCGACGTCGCAGCGGAGGACGAGGGTGTTGACGAACATGCCGACCATGTCGTCCAGTGCCGCCGCGCCACGGCCCGCGATGGGCGTGCCGACGGCGATGTCGTCGGTCCCGCCGACCCGCGCCAGCAGCGTGGCCAGCGCCGCGTGCATCACCATGAACACGCTCGAATCGTGTTCGCGGGCGAGTTCGACGATGCGCCCGTGCAGATCGGCCGGGAGCTCGAGCTCGACGCGGCCGCCCTGCTGGGACCGCACGTCGGGTCGGGGCCGATCGCACGGCAGGTCCAGCACGACCGGCAGGCCCGCCAATGTCGTGGTCCAGTAGTCCAGCTGGCGGGCGAGCGGCGAGTCCGGGTCGTCGGCGTCGCCCAACCAGTCCGATTGCCACAACGCGTAGTCCGCGTACTGCACGTCGAGCGGCGTCCACGACGGTGTGCCCGTGGAGATCCGGGCCGCGTAGGCCGCCGCGAGATCCCGCGCGAGCACCCCGAGCGAGAACCCGTCGGACAGGATGTGATGCAGGACCACGGTGAGCACATGCTCGGAGTCGCCGATCCGGAACAGACCGGCGCGCAGCGGCGTCCGCACCGTGACGTCGAACCCCCGCGACATCACCGCACGCATCCGCCGCCGGAGATCGTCCTCGTCGCCCACGTCCTCGCTGTCGACCGCGAGATCCAGTCGGTCGACGGGTAACACCTCCTGGCGCGGACCGGCGTCGTCGAGCGGATAGATCGTCCGCAGCGACTCGTGCCGCGCTACCACGTCACCGATCGCCGCGACGAGCGCATCGCGGTCGAGCGCCCCGGACAGTTGCAGGGAGAGCGAGATATTGTACGCCGGCGAGTCCGTGTCGAACTGGTTGACGAACCAGATCCGCTGCTGGGCCGGCGAGAGTGGAATACGCGCGGGCCGCGGCCGGGCGACGAGCGGTGGGCGGGTCCGCGGGCCCGCCGTCGCATCGGTCTCGCGGGCCCGGCGTGCCAGCCCCGCGACGGTGGGCGCGTCGAACACGTCCCGGATGCCGAGGTCGGCGCCCGTCGCGTCACCGACGCGCGCCGCCAACTGCGCGGCCACCAGCGAATTGCCGCCGAGTGCGAAGAAGTCGTCGTCGACACCGACCCACTCGAGTCCCAGCAGGGCGCCGACCGCCGACGCGACGGCCTCCTCGACGGGATCACGGGGCGCGATGCGCGTGCGCTCGGCGTCCTCGGGTGCGGGTAGCGCCGCGCGGTCGAGCTTGCCGTGGGCCGTGGTCGGCAGCCGGTCCAGGACGGTGACCGCCGACGGCACCATGTAGCCCGGGAGCGATCGCGCCGCAGCATCTTTCACCGCGACCGGATCGATCGGCGCCCCGTCCGACGGCACCACGTACCCGAGGATCCGGATGCCGGCCGGACCGTCGTCTGCGATCGCGACGGCGGAGCCGACCCCCGGCACCGCGGCCAGCACCGACTCCACCTCGCCCAGTTCCACCCGGTACCCGCGCACCTGCACCTGGGCGTCGGCTCGTCCGGCGAATCGCAGCGTGCCGTCGGTAGTCCAGGTGCCCAGGTCGCCCGTCCGATACATCCGGGTCCCGGCCGCGAACGGATCCGGCACGAACCGGCCCGCGGTCAGTCCCGGGCGGTCGAGGTAGCCGCGCGACAGTTGGGCACCGGCCACGTACAGTTCGCCGACGATGCCGGGCGGCAGGGGGTGCAGGCGCCCGTCGAGCACCCGAACCGCCATCCCGGGCAGCGGGTATCCGATCGAGCCCGGGATCCCGTGTGTGGCCGAATCGGCGGTGACCGGGACGTGGGTGACGTGCACGCACGTCTCGGTGATCCCGTACATGTTCGACAGCCGCGGAGTGACGTCGCCGCGGCGCTCGAACCACGCCGACAGCTGCGACGGATCCAACACCTCACCACCGAGGATCACCTGCCGCAGCCGCAGCGCCCGCTCCCCGTCGCCCGACCCCCGGTCCGCGGCGATCAGCTGACGGAAGGCGCCGGGAGTCTGGTTCAGGATCGTCACCGCCTCGTCCCGCAACAGCGCGAGGAAGTCGCGGGGGGACCGGGCCGTGTCGCGGTCGACCACCACGACGGTCGCGCCGTGCAGCAGCGCGCCCCACAGTTCCCACACCGCGAAATCGAAGGCGTACGAATGGAACATCGTCCATACGTCGGTCGCGTCGAAGCCGAAGAGCGGCTGAGTACGCTCGAACAGCGTGACCACGCTGCGGTGCGGGACCGCGACGCCCTTGGGCCGGCCCGTCGAGCCGGACGTGTAGATCACGTACACGGTCGCGTCGGGCCGCAGTGGCGCGGTGCGGTCGGAGTCGGTGACCGGGTCCGGCGACATCTCGGCGACCCCGGTGCGAACCGAGGCGTCGTCGAGATCCACGAGCGGGACGTCGACCGGCACCGACGACAGCCGCCGGGCACCGGCGAAGTCGACGAGGACGCACGCCGGGCGGGCGTCGGCGAGCAGGAACGCGATGCGCTCGTCGGGGTAGTCGACGTCCACGGGCACGTAGGCGGCCCCCGCGCCGACGACCGCGGCGAGAACCACGGGTAAGTCCACCGACCGCGTCATCGCGACGGCCACCCGGGTCTCCGGTCCGACCCCGCGCTCGATCAGCCAGCGGGACAACCGGTTCGCGCGTTCGGACAGCTCCCGGTACGTCAGCCGTGTCGGACCCGCGACGACGGCGACCGCAGCCGGATCCGCCGCGGCCGCCCGAGCCAGCAGGTCCGGCAGCGTCGCGGCGACGCCGAGCACGTCCGGTGGCAGCGCGGACAGCGCGCGTTGGGATTCGTCGGCGATCTCGAGGTCGCCGACGACCGCGTCACCGTTCGCGGCGACCGTCACGAGGATGCACTGCAGGCGCTCGGCGAAGCCCGCGATCGTCTCGCGATCGAACAGGTCGCATGCGAAATGCAATGCGGCCGACAGGCCCTGCGGATGCCCACCCTCGTCGACATACTCCCGCACGCTCAGCTGCAGTTCGAACTTCGCGACGGCGGTGTCCACCTCCCGCACGTCGGCGAGGACGCCCGGCAGCTCCACCGCCGTCGTCTCGGGATTCTGCAGTTCGAGCATCACCTGGACGAGCGGCGCGTGCGCCGGCGAGCGGTCGGTCGCCAGTTCCTCGACGAGCCGCTCGAACGGAAGCTCCGCGTGGGCGAGCGCACCCAGATCGGTGTCGCGGACGTGCGCCAGCACCTCGACGAACGTGGACGCGGGATCGACGTCGCTGCGCAGGACGAGAGTGTTGACGAACATGCCGACCAGGTCGTCGAGTTCGGCGGCGGCGCGTCCGGCCACGGGGGTGCCGATCGCGACGTCACGACCGGCGCCGAGGCGCGAGAGCAGCACCGCGAAGGCGGCATGGAGCACCATGAACAGCGTGCAGTCGCGTTCGCGGCCCAGCTCGAGCAGCCGCAGGTGCGTGTCCGGGGCGATCTCGAACGTGACCGCCCCGCCCGCCGTCGACACCGTCGGTGGGCGCGGACGGTCGTGCGGCAGTGCGATCGCGGGGGGCAGGTCCGCCAACCGGGCCGTCCAGAACCGCAGTTGTCGGGCTGCGATCGAGTCGTGGTCGCACTCGTCGCCGAGCATCTCCCGTTGCCACAGGGCGTAGTCGGCGTACTGGACCGGCAGCGAGGTCCAGGTCGGCGGCCCGCCGGACCGACGTGCGCCGTACGCGACCATCACGTCGCGCGCCAGCGGCAGCACCGACTGCCCGTCCGCCGCGATGTGGTGGACGACCACCGCCAGGACGTACTCGTCCGCTCCGATCCGGAACAGCCGGATGCGCAGCGGAAGCTGTTCGCGCACATCGAACCCCACGACGGCATCCGCCCGGATGGCGTCCCACACGTCGTCGCGTCCCGCCGCGATCGGGGTCACGTCCGCCGCGGCGGACTCGGCGGGCACGATCACCTGGTGCGGGCCGCCGACGTCCGCCGGGAACAACGTGCGCAACGCCTCGTGGCGCTCGACGACGTCGGCGATCGCGGCACGCAGGGCCTCGGTGTCGAGCTCCCCGGTCAACGTCACCGCGAACGCGATGTTGTAGACCGGCGAATCGGTGTTGAGCTGGTTGACGAACCACATCCGCTGCTGCGCCGGCGAAAGCGGCAGCCGATCCGGTCGATCACCGCGGGCAGGTACCGGCACCGGCGCCGGACCGGTCGGCGATCCGTCCGGTCCGACCAGCGTGCCGACGTGTTGCGCGAGGCCGCGCGCCGTGGGCATCTCGAACAGGTCCCGCACCGTCAGCGTCACATGCAGCGCCGCGTTCAGGCGGGCCACCACCTTCGTGGCCACCAGCGAGTCGCCGCCGAGATCGAAGAAGCTGTCCTCGGGAAGGACCGGTCGGGGTGTCCCCAGGACCACGGTGAACACGTCCGCGATCACCTGTGTGGTCCGGCCGTCGGCGGCCTGCGGGGACGTGCCGGGCAGTTCGGTTTCCGTGTCGAGGATCGGCGACGGAGCGGACGCCTCCGCCACCGGGGACGGCACCGCGGCGACGTGCACGTCCGTGACGGGCGACCGCGGGTCGGTGGCGACGAACTGCTCGAGGAACTCCAGGAAGCGTCGATGGTAGGACGCCTCGACCTCCTCCGGGTACCGGTGCGGGTTCGCCCGGAAGTCGACGAAAGTTCGGACCGGCGTTCCGGATTGGTAGACGTTGACCAGTAGGTCGTCCACCGGCCCGGACGTGATGATGTGGAACTCGGTCGCGAGCGGACCCATCACGATCTCGGGATGGAAGAACATGACGTTGACGATCGGCGCCGCGACGTCGCCACCGCGGTCGCGCTGGATGTCGGCGCGGCTGCAACGCTGATGACGCAGTGCTGCAACCATTTCGAGCTGCACTCGATCGGCGAGGTCACCGATCGTGTCGTCGTCGCGGATCTCGACCGGAAGCGGCAACAGGTTGACGGTCATCCCGCCCGACCGCCGCAGCACGGCGGTGGTGCGGGCGGAGACCGGGATGTTCACGACCACGTCGCGGCGGCCCGTCGTCCGGCTCAGGAAACACGCGAAGGCGGCGACGATCCGAGCCGCCGCGGACGCGTCGGCCCCCTGCGGTGCCGCCGTCCGTTCGAGTCGCCGCATCGTCGCATCGGACAATGCTGCAGTCGCGAGCCGACTTTCGGCCACCGCGGGCGCGCCCGAACCGATGAGTGCCACGCCGCGCACGCCGTCGAGCCGGTGCGCCCAGTACGCGCGATCGGTGTCGTGACGGCCCGACGCCCGGTAGCGTTCGTCGATCTCGTGAAGGGTGTGCAGGTCGACCGCGGCGGGCGGATCCGGCTCGCGCCCCTCCACCGCCGCCGTATAGAGGTGAGCGATGCGGTAGAGCATGGTCGCAGCGCCGTAACCGTCGAGCGCGATGTGATGACTTCTGCTGTACCACAGGAAATGTCGGTCACCCACCCGCAGGATCACAGTCTGGACGAGGCGGTCGACCGACAGGTCGAGCGGTGTCGCCACCTCTCGCTGCATCCACGCGTGCGCGGACGCGACCGGGTCGGCCTCGGCGCGCAGGTCCATCAGCGTGATCGACGTGTCCCGCGCCGGGTCGACGTACTGCATGGGCTCGCCGTCGACGGTGACGACGCACAGGAACGGTGACTGGAACTCCCGGGCCGCGCGAACGTTCGCCGCGCGCAGCACGTCGATGTCGAGCGGGCCGTCGATCTCCACGTACTGCGCGATGAACAGCGGGACGTCGGGCACGAGCTGCTGCGCGAACCACAGGGCACGCTGTGCCTCCGACAGTGGAAACCGGTCAGGGAACCGATCGCCGGACCGGCCGGCAGGGCACGCCGGGCCCGATCGTGAGGTAGCGCTCGACTCAGTGCGGGGTTCTGGGTGAGGTTCAGCAGAATCCACGTATCGCCCCCAAGAGAGGTTGGTTCGCCGCGGCGGCTCGCGCCGTCGTCGTCGTCGAACAAACACTCCCTGGGCGGAAGCCGTCCAACGACGGGCAGCGCCTATGTGCAGTATCCGCCCGCCGCGTGGCTGCGGTCCAGATCGGCAGGTCAGAGAAGGTGGACGGACCGGCCGGGAGTGCAGGTGGACGATCGGCCGGGCCGGATCGGGCATGGATACTGGCACGCATGAGTGAGCGCGTCGAGGGCACCGGACCCGACAGCAACGGCGATCCTGCGGACTTCCGAGTCCATGTCGCGACCCAGGCCATCCGGCTCTTCGCCGAGCACGGCTACGAGGCCACCACGGTCGACCAGATCGCCGCTGCGGCGGGCGTCTCGCGGCGCACGTTCTTCCGGCAGTTCCGGTCGAAGGAGGACGTGATCTTCGCCGATCACGAATCACTGCTCGAGCAGGCCGCCGACTACCTCTCGGGCACCACCGAGGATCCGTGGATGGCGGTGTGCGAGGCCGCCCGCCTGGTCTTCAACCGGTTCCGTGAGAACCGCGAGCTGTCGGTGCGCCGCTACCAGGTGGTCCAGCGGGTGCCCGCGCTCCGCGACCGGGAACTCGTCACCGGCTACCGCTACGAGCGCCTGTTCACCGACCACCTGCGTGGCGCCGTCCCGTCCGCGAAGCCGCTGGACGTCGTCGGGTTCGCGGCGAGCGTGACGGCGTGCCACAACTATCTGCTGCGAGCGATGATCCGCGGCGACGAGAATGCAACCTCCGAGGAACTGCAGCGCGCGCTGCTCGAGATCCGGCGCAAATTCGGAGCCGGCACGCGCGACACGACCGCCACCGCCGTGACGTCGACGGACTCGACGAATACCCGCCCGACCGACGCCGTGACGGTGGTGACCTATCCGCCGGGAACGCCGCCCGCAGAGGTGGCCCGTCGGGTGCGCCTGCAGCTCGAGGCCACCGAGACCGGACCCTCACCCACCAACCCTTGACTGGCACTTAGTGCCATGCTTGACTGGGGTCATTCGTGGACCCACGTGCGCGATCGGCTGAAACATGCCGAGAGGTACGCCACAGCACGACGACGCGAACCTGGCACTGAGTGCCCCAGTCACTCGGTGCCAGCCGACCGTCCCAACCGACCGTCCCGCACAACCGAGGAGCGTCCCCATGGCCGGCAATCCCGATTTCCCCCTCTTCCAGCTGAACGAGGAGCACGACGAGCTGCGGGCCGCGATCCGCGCTCTCTCCGAGAAGGAGATCGCGCCGTACGCGAAGGAAGTCGACGAGAAGGCCCGCTTCCCCGAAGAAGCTCTGGCAGCCCTCGTCGCATCGGGATTCAATGCCATCCACGTCCCCGAGGCGTACGACGGCCAGGGCGCCGATTCGGTCGCCGCGTGCATCGTGATCGAGGAAGTCGCCCGCGTCTGTGGTTCGTCCTCGCTGATCCCCGCGGTCAACAAGCTCGGCACGATGGGCCTGATCCTCAAGGGTTCCGAGGAGCTCAAGCAGCAGGTGCTCCCGGACATCGCCGGCGGCAAGATGGCGTCGTACGCACTGTCCGAGCGTGAGGCCGGCTCCGATGCCGCCGCGATGCGTACCCGCGCGAAGGCGGACGGCGACAGCTGGATCCTCAACGGCTCCAAGTGCTGGATCACCAACGGCGGTCAGTCCACTTGGTACACCGTCATGGCCGTGACCGACCCCGACAAGGGCGCCAACGGCATCTCCGCGTTCATGGTGCACAAGGACGACGAGGGCTTCGTCGTGGGACCGCTCGAGCACAAGCTGGGTATCAAGGGCTCCCCCACGGCCGAGCTGTACTTCGAGAACTGCCGCATCCCGGGTGACCGCATCATCGGCGAGCCCGGCACCGGCTTCAAGACCGCGCTCGAGACCCTCGACCACACGCGTCCCACGATCGGTGCGCAGGCGCTCGGTCTCGCGCAGGGCGCGTTCGATGCCGCGTTGGCATACACCAAGGACCGCAAGCAGTTCGGCACGTCCATCGCGTCGTTCCAGAACACGCAGTTCATGCTCGCCGACATGGCGATGAAGATCGAGTCGGCCCGCCTCATGGTCTACACCGCGGCGGCTCGCGCCGAGCGCGGCGAGAAGAACCTCGGCTTCATCTCCGCGGCCGCGAAGTGCCTCGCGTCGGACGTCGCGATGGAGGTCACCACCAACGCTGTCCAGCTGTTCGGCGGCGCCGGCTACACCACCGACTTCCCGGTCGAGCGCATGATGCGCGACGCCAAGATCACCCAGATCTACGAGGGCACCAACCAGATCCAGCGCGTCGTGATGTCACGCGCACTGCTCAAATAACGAACGGTTTCGCTGCGACGGTTCCACAGCTCGAGGTCCCCGGCGTTCAATGAGGGTGTAGCACCTGGGGTGCCGCAGTAGGTGACAGCACGGTTCGATCCGGGATCTGCAGTAGGCAGGCCGTTCGGGGGCCGGTGCCGTGGCCGACGCAGAGGAGTTGGTACACATGGGATCGATCAGCATTCTCGGGGATCTGGTGGACGTGTTGGCCCAGTTGATGGCCCTCATGGGCGGTCAGGGAGGCGGCGGGACCGGCGGTCTGGGCGGCCTCGGAGGTGGCGGCCTCGGAGGTGGCAGCCTCGGCAGCTGACGGTTCGACGACACCCACGACATCCGTCACCCCGGCATCGGTGCTTCCGACGCCGGGGTGACGGATGCGGGGTGACCGATCCGGGTCCCCGGATAGCAGAATGATCCTCGACAGCACGTCGCCCGTCGGGCGTCGTGAAGAGACGACAGTGGAGATTCAACTGTGGAGCTAGTTGGTGTAATCGGCGGCGGCACGATGGGTGCCGGCATTGCCGAGGTTTGTGCCAAGGCCGGAAGCTCGGTCCTGATTCTCGAGACCAAGCAGGAGTTCGCCGAGGCCGCCCAGGCCCGGATCGCGACCTCGATCAACCGCGGCGTCGCCCGCGGCAAGATCACCCAGGAGGAGGCGGACGCCGCCATCGCACGGGTGCGCGTGACCCTCGACATCGAGGAGTTCGCGGACCGCGATCTGGTGATCGAGGCTGCCCCGGAGATCGAGGCGCTCAAGGCCGAGATCTTCGGCAAGCTCGACAAGATCGTGAAGCCGTCGGGCATCCTCGCGACCAACACCTCCTCGATCCCGGTCATCAAGATCGCGAACGCCACGCAGCGTCCGTCGCAGGTCGTCGGTGTCCACTTCTTCAACCCGGTGCCGGTCATGCCGCTGGTGGAGATCGTGGTCAGCCTGGTCACGTCCGAAGAGACCGTCGCGGCCGTCACGGATTACGCCCGTAACACCCTGGGCAAGAAGGCCGTCCGGGCCGGTGACCGCGCGGGCTTCATCGTCAACGCGCTGCTCATCCCGTACCTGTGCGACGCCGTCCGCATGCTCGAGTCGGGCTACGCGACCGCCGAGGACATCGACGACGCGATGAAGGGTGGCTGCGGCTACCCGATGGGCCCGCTGACGCTGCTCGACACCGTCGGCCTGGACGTCGCACTGGCCGCCGCCGAGTCGCTGTACGCCGAGTTCGGACAGCCGAACTACGCGCCGCCGGCCCTGCTGCGCCGCAAGGTCGACGCCGGGCACCTGGGCAAGAAGGTCGGACAGGGCTTCTACAGCTACAAGTAGTCCCTGACCCGATCACGGCAAAGCGCCCCGTCGTCTCCAAGACGATGGGGCGCTTTCTGTTTCCGTCCGAGCGACAGCGGCAGCGGCTGTCAGGACAAATGCCGACAACCTCCGTCCACCCCCGGCGACTCGGCCGGGGTGTGGAACGGAGGTCTGGTTCGACAGTCGTTCAGCTGAAGGCGTTCAGCGCGCCGACCAGGCCGAGGACTGCGGCAACGCCCGAAAGAAGGCCACCGATGCCGCTGACGACCGGCTGGATCTGCTTGATCAGGGCGAGATCAGCGTCGGAAGAACCCATGTCAAAACTCCTCACAGTGAATGTGTATGTACGCGCTCTTTGCGCGTCCGATGTGCTGCACGGCGCTCACGAGAGTACGCAAGACATCCGGGCAGAGATTCTGCAAGACAGTCGATTTCGCTTCCGACCAGCTCGAATCTCTGTGAGTAATATTCACGTGACCCGGCAACGATCCGAGAACGGCAAGGTGTCCGGCAGGAAAACAGTAGCGGTCGGTTCTGGTCGGTCGACCGGCCGCACTGTCGCTGACGAGATCACGTGTGCCCGGGCCGGTGATCCGGCCCGGGCGCACGAGATCACTCGTCGACGACGGAGATCCGCCCCTCGACGGCCGCGCGGGCGATGGAGTCCTGCATCGCCGGGCAGCTACACGCCAGCGATGCCGGATCGGTGGCACCGCCACCCAGTTCCCGACACGCCGCCCGCGCCTCGGCGGTCCACTGGACCGAAGTGTGCTGCCAGCTGTTCTTCGTCACGAGGACATGGCAACCGCATCGGTCGCAGTCGACGGGCTCCACCGCTACACCGTTTCCGCAGCGGCGCGGCGGGCGAGGTTGTCGGCGACTTCGAGCTTCCATGCCTCGACGGGCTTGGTGGTGTCGAGTTCGAACTCGAAGCGGTCCACCATGTCCGGGGTGACGTCGGCGACGTCGACGTAGAACTGCTCGTACCACCGGCGCAGCTGGTAGACCGGGCCGTCTTCGTTGGTCAGGAGCGGGTTGTCGATGCGGGTCTTGTTCTTCCAGATCTCGATGTCCTGTTCGAACCCGATGCCGATGTAGCCGATCATCGCGTCGACCAGTTGGTCGGCGATCTCGGCCGGGACCTGCTCGGTTTTCTTCACCGAGATGCCGTACATGAGTACGAACTGGTTCGGGGAGATCGGGTAGTGGCAGTTGATCAGCACGGACTCGACGTCGTACTTGTCGTAGTGGTAGACGAGGTCGTCGATCATGAACGACGGCCCGTGGTACGCGGCCACGGAGGTGTTGCCCACCAGCTTCGGGACATCCGGGTCGGTCCACTCGGTGACGTCGTCGCGGCCGACGCCCTTCTGTTCCTGGATCGCGACGTGGCCCTCGAAGATGTTCTTGAAGTAGGTGGGGAACGAGTAGTGCACGTAGAAGAAGTGCGCCATGTCCACGACGTTGTCGACGATCTCGCGGCAGTTGGTGTCGATGACGATCGACTTCCACTGCCACGCGGTCCACTCGGCGTCACCGGTGCGCATCGCGGGGATCGCGATCTCCGGCGGCGGCGGGTTGCCCTCGGGGTCGTTCCACACGAACAGCAGGTCGTCCTGCTCCGTGGTGGTCCAGGCGCGGGTCTTGGCGACCGGCGGCACCCGGCGGGCGTAGGGGATGTCGGTGCACTTGCCGTTGCCGGCCCAGCGCCAGTCGTGGAACGGGCACGCGACGGTGTCGCCCTTGATCTCGCCCTGGCTCAGGTCGCCGCCCATGTGGCGGCAGTACGCGTCGAGGATCTTCAGATCGCCCTTGCTGTCGGCGAACACGACGAGCTTGGTGCCGAAGGCCTGCACGGAGTGCGGCTTGCCGTCCTTGAAGTCGGCGACGAGACCGAGGCAGTGCCAGCCGCGGGCGAATCGCGCCGGGGGCGCTCCCGTCTCGATGATTCGGATCTCGTCGGTGGTGTCGGCGTCCACTGAGGACACTGAGGTCATGGTGAGTCCTTTCGTTCTGCGGGGCACGTATGCGGGCTGTACATGTGCCCCCGCTCGACCCTCCAATCTCGCGCCGCGAAAGCTGCTGTTCCAGAGGCCCTCCCGTTGAACGGTCATTCGATCGACGAGTCTTGATCCAGGGATTCGTCCCTGGTCCGCTCGACGATCCAAGCCGCGATCTGCGTCCGTGAGGTGAAGCCGAGCTTGGTCAGCACGTGCTCGACGTGCCCCTGGGCGGTGCGCGGAGAGATGACCAACTGCTCGGCTATCGCCTTGTTGGTGAGCCCCTGCGCCACCAGATCGGCGACCTGTCGCTCGCGTCGGGTCAGACTCGTCGCTGTGGCGGCGGGCTCGGGTTCGACGGCCGCGGGCTCTTCCCGGAGTGCGAATGAAACCGCGCCCTCGAAAGTCAGTTCCCGGCCGCGGTGAAGCGCCGCCTCGTACCCTCGCTCGCCGATCGCACCGACGATCTGGCGCCGGCACTCGTCGCGGTGAACGAGCAGGCTGGGAAATCTGACCGTCGGACCGTCCACGATCTGCCACATCGCCATGGCCGCCCCCCTCAGCGTGGCGGCACGCCCGAACTCCTGGGCCGCGGCAGCGATCCATGCCATCACGTCCAGGAACCACGCGGCGCTCAGCGGATCGTCCACCGACCGGGTCAATCGCAGACCCTCCTCGAACAACGCGACCGCGTGCGCGGGGTCGCCCCGCTGCAACTCCGCCATGCCCGTGGCCCACAACGAGTAGGTCCGGAAGACCGCCTCACCACAGGGTTCGGTGATGGCGAGCACCTCGGCGTGCCACGCCGCCGCCCGCTCCGCCTCACCGAGCAATGCAGTGGCCAACCCGAGACCCGCCAGGTCCTCGACGATCTGCATCCGCATGCCCTCCGAACGGAAGACCTCGAGACTCGCTTCCAAACACGCGACCCCCCGATCGAAGTCACCGGCCGCGAGTGCCAGCAGTCCCTCGACATGTGTGATGAAGGCATCCGACACGGCATCGTCGTGCCCCAGGTTGAGTTCGCGCCCCTCCTGCACGCGGGCCATCCCGCCCTCGACATCGCCCTGCATCGCGGCGAGAGCGCTGCACGCGTACAGCGCCCTGGCACGATCCGCCGTCTCGGCCGCGGTCGGGCGCGCCAGCGCGCGCTCGAGCCAGCGCCGTCCCTCGCTGAGCCGACCGCGGGAGAGCCAGAACGGATACAACGCGGTGGCCATCCGCAGCCCGGCGGCGGCGTCCTCCTCGTTCCCGGCGATGCTGAACGTCAGCGCGTCGCGCAGGTTCGGCTGCTCGCGTTCGAGCCGGGCGATCCACTCCACCTGATGGGGACTGATCCACTCGTCCGCGGCCCGCGACACGAGCCGCTCGTACCAGTCCCGGTGCCTCCGCACGAACGCCAGATGCTCGCCGGACTCACGTAGTTTCTCCTGTCCGTAGTCGCGGATCGTTTCCAACAGCCGGTACCTCACGGCAATGCCCGGCTCTTCCCGGATCAAGATCGACTTGTCGACCAGGGACGCCACGCCGTCCAACAGCTCGTCCTCGGCGGAGCCCTCGGAGCAGATGCCCTCGGCTGCGTCCAACTCGAAGCTGCCTGCGAAAACCGCCAACCGGCGCCACAGCATCTGATCCTGCTCCGAGCACAGGTCGTGGCTCCAGTCGACACACGCACGCAGCGACTGCTGTCGAGTCGGCGCCGAACGGCTGCCCCTGTTCAACAACCGGTAGCGGTCGGTCAGCCGGTCCAGGATCTGCGCCGCGGACATCGCCCGCAATCGCGCCGCTGCCAGTTCGATCGGTAACGGCAGACCCTCCAGCTGCCGGCAGATCCCGACGACGTCGCCCCGGTTCTCCTCGGTGAGCCGGAACTCGGGAACGGCGGCCGTGGCGCGCTCGACGAACAACGTGACCGCCTCGTACTGGGGAAGCCCGTCCAACGGTGGTGCGCGCTGCGGATCCGGGACCGTCAACGGCGGAACCCGCAGGATCGCCTCCCCGCCGATTCCCAGGGGTTCGCGACTCGTCGCCAGAATCCGAAGCTGGGAACACCTCCGCAACAGCGCCTCGCACAGCGCCGCGACCGCCCCCACCAGATGCTCGCAGTTGTCCATCACCAACAGGAGCCGACGCGAGGCCAGGTACTCGACCAGCATGTCCAGCGGCGGCCGTGCGGCGCGGACCCGCAACCCGACGGCAATCGCGACCGTATCCTTCAGCGACTCCGGGTCGTGGACCTCGGCGAGTTCGACCAGCCGCACACCGTCACCGAAGGCCCTTCGCGAATCCTCGGCCACCCGCAGCGCGAGCCTGGTCTTACCGACCCCGCCGATCCCGGTCAGTGTCACCAGGCGCGCGGTGGACAGCAGCCGCCGCGCCTCGCTCGACTCGCGACGACGGCCGACGAAACTGGTCAGCGCCATGGGCAGGTTCCCGACCATGCCACGTACGGCGAGCGTCATCGAACCGTCACTTCCGTCACCCTGCCCCGACATTTTCACGGTACGCCGGGAGGGATGCCGTCGAGCGCGTGTCAGATCACCCGCCCCGACGATTCCGAGATGTTCTCGCCGCTCACTCGCAGGCGGGCGATGTCAGCCCAGCCACGCTCACGATGCTGCACGCGCTGTCCTGCGACAGCTTCCAGACTCCGTCCTCCGCCACGAAGTTCATGACGCTCTCCGGGGTGGGCTGACCGTCGAGGCGCATGGCCACCGTCCCGACCACCGAACCGTCGCCGAGATCCGTCACGTCGACGACCTCGACCTCCGCCTTGTTCGCCTTCGCGGCCGCCACCACCTGGTCGATCAGTTGCGGATCGGCCGCTGCGCCCTGGACGAGCGTGATCTTGTCGGCCGCCGGGATGCCGGCATCGAACGCGCGGGCGAGGTTGGCGTTCAGCTCCGCCGGCGTGGGTGCGGTGAGCGGCGGCTGTGTCCATGCCACCGGGGTGGTCGTGATCGGTGCGGGCGGCTCCGGGTCCGTCTCGCCGGAACACGACGAGAGCAGAAGAGCCGCAATACACATCGTTCCGGCTGCCGCCGCTCGCCCGACCCGCTTCGCTTCGCCCCACGTCGAGTACATGCCGTTCCCCCTCGTTCGTCTGTGAATCCGATCGGGGCACGGTAGCCCGACACACACACCGAACAAGGCGATCCGGGCGGGTGACCGGCGAACTCTCACAGTCCCCTCATGAACCGCGGCCATCGGTCGGGGGTTCCCGTCACCCCGATCAGAGGCGCACCATCGAAGACATGACCGCTCCGGCGCTTCACCTGAAGTCGGCGCGGGGCCGGTGGGTCGTGACGGCCACCGTCCTCGGATCCTCGCTCGCGATGCTCGACGGCACCGTCGTCAATGTCGCGCTGCCACGCATCGCCGAGGACCTCGGGGCCGAGGTCGCGGGCGTGCAGTGGACGCTCAGCGGCTACACCCTCACACTCGCGTCGCTGATCCTGCTCGGCGGCGCACTCGGCGACCGATGGGGACGTCGTCGCGTATTCATCTGGGGAACAGTATGGTTCGCGGTCGCCTCGGGGCTGTGCGCGCTGGCTCCGGACGTCACGGCGCTCGTCGCGGCCCGGCTCCTGCAGGGATTCGGTGCAGCGCTGCTGACACCGGGCAGTCTCGCGATCATCTCGGCATCGTTCGAGGACGACGACCAGGGTGCCGCGATCGGAATGTGGTCGGGGCTCGGCGGGGTGGCGGCCGCCGTCGGACCGCTGCTGGGCGGGTGGCTGGTCCAGGTCGCGGGCTGGCGGTCGGTGTTCCTCATCAACCTCCCGCTCGCGGTCGCGGTCGTGTGGGTCTCGGCGCGGCACGTTCCGGAGACCCGGGACCCGCACCCGCCCGAGCGACTCGACTTCGCAGGATCGATTCTGGCGGCGCTCGCGCTCGGCGCCCTCACGTACGGGCTGATCGAGAAGACGGCGTGGATGAGCGTCGCCGGGATCGCGCTGTTCGCGGCGTTCGTGCTCGTCGAGCGCCACGCCCGGTATCCCCTCGTGCCGAGTTCACTGTTCGCGTCGCGGGTGTTCGTGGCCGCCAACCTCGTGACCTTCGCGGTGTACGCCGCGCTCGGGGGCGTGTTCTTCCTGCTGCTGCTGCAGCTGCAGATCGTGTCCGGGTACTCCCCGCTGGCGGCGGGTGTCGCATCGCTCCCGATCACGATCCTGATGCTGCTGCTGTCGTCGCGGGCCGGCCGGTGGGCGCAGGTCCACGGGCCACGGATCCCGATGACCGTGGGTCCGCTGCTGGCCGCCGCCGGGTTGCTGCTGATGCTGCGGATCGGCCCCGACGCGTCGTATCCGACGCAGGTCCTGCCCGCCGTCCTGGTGTTCGGCCTGGGCCTGGCCGCGCTCGTCGCGCCCCTCACCGCGGCCGTGCTCGGCTCGGTGTCGTCGGACCAGGCAGGGATCGCGTCGGGCGTGAACAACGCGGTGGCCCGCACGAGTCAACTGCTCGCGGTCGCAGCCCTGCCCGGACTCGCCGGCATCGGCACCGAGGCGCTCACCGATCCCGCCGCGTTCGGGTCGGGCTTCCGGATCGCGATGCTGATCTGCGCCGCACTACTGCTGATCGGTGCCGTGATCTCGGCAGTGATGATCCCCCGCCGCACGGTGGCCGAGGAACCGGCAGCGGAGGAGGCGGGCGAGTCCGTCGCGTGCCAACCGCACTGTGACGTCACCGCGCCCGCCGTCCAGCCGCCGCCCGACTGACCGCCGGTCAGTCCTGGACCGCGGGCCACACCGGGGCGGTGTTCCACGGGTACGCCGCCTCGAGTTGCGACGCGATCCGGATCAGCAGATCCTCACGCCCGTGCGCGGCCACCAGTTGGGCACCGAGCGGCAGACCCGTCGAATCCTTGCCCAGCGGGAGCGAGATCGCGGGCTGACCACCGCTGTTGAACGGCGATGTCAGCGCACCGTAGATGCCGGCGTGCTTCCACATGGCCTCGAGATTCATCGCGTCGAGCAGGCCCAGCGGCGGGGTGGGAGCCCCGAGCGACGGAGTGAGCAGCAGGTCGTACTCGGTGAAGAACCGGCCGATGTCCCGCGCCGTCCGCTCGAGTTCGGTGTACGCGAACGCGAGATCGGTCGCGGAGTCCGACTTGCAGCGGTCGTACTGCACGCGGGCCATCGTCTCGAGATCGTCGTCGCGCAGTTCCCGGCCGAGTTCGGCCAGACGCTGGTCGATCTCGACCGCCATCGGAGCGGACATGAGGTACTGCATGGCCGCCGCGAGCGCGTCCGGGTGGAACACGGGGGCGGCGGTCTCGACGCTGTGCCCCAGCTTCTCCAGCAGAACGCCGACATCGGAGGCGACGGCCGCGCAATCCGGGTGCACCGGTTCACCGTTCGGCATGACCGTGGTGATCCCGATGCGGAGCCTGCCGGGATCGGCACCGACTTCCTGCACGTACGGGCGTGCGGGCGGAGCAATGCCGAACGGCGCACCCACGGCGGGACCGCACGTGAGATCGAGCAGCAGCGCGGTATCGCGCACGCTGCGCGTCACCGCGTGCTCCACCGACAGCGGCCCCGCGAGCGGCGAGCCCGACGGCATCCGCCCGCGCGACGGCTTGAGGCCCACGAGTCCGTTGGCGGACGCCGGAATTCGGATCGAGCCGCCGCCGTCGCTGGCGTGCGCGGCGGGCGCGATGCCCACCGCGACCGCCGCGGCCGCGCCGCCCGACGAACCACCCACCCCGTGCGTGAGGCGGCGGGGGTTGCGCGTCGGCCCGAACAGGACCGGTTCGGTGCTCGCGTTCTGGCCGAACTCCGGGGTGTTGGTCTTGCCGATGACGACGAGGCCGGCCCGGCGGTAGCGGGCAACGAGTTCGGTGTCGCGCTGCGCGACGCGTCCCGCGAACAGTCGCGAGCCGTTGCTGGTCGGCAGGCCCGCCACATCGGCGTGAAGATCCTTGATCAGGAACGGGATCCCGCGCAGCGGGCCGTCCGGAAGACCGGCGTCGACCTCGGCCAGGGCCGCCTCGGCGCGCTCGCTGACCACCGCATTGACCGCAGGGTTGCGCTCCGCGAGGCGGCTGATCGAGAACTCCACGACCTCACGAGCCGAGACGTCCCCGTCCCGGATCGACGCCGCCAGTCCGGTCATGTCCTGGTCGTCGAACAAGTTCTCCATACAATCCTCCAAGCGTTCGCCTGTCGCCCAGACCGCGGTGTCAGACGTTGTGGCAAGCGACGTAATGGTTTTCGCCGACATTTCGCAGCTGGGGCTCCTCCGCGGCGCAACGCTCGGTGGCGAGCGGGCAGCGCGTCCGGAATCGGCATCCGGACGGGGGATTCAGCGGCGAGGGCAGGTCGCCCTCGATCTGCTCGATCGTCTCGACGTCGTCCCGGTGCCGATCGGGGTCCGGGATGGAGGCGAGCAGCAACTTCGAGTACGGGTGCAGCGCAATGTTCTCCATGTCGGAGGACGGCGAGACCTCGCAGACCTTCCCCAGGTACATCACCATCACCCGGTCGCTGATGTTCTTCACCACCGCCATGTTGTGCGCGATGAAGATCATCGTGAACTCGAACCGCTTCTTGGTGGCCTCGAGCAGGTTGAGGATCTGTGCCTGCACCGACACGTCGAGACTGGACACCGGCTCGTCGCAGATCAGCAGCTTCGGCTCGAGCATCATCGCCCGTGCGATGCAGACGCGCTGGCACTGGCCACCGGACAGCTCTCCCGGCAGCCGATCCCACACCATCTCCGGGTCGAGTCCCACTGCCGTGAGCAGGTTCCGCGCGCGTTCCTCGAGCTTCGCGCGGTCCCTCGAACCCCAGATGCGCGGCCCCTCGGTCACCAGGTGCTTCACCTTGCGGCGCGGGTTCAGCGACGAGATGGGGTCCTGCATGATCATCTGCATCTGGGCCCGCACCTTGCGCAGCTCCGACGCGCTGAGCGCCGTCAGCTCGGTCCCGTCGAGCCGGACGCTCCCCGACTTCGGCTTGGGCAGCTGTAGGACCGCGCGTCCCGCGGTCGACTTGCCGCAGCCCGACTCGCCGACGATGCCGAGGGTCTCGCCCGCCACGAGGTCGAAGCTGATCCCCGACACCGCGTGCACCGTCTGGTTGCGGCCGGCCGGGAACTCGACCACCAGATCCTCGACCGCCAGGACCGGCTTCCGCTCCGTCCGCGCCTGCGCAACTCCGCTTGCCGTCATCAGATGCTCTCCACTCTCACCTTGGTGCCCGACGCGGCACCGGCGTCCGCCTGGGTGTCCGCGGTGTCCTGCGCCTCGGGGCCGCCGAGCGGGAAGTGGCACGCCACCTCGTGCGGGTGCCGCGCACCCGCGGTGTCGGCGCACACCGTCAGCTCGGGAACCACCTCGAGGCACTTCTGCTGTGCGTAGCGGCAGCGGGACGCGAACGAGCACCCCTGCTGCGGCTTCGTCATGTCCGGCAGGCCACCCTCGATCGATTCGAGAGTGGTGTGCGGCTCCTGCTCGAGCCGAGGCACCGCGGCCAGCAACGCCTCGGTGTACGGATGCCGCGGGCTGCCGAACAGCTGCCGGGTGGGCGCCGTCTCGACGATCCGTCCGGCATACATGACCGCGACCCGATCCGTCTGCCCGGCAACCACGCCCAGGTCGTGACTGACGAGGATTCCGGCCATGCCCAACTCGACACGCAACGATTCGAGCAGCTCGAGGATCTGCTTCTGAACCGTCACGTCGAGCGCGGTCGTCGGCTCGTCGGCGATCGTCAGTTTCGGGTCGCACGCCAGCGCCATCGCGATCACCACGCGCTGACGCATGCCGCCGGACAGCTCGTGCGGGTACTGATCCATCCGTCGCTCGGGTTCGGGGATCCGGACCTTGCGCAGGAGTTCGATCGCCCGCGCCCGAGCCTCGTCCTTGCCGAGGCCCAGGTGCGCGCGGAGGGACTCCGTGACATGGGTTCCGATGCGCTTGAACGGGTTGAGCGCCGACATCGGATCCTGGAACACCATCGCGATGTCCTTGCCCCACAGCTGCTGCTGCTCCTTGCGGGTCAGGGACTGCATGTCCCGGCCCATGAAGCGCACACTGCCGGTCACCTTGGCGGGCCCGTCGGTCGACACCAGCCCCATGATGGTCTGGCCCAGAACCGATTTGCCGGACCCGGACTCGCCGACCAGCCCGAGGGTCTCGCCGGCGTCGAGCCGGAGCGAGACGCCGTCCACGGCGCGGAGCTGTCCGCGCTTGGTGCGGAACCTGGTGTACACGTTGTCCACCGTCAACAATGGCTCGTTGCTACTCACAGCTTCACCTCCCGTGTTCCGCCCGTGCGCTTCTGGGCCTTCTCGCCGACCAGGTTGAAGGAGAACACCGTCAGGAACAGGAACAGGCCCGGCACCAGAACGATGTACGGATGCTGCTCGAACACCTTGCCCTGACCCTCGGAGATCATGTTTCCCCAGGTCGGTGACGGCGGCTGGATGCCCAGCCCCAGGAAGCTCAGGGATGCCTCCGCGACGATCATCACCGAGATCATCACCATGCCCAACGAGAGGAGCGGCAGCGCGACGTTGGGCGCGATCTCTCGCACCATGACCCGCCACTTCGTGGCTCCCATCGCCCTTGCGGCCAGCACGAATTCACGTTGCGAGAACACCAGGGTGTTGGCACGAGCGATGCGGACCATGCTGGGTATCGCGAGCACGGCCAGCGCGAAGGAGATGTTGCGCAGGTTCGGCTCGAGGACCGACGCGAGTGCGATCAGCAGGATCAGCGCGGGCACCGCGAGCAACGAGTTCGTGAACACCCCGATGATCCGGTCGACCTTGCCGCCGAAGTAGCCGGCGATGATGCCGATCGCCCCACCCACGAGGATGCCGATCAGGACCGCGGCAACCGCGACGATCAGCGAGGAACGTGCTCCATAGATGGACCGGGCCAGCATGTCGAGGCCGAAGTTGTTGGTGCCGAGTGGATGCGCCGAGAACAGGCTCGGTTCGGCGTAGCTCTTGGCGCTGAGGGTCTTGGTGGTGTCCTCGTGTTCGGCCAGCGGCAGGAGCGGCGCGATCACCGCGGCCACGATGAGCACCGTCAGCCACGCGCACGACAGGATGAAGGTCAGATCGAAGTCGGATCCGAAGCGGGCCAGTCCGAGGCGGCGCACGCCCATGTAGAGCGCCACGAGCCCGACCGCGAAGATCGCGAGGCGTGCTCCCATCACCACTCCCGCGGCCCCGAGTCCGACACCGGCGGCGATCAGGCCCACCACGGTGAGGATCGCACCGACCCGGTACAGGTTGCGGCGCTCGGCGAGATCCGATGCGTTCGCCAGCTCCTCCGCGTTCGCGTCGTCGAGTGCCCGGCCGGTGATGGCCGGCATTTCGATGTCGTCGGTCGTCGTGTCAGACATGGGCTCGTCGGCTCCTTGGGTCGAGGTATCCGTACGCGATGTCGATGACGCCGTTGGCGACCACGTAGACGAGAGCGATCACCAGGACCGCCCCCTGCACCATCGGCATGTCGCCCTGCTGTGCGGCGCGGACGATCAGCGACCCCATGCCCGGCAACGAGAACAGCGTCTCGACGATCACGGTGCTGCCGATCATCGAACCGAGGACGATGCCGAGCATCGTGATGAGCGAGAACGACGACGGCCGCAACGCATCACTGAAGAGCAGTCGGGCATTCGACATGCCCTTCGCCTTGGCGACGAGGATGAAGTTCTCCTTCAACGTCATGACCAGGTCGCTGCGCAGGATGCGGATGAACATCGCCATCTCCAGCAGGCTGATCGTGATCGCCGGAAGGATTGCGTGGTAGAGGTTCTGGCCGAGTCCCTCCGATACCCGCACCCACTGCGACCGCGGGAACCAGCCGAGATAGTTGACCATGACCATGATCAGCAGCAGGCCCGACAGGAAGCTGGGGATCGAGAGCACACCGAACGTGCAGGCGCTGATCGCACGGTCGATCCAGCCGCCCTGGTGACGGGCGGACCACATCGCCAGCGGCACCGCGACGACGATCGCGATGAACAGGCCCATGACGGCGAGCTGGACACTCACCGGCATTGCGGCGCTGATGCTCTCGGTCACCGGCCCTTGCGGCGGCACCATCGACTGCCCCAGGTCGCCCTGCAGTGCACCGGACAACCAGTGCCAGTATCGCGTGAGGAAGGGGTCGTCGAGACCCATGTCCGCCCGCGCCTGCGCGTACTCCTCGGGTGTGTGCCCCTCGCCCAGCATCGCGACGGACGGATCACCCGGGATGAGTGACACGAGCGCAAACGTACCGAGACTGACGACGAAGAGCACGACGATCAACTCGACGATCTTATCGATCACTGTTCTCGCCATCTCCGCACCGCCTCCTTCCTGAATCCATGAGCATCCCTGCTGTCCGTGTGGGCAGATCGCCGGCTAGGAAGCCGAATCCGCGGTGAGCCAAGCATTTCCGAAAAGCATGATGCCGTCGGCGCTGGGCGTGATCCCGTGGACGTTCTTGCTCCACGGGATGAAGAACTTGCCGGTGCTGACCGTGACCATCGGCGAGGTCTCGTTCACGAGGGTCTGCATTTCCTCGACGACCCCGAGTCGGGCCTCGTCCGTGGGAGCGGTCTGCAGGTTGCCGAGCAGTGCGTCCATCTCCGGGTTCTTGTACCCGAGGACGTTCGAGGCCGAACCGCTGAAGAAGTTGCCGTACAGGCGCACGAACGGCGACTCGTCGAGGACGTTGAACGCCGAGTACGAGATGTCGTAGTCGAACTGCGCGTATGTCTTCTTCACGAGATCGTTGATGCTCGTCGCGTAGACGATGTCGACGGTGAATCCGACCGCCTGCAGCATCGACTGGAAGGCCAGGGCGCTGCGCTGGGTCTGCGGATCGTTGAGCCCGACGTAGGTGAGCTTGCCGTCGTATCCGTCGGCCTTGGCCTCCGCGAGGTACTTCTTCGCCGCCTCCGGGTCGTAGCCGGTGCCGGCCACATCACCGTGCCACTTGGACCCCGTCTGGAACATGTCGCTGCCGGGCAGGCCCTGCCCGCCCTCGACGCGCTCGTTGAAGGTGTCGGGGTTGACCCCGGCCACGATCGCCTTGCGAACCCGCTCGTCGGCGCCCGCTCGACCCTCACGCTGGTTGATGAGGCCGACTCCACCCATGTTGAAGGTGTAGACGAAACCGGTGTCGCCTGAGTCGAGGGCGCTGTGAACTGCCTCCGCACCACGCAGATACGCGACCTGGACGCCACCCGTGTGCAGGGCGTCGAGCTTGCCCTGCTCACTGACGATGGCCGGGAAGCGCAGCTTGTCCAGGTGCGGCTTGCCGTCCCAGTACGACGGGCTCGCCGTCAGGACGAGCTCGTCCTGGGAGGCGAACTTCTCGACCCGGAACGGGCCGGCGCCGACCGGGGCGAAGGTGCCGGTCGCCATCGACGAGGGCGCCACGATCATGCCCGGTCCGGTGGTGAGCATGATCGGAAACTCGTTCCACGCCTGCTTGAGCGTGAACACCACGGTGGCCGGATCGGGCGAGGCGACGTCGGCGACGGTGGCCTTCCACACCTGGGTGTGGGTGCCCTTCTTCTCCAGGTAGTGGTTGATGCTCCACTGCACCGCCGCGGCATCGACCGGGGTGGCGTCACTGAACTTCGCGTCCGGCCGGAGCTTCAACGTCCACACCGTGTTGTCGGCGTTCGCGGTCAGCGACTGCGCGAGTTGTGGCTGATACTCCTTGCTTTCGGAGTCGTAGCGCATCAACAGGTCGTAGATCGCCGCCATCTCGCTGCCACCGGTGGCGCCGCCGTCCTGGCGGTCGGCCGGATCGAGACTGCTCACACCGTTGTAGGTGGCGTACGAGACCGTGCCGCCGGACTGCGGATCGCCGCCGTCCGGCTGCTCCCCCACGATCCCGGACCTCACATCGGACGCGTCGGTCGACGAACCCGACCCGCCGCTCGCGCAACCGGCCAGCATTGCGGTGGCGGTTGCCAGCGAGGTGAGCCAGATACCGGCCCGCGCGAGTGCGTGACGTTTCATTCGAACCTACTTTCAGGAAGTGATTGCAGGGCTATGGGGAAACTGGGGAAGCTGGGGAAACGCAGCTGAGTCTCTCGGCCGCGTACACGACGTCGCCGCCGACGACGGTCGCGAGAACTGGAATGTCCTTGATCGCGAGGGGATCACAGGTCAGCGGGTCGTCCCCGAGGACGACGAAGTCGGCGAACAGGCCGGGGCGGATCGATCCCTTGACATCGGATTCGCCGCCGATCCGAGCAGCCGACGCGGTGTATCCGCCCACGGCGGTCAGCGCCTCGACCCGCTGCTGCGGGCCGAGGACGTCGCCCTCACGGGTGATTCGGTTCACGGCCGTGTGGATCGTGAACAAAGGATCGACCGGGGTGACGGGGCTGTCGCAGTGCAGCGCGAAGGGCACCTCGGCCGCGGCGATCGAGGCCACCGGACTGATCCTGCTGCCGCGCTCCGGACCCAGGAAGCGGTCGCGGTGCCGGTCGCCCCAGTAGTAGACGTGATTGACGAACACCGAGGCAGCGACGCCGAGTTCGCGCATGCGCTGGATCTGGTCCTCACGAATCGTCTGGACGTGCTCCAATCGGTGCTGCAGACCCGCGTGCGGGAGGCCGGCGCTCCCGGACGCTGCGAACGCCTTCTCGATCGCATCGAGTGCGAGGTCGATTGCGCGGTCACCGTTGGTGTGGATCGCGACCTGACGTCCGGCGCCGTGGCATCGCGCCACCATCTCGTCCAAGTCGCTGGAGGGAATCGCCATCTCGCCGCAATGGCACTCACCGAGATCGTGGTACGGCTCCGAGAGTGCGCCCGTATGCAGCTGGATCGAGCCGTCCGAGATCAGCTTCACACCGCCCACACCCAGGAAATCGTCGGCATCCCAACCGCCGTCGGTGTCGACGGCGAAGCCGTCCAGAGTGCCGAAGCCGGCGTACAGGCGCCCCCGCAGCGTGAGCTCGCCCGAATCACGAAGACGTCGATAGGACTCGATCATGGGGGGTGTCACGAACATGTCGTGGAAGCTCGTCACACCGGCGGAGGCCATCTTCTCGAGCGCATAACGCAGCGCGGCGTCGAGGTCGTCGCCGGACGGCATGCTCTCGCCCGGACCGACCACCAGTCGCATGGCGGGAATCTCACGGAACTCGCCGGTCGGGTTACCCGACGCGTCGCGCACGATCACTCCGCCCTCGGGATCCGGGGTGGAATGATCGATGCCATTGCTCCGCAGCATGAACGAGTTGACGTACACGCCGTGTCCCGACAGGTGTCGGACGACGACCGGCCGATCCCCCGCGGCACGATCCAGATCGTCGACGGTGAGGCCACGGTCCTCGGCGACCAGACTGTCGTCGAAACCGGACGCCACCACAGGCAATCCGGCTGCGGTGGTCGCCGCGCGCGTCGACAGAGCCTCGACGAGTGTCCCGATGTCCGGGCACGAATCCACTCCGGCGTCCACGG
Source organism: Rhodococcus sp. AG1013 (assembly GCF_003350365.1). Taxonomy (NCBI): domain Bacteria; kingdom Bacillati; phylum Actinomycetota; class Actinomycetes; order Mycobacteriales; family Nocardiaceae; genus Rhodococcus; species Rhodococcus sp. AG1013. Next base: position 143,378 of record NZ_QQAT01000010.1, read on the forward strand.
TCGTGCCGTTCATCCCCGACATGTGCGGGTGCACGTGCGTCTCGATGAAGCCGGGAAGAACCGTGCGCCCCCGGAGGTCCACGATCTCGGTACCGGGGCCGCCCAGCGCGCGAATCTCCGAGTCGGTACCGACCGCGACGAAACGGCCGTTCGAGATCGCGAACGCCGTCGCGCCGTCGGCACCTGTCATGGACCGAACCACACCGCCGACATAGACACGGTCGGGGCCGGATCCGTCCATGGGCGATCCCGTCGCCGAGCTGCTGCCGAGCACTGAACCCCCTAGATGAGATGTGCGTCACACCCTGTTTCGAAGAGGCTAACGCACAATAGAATTCATGTCAGTACCCGGGGTCAAAGTACCGCCGAGTAGCTTTTCCGACCGGGCATCGGACGCCCGGCGAGGTGCGCGGGATGTCAGTCGGCGGCGAGCTGCGAGCCAACCGACGTTGCGACGCGATAGCGATCCGCCGGATGGATGTGGACCCCGACTGCCTCGAGAACGTCACTCGAGTCGAAATACCGATGCACGACAACCAGTGCGGCGCTTCCACTCTCCACATCGAGCGCCTCGGAGACCGCACCCGCGAGGCGCGTGGCACTCACTTCCTGCTCGATGCGCTGCCGCACGAGGTTGGCGATGTCGAACTTGGCGGTGAGCAGCATGTCCCGATACGGCAGATCCGCCCGCAGGTACAGCTCACTCCAACAGATGGGCGGAAGATCCGACTCACGGATCACGCGTGGACCCTTGACGCAGAACCACTCGGTACCCGCGGGCAGACCCGTCAGCGCGGCCAACTCACGTTCCACCACAACACTATTGGTCGCCGGGTGCCGAATTCGAGTGTGCCGAACGAACGACAACATGCCGGCCCTGCTCGTGACGAACGCCTGGTGTCCGCCCATCGCGACCGGGGAGGACACAGTGGTCCCGGCACCGCGGCGCCGACTGATCATCCCGGCATCCTCGAGGTGCTTGAGCGCTTGACGCACCGTGCCGCGGGCAAGGGATCGGCTTTCGCACAATTCGTGCTCCGTCGGCAGCTTGTCTCCGACGCTGAACTCCCCCGACTGGATCCGGGCGATCAGCTCCTGCGCCAGCAGGACGTGCTGAGGGTCGGTCACGGGACGGCGGTTCTCCACACGTTCCGGAACACATCCAACACACCTATTACCTGGTACATCGAGAGAGTCCCTCCCGCCTGGTGCTGCCGCCGATGGTCACGCGGACCACCGACCGGAACCGGCCGCAAGCCCGCGCAGCAGGACGAGAACTTTGTCTATACAAACCTGCGCCTCGCCAATCTAGGATGCATTTCTCAATTGCACAAGACCTGACGCGATTCGGTTTTGCCGAGCCGGTCGAACGTTTCATTTGCCCCGCAGCGCGGGCGCAAACAGTCCACTCCTCCACTGCGGCCCTACCGTGTGCACAGCTCACGAATTTCTCTGCGACACACTGAGATGGCGGTTCTGCATTTCATTCTTGTTCAGCGGTGTCGGGCCAGCTAGAGTCCGTGTCGCAATGGACCGAGTGGATTGGAACACCCTCCGTCCAGCACTCGGCGGCCGGGCTCATAGCCCTGCCGAGTCCCGAGATTCAACTCGATCATGCGGACGCGTCACCTGGCTCGTACCGGCGGGCAGGCGTCAACCCCAAAAGCGTGGAGGTTGGTTCATGAGTAAGTATTCGAGAAGGCTCGGCCGCACGCTGGCGGTCGCGGTCGCCGGCGCGGTCGCACTCGCCGGCTGCGCGAGTGCGGAAGGGTCCGACGACAACGGGTCGTCCGGAACGACGACCACGGCCTACGGCATCCTGGGCGACCAGGGCGACGGCGGGACGCCGGTGTCGGGCGGTACGGTCAGCTTCGCGTCGTACGCCCCCGTGACGAGTCTCGACCCGACGGTGACCCAGCCGGCCGGCGCGACCGGCGGCACCGAGATGGCGGCGGTCTACGACGTCCTGATGCGGTACGACACACAGTCGAAGGACTTCCAGCCACAGCTGGCCAAGTCGTTCGACGAGAGCGCCGACCACCTGACGTGGACGCTCGAGCTTCGCGACAACGTAACCTTCAGCGACGGAACACCGTTGGATGCGAACGCGGTCGTCGCCAGCATCGACCGGTACAACCAGCGTCGCGGCGCCAACTCGCAGGTCTACACGCAGATGGTGCAGAGCAACGTCGCGCAGGATCCCTCGACGGTGGTCTTCACGCTGAAGCAGCCGTGGCGGACCTTCCCCGCGATGCTCGCCTACGGGCACGGCATGATCGTCGCGCCCGCGTCCCAGCAGGGCGACAAGTTCACCCCGATCGGCGCCGGCCCGTTCACGGTGGTCAGTCTCCAGCCGCAGCAGGAGCTCCAGCTGAAGGCCCGAGCCGACTACTGGGGCGGCGCACCGAACCTCGAAGGCCTGAAGTTCGTCGCCATCGCGGGCGAACAGCCCAAGGTCGACGCGCTGAAGACCGACGGCGTCGACATGATCTACCTCCGCAATGCGCAGACCGTCAACGCCGCAAAGGCCGAGTTCCCGGGCTACATCGAGACCACGAGCATGTCGATGGTCGGCCAGCTCAACGGCGCGCCGGGACGTCCCGCTGCGGATCCACGCGTCCGCCAGGCGATCGCGTACGCAGTCGATCCCGAGGTCCTCAACCAGCGCGTGCGCGCCGGCGAGGGCATGCCGGGCACCGACATGTTCCAGCCGTGGTCCGAGTGGTTCGGTGACGTCAGCGGCGTGAGCCCCGATGCCGCCAAGGCGAAGGAACTGCTCGACCAGGCGAAGGCCGACGGCTTCGACGGCAAGCTCACCTATGTCGGCGTCAACGACCCCGATGCACAGCAGCTCGCGCTCGCCGTTCAGGCACAGATGAACTCGGTCGGCTTCGACGTGGCGCTGGAGTACACCAGCAGCATCACCGACATGGTCAAGCGTCTCTACATCGACCGCAACTTCGACATGAGTTACGGCGCCTACAGCATCGCGGACGTCGCGCCCGAGATCCGGCTGTACAGCTCGCTGTCGAGCACCTCGACGAACAACATTCTGAGCTACAAGAATCCGCAGATGGACGAGCTGCTCAGCAAGGTGCTCTCGGCTCCCGACGAGACCGCCAAGCGGGCCGCGATCGTGGACATCCAGAAGCTCGTGAACACCGACCAGCCGTTCCTCTCGTGGGGTGCCGGGGCCAACTACGTCGCGTGGTCGCCCGACGTGTATCGGGCCAATCCGACCGTCGACGGAATCATCCTGTTCGACAAGGCTTTCAAGTCCAACTGACCCCCTCCGGTTCCACCCGGTCCCCGAACGGGAAGTCCCCGTCACTCCGCGGAGTGACGGGGACTTCCCCGCTTCAGGAGGCGCCGGCCGCGTCCGGAGCGGGCTGGGCGCCGCGCACCAGCCGTCCGGGTAGCGCGCCCGTGTGCTCCCCGTTCTCGAATACGATCTCACCGGCGACGACGGTCGCGACGTACCCCGACGCGGTCTGCATCAGCCGCCGGCCTCCGGTCGGCAGGTCGTAGAGCACCTCGGGACGATCCGCCTGCAACCTGTCGAAGTCGATGACGTTGAGGTCGGCACGGTACCCGGCCCGTACCTGACCGCGATCCAGCAATCCCACTACGGCGGCGGTGTCGACGGTGTGCCGCTTGACGAGCCACTCGATCGGGAACAGCCCGCCGGCCTTACGGTCTCGCCCCCAGTGCGTGAGCAGGGTCGTGGGGAAGCTCGCGTCGCAGATCGCGCCGCAGTGGGCGCCGCCGTCGCCGAGCGCCGGCACCGTGTCGGTGCGGGCGATCATCTCCCGCACCGCGTCGAGATTGCCGGCCGCGTAGTTGAGCATCGGGAAGTACAGCAGTCCCCGCCCGCCGCACTCCATCATCGCGTCGTATGCCACCTCGGCGGGCGCCACACCGTTGCGCTCGGCCAGCGCCGCAACGGATTCATTCGGTCCGGGTTCGTAATTGGGCGGATCGCCGAGCAGGTAGACCTGATCGAACCTGGTGGAGAGCCGCTCGACGAACTCGCTGTCCGTCACCGGCCGTTCGGCCAGAATCGTGGCCCGGACCTCCGGACGGCGCAGCCGCGCCACCCGCTCCTCGCGCGGCAGGTCGGCGAGCGCCGCGTAGCTGGGGTAGGCCATGAAGGGGTGCCAGCTCAGCTCCCAGCCGAGCATCACGCCGACCGCCCGGGGCGCCACCTGACCGGTGATCGGAATGTTCTGCTTCGCAGAGATTTCCGACAGACCGTCGAGCAGCGAACGCCACTTGTCCGGGGCCCGGTCGCTCTGCACGATCGACACCGACATCGGCCGCTGGGCCGCTTCGACGATCGCGCTCACGAACTCCATCTCCTCGGGCTCGTCCATGAAGTCCGAGATGAAGTCGATGACACCGCCACCGGCCTTCGCGAGGCCGAGCGCGAGTCCGGTCAGTTCCTCGCGCGACGCGGTGAGGCTGGGCGTCGGCTCACCGTTGGACGTCTTGTGCACCGCGGACCGCGACGTCGACCAGCCCAGCGCGCCGGCCTCGACCGCCTCGGCCACGAGGTCGCGCATCCGCTCCATCTCCTCGTCGGTGGGCCGGGCGAGATGGTCACCGCCCCGACGGCCCATGACGTACGTGCGGAGCGCGCCGTGCGGTAGCTGCGCCGCGAAGTCGATCGCGTGCGGCGTGTCGATCGCGTCGAGATAGTCGGGGAAGGTCTCCCAGTTCCATGTCATCCCTTCCGCGAGAACACTTCCGGGAATGTCCTCGACACCCTCCATCAGGCTGATCAACCAGTGACGTTGTTCCGGTACGACGGGTGCGAACCCCACGCCACAGTTGCCCATCACCACCGTCGTCACACCGTGCAGCGACGACGGCGTCAGCAGTGGGTCCCAGGTGACCTGGCCGTCGTAGTGGGTGTGGATGTCGACGAAGCCGGGCGTGACGAGCCGACCCGCGGCGTCGATCTCGCGTCGTCCCCGCTCGGTGACGTCACCGACCAGGGTGATGCGGCCGGCGTCGACGGCCACGTCCGCTGCACGAGGCTCGGTCCCGGTTCCGTCGACGACGTGGCCCCCACGGATCACCAGATCATGCATGTTCGTCTCCGACGGTCGAGTTCACTTTGCTGGCACCGGTTTCGAGCATCCGAGCGGCAGCGGAGGCAATCCGGTCCGCCGCGGTGCGCGCGGTACCCGAGACGGCGGTGAACTGGAGGAACCCGTGCGGAAGCGACGGGTAGTCCAGCAGGTTCACGGCGACTCCGGAGGCCGCGAGTCGTTCGGCGTACTCGACCCCCTCGTCGAGCAGCGGATCGTGACCGCCCACGACCACCACCGCGGGAGCAGTGGTCGAGAGGTCCGCGGCACGGATCGGGGCGAGCAGCGGCGACGTCCGCTCGGCGGGGTCCGGGCAGTAGTGGTCGAGGAACCACCGCATCTCCCGGGCGCCGAGGAACACACCCGAATTGGCGTCGTACGACGCGCGGGTGAGATCGGAATCCAGGACCGGATAGACGAGCACCTGACCGACGACGTCGATGTCACCGTCGGCGCCGACGAGATTGGCGCACACCGCAGCCAGGTTGCCGCCGGCGCTGTCGCCGGTGACGACGATCCGCGGCTCCAGGCCCTCCGCGGCGCCGGCCACCCAGCGCAGGACCGTCATGGCGTCGTCGATCGCGGCCGGGAACGGATGCTCGGGTGCGAGGCGATAGTCCACACTCACGACCGCGGCACCGGCGGCGTCCGCCATGAGCCGGCAGAAGGCATCGGCGTAGTCGAGATCCCCCGTGACCCAACCACCGCCGTGGAAGTGGACGATCGTCCCCGCGACCCGGGGTTCCCCGGGGCGGTAGAGCCGGACCGTGACGTACTCGTCCACTGCGTGCGTCGTGACCGAGGCGACCTCGGGTCCGGCGGCACACGACTGCAGCGCACCCCGGATCCGGAGGCGCGCGTCGTCCGGATCCAACTCCACCATCGGCGGGAGCCCGGCGCCGGCAACCGCGTTCGCGACGGCCTGGAGCGCGGAATCCAATTCAGTTCGGTTGTCCTGCACCACTCTTGTCATGAACTAGAATCTAACTCTAGTCTGTAGCTATGACAACGGTCACACCGGAGCCGGTGACTACCCGCGCGGCGGAAGCGGCTCAGCGCGCCGTCGCGGGCGGAAAGATCATGTCGACCGTGCGGTCGAGCAGTCGGTGGACCTCGGCGACGTCCTGGCGCCCGAGCCCGAACAGGATCAGCTCGTGTGCAAGCACCGCGGTCACGACCGCGACGACGTCCGCGGCGTCCTCGTCCGGCAGATCGAACAACTGCTCGCGGTACGAGCCGAGCACCTGCGCCGAGAACTCGGCGAACAACGCACACACGATCGGATCGGCCGACTGGCGCAACACGTTCTGCAGGCGCAGATACGTCGGGTACTCCTCGAACCGGTGGACCGAGTGGTGTAGGCGAATCCGGATCCGTTCGGCCGGAGGCAGTTCCGGATCGGGTGCGCCGCCGTGCTTGATCGGATCGGTCGCCGACCAGTCTCGCAGGACGGCGGCGTACAGGTGTTCCTTGGACGTGAAGTACCGGTACACGGTCCCGAGGGCGACCCCCGACCGTTCCGCGACGTCGCGGATCTGGATGCGTTCGAAGTCGTCGTCGACGAGCAGTTCACCGGCCGCATCGATGATCCGTTGACGGCGCTCCCGCTGCCCCTTCGGCAGCGACGCGGGGTCCTGCAGCGCCGGCCTACCCAGCCGATCCGGCACCCCTGCATCCACGTTCGTACGCCTCCCGTCGCACCCGCCTGATCAGCGGGACACCTGCACCGATGCTACTGGCACCCCTCCCAACCACCACGAAACGAGGTCGACCGCGATGCCCGACAGCACGTCCCGAGAATCCCGAGAATCCCGAGAATCCCGAGAATCCACCGCATCCTCCGAGCCCACCTACGACGCCGTCGTCGTCGGTGCCGGGTTCGCGGGCCTGTACACGCTGCACAGCCTGCGCCGGCGCGGTCTGACCGTTCGACTGTTCGAGGCCGGCGATGGTGTGGGCGGCACGTGGTTCTGGAATCGGTACCCGGGGGCGCGGTGCGATGTCGACAGCGCCGACTACTCGTACTCGTTCGACGACGACCTGCAGCAGGAATGGGTGTGGACCGAGCGCTTCCCCGCCCAGCCGGAGATCCTGCGCTATCTCGAGCACGTCGCCGACCGGTTCGGTCTGCGTGAGGACATCACCTTCGGCTCCCGCGTGACGTCGGCGCACTTCGACGACGCGAGCGGGCTGTGGACGGTCACCACCGACAGCGGCGACACCGTCACGGCCCGCTGGACCGTCATGGCCACCGGACCGCTGTCGTCGGCCCGGATTCCCGACATCGCAGGCCTGGCCACGTTCACCGGCGAGATCCACCACACCGCGAACTGGCCCGAGCAGGGCGTCGACTTCCGCGGCAAGCGCGTCGGCGTGATCGGCACCGGCTCGTCGGGAGTCCAGGCGATTCCGGTGATCGCGGAACAGGCGGCGGAGCTGACTGTGTTCCAGCGGACTCCGGGATTCGTTCTTCCGGCACGCAACCGGCCGCTCGGGCCCGGCGAACTCGCCGAGATCAAGGCCGACTACCCCGCGCGCCGGCAACTGCAGCGGCAATCGCACGGCGGCTGGATCCTCCCGCCGCCGGTCGGACTCGCACTCGAGACCGCACCGGATGTTCGGATCAAGGAGTACGAGACCCGCTGGGCCGCAGGCGGGCTCGCCTTCCAGACCACGTTCGGCGACGTCATGACGGATGCCACCGCGAACGAGACCGCCGCCGAGTTCGTGCGCTCGAAGATTCGTGAGACGGTCTCCGATCCCGTCACCGCGGAAGTGCTGTGCCCCAAGGGCTATCCGCTGGGATCCAAGCGTGTGTGTGTCGGCACCGACTACTACGAGACCTTCAACCGCGGCAACGTCGAACTGGTCGACCTGCGTGCCACCCCGATCGAGGAGATCGTGTCCGAGGGCATCCGCACGGACGCCGGCGTCCACGAACTCGACGCGATCGTCTTCGCCACCGGGTTCGACGCCATGACCGGCGCGCTCGGCGCCATCGACATCCGTGGACGGGACGGGGTGACGCTGCGCGACACGTGGGAGGCGGGCCCGCGCACCTACCTCGGCGTCTCGGTGGCCGGGTTCCCCAATCTGTTCGTGCTCGCCGGGCCGGGTAGTCCGTCGGTCCTCTCGAACGTCGTGGTGTCGATCGAACAGCACGTGGAGTGGGTGATCGGCTACCTCGACCACATGCGCAGCACCGGTGCCCGGTTCGCGGAGGCCACGCTCGAGGCGCAGGACGAGTGGGTGGAGCACGTGACGGGCATCGCCGTCGGCAGCCTCTACATGCAGGCGGACTCGTGGTACCTCGGTGCCAACGTCCCCGGGAAGCCGCGCATCTTCATGCCGTATCTCGGCGGCGTCGGCAACTACCGGAACCTGTGTGCGCAGATCGCCGCGGACGGCTACCGAGGGTTCTCCACAACCACCGAACTCGGATAGATGCAGCGTGGTTACATGGACGAAAGCACCGCCATCCGTGACGATCGATCGTTGGGAGAAGCGCCGTGACCACTTCGAAGGATTCCCCCGCACCGGACATCAAGCCGCGCAGCCGGGACGTCACGGACGGCCTCGAGAAGACCGCCGCCCGCGGCATGCTGCGGGCGGTGGGCATGGGCGACGACGACTGGGACAAGCCACAGATCGGGATCGGGTCGTCGTGGAACGAGATCACCCCGTGCAACCTGTCGCTGGACCGACTGGCCGACGCGTGCAAGGACGGCGTGTTCGCGGCCGGCGGCTACCCGCTCGAGTTCGGCACCATCTCGGTCTCGGACGGCATCTCGATGGGCCACGAGGGCATGCACTTCTCGCTGGTCTCCCGTGAGGTGATCGCGGACAGCGTCGAGACGGTGATGCAGGCCGAGCGACTCGACGGTTCGGTGCTGCTCGCCGGCTGCGACAAGTCGCTGCCCGGCATGCTGATGGCGGCCGCGCGACTGAACCTGGCCAACGTCTTCCTCTACGCCGGCTCGATCCTGCCGGGCATCGCGAAGCTGTCCGACGGCACCGAGAAGGAAGTCACCATCATCGACGCGTTCGAGGCCGTCGGGGCCTGCTCGCGCGGACTGATGAGCCGAGAGGACGTCGACGCGATCGAACGCGCGATCTGTCCCGGCGAGGGCGCGTGCGGCGGCATGTACACCGCCAACACGATGGCGTGCGCGGCCGAGGCGCTGGGGATGTCACTGCCCGGCAGCGCCGCACCGCCGGCCACCGACCGCCGCCGCGACGGGTTCGCCCGGCGCAGCGGACAGGCCGTGGTCGAGTTGCTGCGCCGCGGGATCACCACGTCGGACATCCTGACGAAGGAGGCGTTCGAGAACGCGATCGCCGTCGTCATGGCGTTCGGCGGCTCCACCAACGCGGTACTGCACCTGCTGGCGATCGCACACGAGGCCGAGGTGGCGCTCACGCTCGACGACTTCGCTCGCGTCGGGGCGCGCGTCCCGCACCTGGCCGACGTCAAACCGTTCGGCCGTCACGTCATGATCGACGTCGACCGGATCGGCGGCGTCCCGGTGATCATGAAGTCCCTGCTCGACGCCGGACTGCTGCACGGCGACTGCCTCACCGTCACCGGCCGCACACTCGCCGAGAACCTCGCCGAGATCGCTCCCCCGGACCCGGACGGCAAGGTCCTGCGCGCGCTCAGCTCACCGATCCATCCCACGGGCGGCATCACGATCCTCGAGGGCACGCTCGCGCCGGGCGGCGCGGTGGTGAAGTCGGCCGGGTTCGATTCGTCCGTATTCGAGGGAACCGCACGCGTTTTCGATCGTGAGCGTGCGGCGATGGATGCGCTCGAGGACGGGACGATCACGGCCGGCGACGTCGTCGTGATCCGCTACGAGGGCCCCAAGGGCGGACCCGGGATGCGGGAGATGCTGGCGATCACCGCCGCGATCAAGGGCGCCGGCCTCGGCAAGGACGTGCTGCTGCTGACGGACGGCCGGTTCTCCGGGGGTACGACGGGACTGTGCGTCGGGCACGTCGCGCCGGAGGCCGTCGACGCCGGGCCGATCGCATTCGTCCGCGACGGCGACCGGATCAGCCTGGACGTCGCCAACGGGGTGCTCGATCTCCTGGTGGACGAGAAGGAGCTCGCCACCCGCCGGAGCGGATGGGAGCCCCTGCCTCCCCGTTACACCCGTGGCGTGCTGGCGAAGTACACCAAGCTCGTCGGGTCGGCGTCCGACGGTGCCGTGTGCGGCTGACACCGTCGGCCGGAATCTAGACGTTCTCGAGTCGGATTCCCTTGGTCTCCCTCATGAACAGGCACGCGACACCGGTGAAGACGCAGAGCACCATGATGTAGACGCTGAAGGCCCACCCGATCCCCTGCCCTACCAGGAGTTGGTTCAGGTAGGGCGAGGAACCACCGAACACCGCGACGGAGATCGAATACGCGAATCCGATCGCCTGTGTGCGGAGCTTGGTCGGGAAGCTCTCCGACAGCGTCGCGGACAGGACCGACGCGGGAATCGAGACGACCAGGAGCGCGACGGTCGTCGCCACGAGCAGCGTCCACCCCGACGACGTGATCATCGCGGTGAGCGGGAACTGCAGCACGAACATCAGCCCCGCGAACGCGAACAACATGGGCCGGCGACCGATCCGGTCCGAGAGCAGCCCCCAGAAGGGAAGCGAGACGAGCGCGATCAGCTGTGCGATGACGAGCATCCAGTAGGCGGTGTCGGGATTCATGCCCTCCTGGGTGATCGCATAGGTCGAGATGTACGACGTCCAGGTGTAGTGCGCGGCGGTGATGCCGGACGTCATACCGATCATGAGCAGCACGGCACGGACCACGGTCCGTCGAGGAATGCGGGTGTCGTCCGAGTTGTCCTGCGCGTCGAACACCTCGCTCTCCTCCATGCTCCGGCGAAGGTACAGCGCTGCCAGCGCCAGAACCGCACCGATGAGGAAGGGGATACGCCAACCCCACTGCGCGACCGCGCTCTCCGACAGCGTCGAGGTCACGACACCACCCACCGAATAGGCCAGCACGGACCCACCGAAGATCGCGATGAAGGCGACACTGCCCCACATGCCTCGACGGTTCGGCGGTGCGATCTCGCTGACGTACGAGTACGCGGTCGCGGACTCGCCACCGTGCGCAAATCCCTGAACAACGCGGGCCGCCAACAGAATCACCGAGGCCCAGACGCCGACGGACTCGTACGTGGGCATGATGCCGATCACCAGGCTGCCACCGGCCATCATGAGCATGGTGGTGATCAGGACGAATTTCCGTCCCCGCCGGTCGGCGATCCGCCCGAACACGATGCCGCCGAGCGGGCGCATCAGGAACCCGACGGCAAAAACGGCGAGCGTGGACAGCAGGGCCGACACCGGATTCGAGTTGTCGAAGACAACCGCGGCGATGAACGGCGCGAACACTGCGTAGGCGCTCCATTCGTACCACTCCAGCACGTTCCCGACCGCACTCGCCAGGAGCGACTTCTTCTTCGAGCCGATGCCCGTAGCGTTCGCCTGCCCGGGGCGTTCTCTCTCGGCAACTTCAGATGTCACGATTCTTCAGCTTTCGTCAGAATTGGTTTGCTGTGGAACGGAACTCACATCGTGGCGCCGGCGCGGCCACGGAGTTCGGTTCGGCGGATCTTGCCGGTGAGTGTCTTGGGAATGGAGTCGACGACGTGCACCTGCCGCGGCCGCTTGTAGGCCGCCAACCGGTCACCGACGAACGCGACGAGCTCGCTCTCCGACACGTGGGCGCCGGGGTTGAGCGACACGTACGCAACGACCCTCTCGCCCTGATAGTCGTCCGGCTCGCCGGTGACACCTGCCTCGTAGACGGCCGGGTGTTCGTGCAACACACCTTCGACCTCACGTGGCCACACCTTGTAGCCGGACACGTTGATCTGGTCCTTGAGCCGGTCGACCAGGTAGACCCATCCGTGCTCGTCCATGATCGCCACGTCGCCGGTGTGGAGCCGGCCGCAGGGAAAGGTCTTCGCCGTGTCCTCCGGCCGCCCCAGATATCCCGCGATGATCTGAGGCCCGGCGAGGGTCAGTTCGCCTGCCGTCCCGGCGAGGACCGGTTCGCCGTCGGCACTCACGACACGAGCGTCCAGCAGCGGTAGCGGGATCCCGATCGACAACGACCCGCTGGCCGGATCGACCGGTGCGCGGGCACCGGGAGGAACCGCGATCACCCCGGACGACGTCTCCGTCATCCCGAACGCGTTGTGGATGTAGTGCCCGAACCGCTCCTCGAACTTCCGGACGGTCGCAGGCGGGATCGGAGCACCGCCCGAGTAGAGCGCCTTGACCGATGCGAAGTGCTCCGGGGAGGCGTCGGGCACCCGGTAGAGGGCGTTGAAGACGGTGATGGATCCGATCGTGAACGTGACCCGGTGCTCGACGAACGTCTCGAGCGTCACCTCGGGGTGGAACCGATTCGCGAAGACGAGTGTGCAGTCACGAATCAAAGCGACGACCGCGTTGATCACTGCACCGGTGATGTGGAACAGCGGCGCGATCGCGAAGACGACGTCGCCGTCGGCGGTGCCGACGAAGTCACCGAATGTCGTGGCGACGGCGAGCACGTTCGCATGCGTGTTGAGGCTGGCCTTGGGAATGCCCGTCGTTCCGGAGGTGTAGGCGACGATCGCCGTATCGTCGCCCGAGACGTCCGGTCGCGGGGGACGCGCACCGCGATGGCGGGCCACGACGTTCACGAGGTCCTCACCCACCCGGCTCGTCGCCCGGACCGGATCGGCAAACACCCTCGGGTCCGACCTGTTCTGGAAGTCGAGGTCGCTCGTGGTGATCAGCCATCGGACCGAGCTGCCCCGCAACGTGTCCGCCGTTTCCTCCGCAGAACGATCCGAACAGATGACACCGACGGTGCCCGCGTCGTCGACCAGGTGCCGCAGTTCAGCTCCGCGATACATCGGGTTGAGGAGCAGGGCGGCCGCACCGATCTTCCACAGGGCCACCATCGAGATGGCGTACTGCGGGATGTTCTGCAGGTAGATCCCGACACGGTCACCCCGCCGGACCCCCTTCTCCGACAACCCGACCGCGAGCGCGTCGGACTGTTCGTCGACCTCGGCGGCGGTGAGCACACCGTCGAAGTAGCGCAGGGCCACACCATCGGGATTCGCCGCGACGCGGGCATTCCAGGCATCGACGAGCGACGCGAACGGGATCGACGGATCCGTGACCGTTCCACTCGGATACAGCGACATCCAAGGGCGTGCGTCGGGCATGGCACCAGCCCCCTTTCGGCAGTTGACAACAGGGCAACAGCAGGACTCGGGACGCGAGCAGTGGGACCCCGGCGAACCCGCCAAACTGAACAGACCGACCGATCGCTCGTTCGGGTACAGGGAGTGTTGCCTGTCACACCTGGCGTGTCAAGTGGGAGCGGGCGGCCCGGGTATCGCACATGCACCGACACAGCGGGAAACCTTGAAGGACGACGTGGTCCGCCCACGAGAATGTGCCGGACCCTCGACGAGGATCCGGCACATCGGCGAAACGGGAACTACACCTAGATCGGTCTGTAGCCGGCGCCGGGGCCACCGGTCGCGTTGATGCTGTCGATGATCGGCGTCATGTTGGTGCCGAGTTCGGGACCGAGGCAGGCGACGCCGAGATAGGCATTCACCATCGCGACCAGCGTCGTCCCGACGACGACCGGTGAGCCCGAATCGCCCTCGATGACGCACATCTGCGTCCACGTCTCCTGCGATTGGAGCACGTCCCCGTACACGACGCCGCATGTGTGACCGGTGGTCCGCCCCTGCTTGCACGCGACCGCCGGGAACTGCGCCGGTGTACCGATCCCGGTGATGGTGACCTCGCCGATCGTGTTCACCGGCGCGACCTTCGCGGGATCGAATTCGATCACGGCGTAGTCGTAGTCGTGGTTGGACACCGCGAAGTGCCCCACCACCCCGGCGTCGGGTGCGGACTCCGGCACCACCGCCGCCCCGGCCTCACCGCAGTGCCCCGCCGTGATGCCGACCAGCCTGCCGGCGTTGTCGTGCCCGATGGTGGTGAGCGTGCATTCGTACATGTTGTCGATCACGATTCCGGACCCACCGCCGAGAACCGCCTTCGGCGGTGCGGCGGTGGCGGTGCCGACTCCGAGCATGGCGGCGATCACCGCCAACGCCGCGAAGATCAAGGAAAGTCGCTTGAGCATGTTGCCCTCCCGGTTGGCGCTACGAATGTGCCATCGGTCGATCACCGCCACATGCCTGCGCACTACCCTGCATGCACGCCCTCGCCGCGATCATGCGCGCGCGAGTCGGCGGGACACTCTATCGGCAACCTTCCCACCTCCGTCGATGCCGACGGGCCTCGTTGACCCGATCGTCACCGAATCGCCGACTAGGTGGTCGAGCCCAACGCTTCGAGCGCCCGTCGCGCATCCTCGAGTTCCTTGCTCAATGCCTCGATCCGCTGTTCCGCAGCCTCACGAGCAGCGGAGATGACCGATTGGACGGCCTCGAGCGCGACGGGCTCCCCGAGTTCGCGGACGGCGCGATCCACCGCGTCCGGACTGACCGGAACCGCCTTGCTCGGGCGCTTCGCACCATGCGCGACGGTGACCGTCCACTCGTTCTCGGGGCCGGCGTGAATCGTCACGCTCACGCTGCCCGCCGCGACCTTCTTGGTTCGGCGGGGTGCAGGCGCGGCGCTGGGTGCCGGTGCGGGAACCGCGGGAACGGACACCGACTCGGCCTTCGCAGCCGGCGCTGCCGCGCGCACCGGCGCGGGTGCCGCGGCCGGCGTGGGTCGCGCCGCGGGACGCGGGGTGGAGACCTGGGCGGGCACCGGAGCCGGGGCCGGGGTCGGGGCGACCTTGCGCGCGGTCGCGGGCTTGGCTGCAGCCTTGGCGGGGGGCTCGGGCGCCGTGCGCGTCATGCGCAGTTCCTCCGCCTCGAACGGCAGTTCGTCGTTGACTCCCTTGGGGCGGATGATGACCGTATTTCCTTCCACGGAAACAACTTTGGCCGAGCATCCCGCCTCGATACCGAGGCTGGGCGTGGCTTCGCGGAGGTACACGGTGGCGCGCTTCCCCTCGGCGACGGCCGCGGCCAGTGCCTCGAGGTTCTCCGCGGTGAGGTGTTCCGGTGACGAGCCTGATCCGGAACGTCTGCGGGGCGGCATGATGTGGATCCTCCTGAATACCTACAAGAACACTGAAACCAAGAACACTGAAACCAAGAACGCTGAAACCTACCCCGCTACTCTGGCACAGCCCACCGACAGCCCCGACGACCCGCGGGTCGGCGGAAGCGGCCACTCGTCCCGGATCGGTGATTCACTCTTGGGGCAATTCGTCGCGAAAGGGGCCTGCCGTGGAGCTCTCCGAGAACCTCGATGCCGGTGTGCTCGGCGTCATCCAGTCGGAGGTCGAGCAGACGCTGCTCGGTGGCCCGCGGCGATACACCCGGGACCAGATTGCCGAGCTCGCCGACGTGCCACTCGAGCGGGCGCAGCGGTTGTGGGTGTCGATGGGATTCGCGATCGACGCGGATCCGGACGCCGTGATGTTCACCGACGGCGACGTCGCCGCCCTGCGCGCCCTGGTGGGTTTCGTGGACGGTGGCGCGCTGGCCCCCGATGCCGCGGTCGCCGCCACCCGGGCGCTGGGGCAGTCCATGTCCCGGCTGGCCGAGTGGCAGGTTGCGGTACTGAACTCGCACCTGGCCGACGAGCTGGCCACCGCCCACGCACAGTCCGGCACGCTCGACGAGCAAGCCCTGCGGACCGCGGTCGGGTCGCTCACATCGCAACTGCTGCCCACCGTCGAAGCACTGCAGTCGTATGTGTGGCGGCGGCATCTGGCGGCGGCCACCGCGCGCCGGTCCGGCAGTGTCGGCGAGGACACCAGCCACCGGGCACTCGTCGTGGGGTTCGCGGACATGGTCGGGTACACGAGTCTGACGCGTCGGATCCGCGTCGACGACCTGAGTTCACTGCTCGAGGAGTTCGAATCGCAGACGACGTCGATCATCACGCAGGGCGGCGGGTGGGTGGTCAAGAACGTCGGCGACGAAGTGATGTTCGCGGCGGAGAAGGCGGCCGACGCGGCGCGGATCGCGCTGGCGCTGCAGTACGCGGCGCACACCGACACGGATCGACCCGACCTTCGGGTGGGGCTCGCGGCGGGATCGGTGCTCATGCGGTTCGGCGACCTGTTCGGCGAGGCGGTCAACATCGCGGCACGACTGACGAGCGCAGCCCGGCCGGGAACCGTCCTGGTGGACGCGGAACTGGCGGCGATGCTCGCCGACGACGACGGCGTCACGCTCAGGTCGTTGCGGCCGCTCCGGGTCCGCGGGTACTCGCGGCTGCGCGCGTTCGCGCTGCGGCCCGGCCGCGGTCCGGACGGTCCGTGACGCGGGTCAACTGCCGTCCGACGGGGTGTCCGCCGCCGTCTGCGAACCTCGGGCCGCGAGGAAGTCGTCGACGATCCGCACACAGGCGTCCGGCCCCAGCGGTGCGAGGGTTGCCAGCTTGGTGAAGACGAGCGGTCCGACCAGTTGCGCGAGGGCGAGGTCGTAGTCGAAATCACCCAGGGACCGGCGCGCCTCGTCGGTGCCGAGCACGCGATCGAACGCGGTGCGGTACTGCACGACGACATGCTCGCGCAGCGACCTGAGTTCCGGCTTGTCCGCGTGGGGATGGTCGACCCCCTCCAGATCCGACGCGCTCGAGTAGTCGTCGAGCGCCGGCCCCATTCCCAGCCAGCACAGCGCGGTCACGTGCATCGGCGCCTCTTCGATCAGCCGGGCCTGACTCACCATCAACTCGACCAGTTGCGTCCGCAGATCGCCCGACAACGGGACCGCGGGGGCGGGCGGGATGAGCCGTCCGAAGGCCGCCGCCACCAGTTCGGTACCGCTGTCGAAATGCCGGTAGAGCGTCGCCCGCGCCACCTTCGCGAGTTTCGTGACGGCATCGATCGTGACGGCGTCGGTGCCCCCCTTCGCGAGAAGCGTGGTCGCGGCGTCGAGCAACCGCGCACGTGAACGCGCCTTTCGCGGATCCTGCTCCGACTCCGCCACTTCCGCTACGTCACCAGCCATCCGTCATCACCTCTTGTGGAACCGTCAGTTCACCTACGATACTGACAGTCTTGTTTCGTACGGGGAGGCCCGCATGGCTGGAAAGTACACCGGAAACGCGGAGCGGATGACGTGGGGCCAGATCTGGACCCTCACCGTGTCGTGCGCAGCGGTGGCCCTCGTCGTGGCGGCAATGGCAGCCCTCAACACCGCGCTGCCCGACCTCGCCCGCGACACCGGGGCCACCCAGTCCCAGCTCACCTGGATCGTCGACGGCTACACCCTCACCCTCGCGTGCCTGCTGCTGCCGGCCGGCGCGCTGGGCGATCACTACGGCCGCCGTGGGGTGCTGGTGTTCGGCCTGTTCGTGTTCGGGGTCGCCTCCGCCCTGCCGATCCTGGTCGACTCCCCCGCCTGGCTGATCGGCGCCCGCGCGGCCTCGGGCATCGGCGCGGCGTTCGTCATGCCGGCGACACTGTCCATCCTGACCGCGAGTTTCCCGGCCGCGCAGCGTTCCAAGGCCGTCGGCATCTGGTCCGGCGTCGCAGGATCCGGTGGTATCGCCGGTCTCATCGGCTCCGGACTGCTGCTCGAGCAGTGGTCCTGGCACTCGATCTTCGTCGGGCTCGCGGCCGTCTCGGCCGTGCTGTTCGCGCTGTCCTTCACGATCCCGTCGTCCCGCGACGAACACCCGTCGGCGTTCGATATCCGTGGCGGCGTGCTCATCGCCGGGGCGATCGGGGTGTTCGTGCTCGGCATCATCGAGGCACCGCAACGCGGGTGGCTCGACCCGCTCGTGCTCGCGGCCATCGTCGGTGGGCTCGCCGCGGCCGCTGTGTTCGCGATGGTCGAACTCCGCGTGGCGCACCCCCTCCTCGACGTCCGACTGTTCCGCAACCGTACCTTCGGTGTGGGATCGACTTCCCTTCTGCTGCAGTTCTTCGCGACGTTCGGTCTGTTCTTCCTCATCGTCCAGCACCTGCAGTTGGTCCTGGACTACTCGCCGCTGCAGTCGGCCCTCGCACTGGCCCCGATCGCCGTCGTGGTGCTCGCGCTGTCGGTGCTGGCACCGCTGCTCATTCCGCTGCTGGGGCTGCGGGCGATGACGTTCGGAGGTCTCACGGTCATGGCTGTGTCGCTGGTCCTGCTGGGTCGGCTCGACGAGACCAGTTCGTACCCGGATGTCGCCGTGCCGCTCGTGGTCGCCGCCTTCGGGCTGGGGCTGTGCACCGCGCCCGCGACCACGGCCATCGTGCAGAACACCCCGACCGCCAATCAGGGTGTCGCGTCCGCGGTCAACGACGCCACCCGCGAGATCGGCGCCGCGATCGGCGTGGCACTGGCGGGCAGCATCCTCGCAGCCGGTTACGGACAGCACATCCAGCCCGCGGTCGATGCCGTCCCCGAGCAGGCCGAGCAGCCCGTCGGCGACTCGCTCGCGGCCGCGCTCGAGGTCTCCAAACTCGCGGGCCCGCAGGGGGATCAGCTGGCCGAGTTCGCGAAGGAGTCCTTCCTGCACGGTATGCAGGAGGCCTCGTTCGTACTCGCCGGGGTCCTGTTCGTCACCGCAGTCGTGCTCGGTGTGTGGGCGCCGGGCGGACGCGGCATCGCCACCGCACCCGAACCGGAGAACGCCGACGTGCTCGCCGAGGTCGACTGATCGGACGGGCGTCCGGCGGTCAGTGGGTGGCGGCCCGCGCCGACACCTTGCCGGTCGCATCGGCGTGGAAGAGTGCGTCGTTGTAGTGACATCCCGGAGGCACCCACTCGAACGTCTTCTCTTCCGAGAACTTGTAGTAGAGGGCGCGCCGACCCGCATTCCGGCCGACGGGTGGTGGGGTGCTGTGCATGAGGTCGCCGAAGTGGAGGGTGAGGTCACCCGGCTCGGTCTCGAGCCTGACGACGGGCAGGTTGCCCTCCTCACCCCACTGCAGCCAGTGGTTGGTGTACCGGTGCGAGCCCGCCAGGACCATGAGCTGACCGTTCTCGGGATCGGCGTGGTCGAGCTGGACTCCGGCCTGGATGAGCGGGCACAGAACCGGGTGGCCACCGATGCCGTCATCGGTGTGCCAGCCGAGATCGCCGTCACCCTTGACGATGTCGGAGGACTTGACGAAGACCATCGGCCCGTCCAGACGGTCATCGCACACGCGGAAGGCAGGGTTGCCCAGGCGCGCGAATTCGGTCATCCGAGGTTCGAAACAGAGTTCCTGCAACACCTCCGAATGGCGACCGAGGTAATTGATGCGGGTGACCACTTCGTCACCGTCGGCATTGAGCGACCACCACGAGTACGGATCGCCGGGGGTCGTCCGGGACCGGACGAACTCGACCTCTTCGCGGAACGACGCGATCTCCTCCGGGGAATACACCTCCTTGACGTGCAGGAATCCCGCGGTGTCGAGGAAATGACGCATCTCGTCGCGATCACCGTCGACCGGGAAGCGACGAAGCAGGTCGAGGGGCTCGCCGTCGAGCCCGACGAGCGTGTCCCGCACGGCATCGGTGTAGATCGGCCGGCCCGAGATCAGGGACCGTGTGGCCGGCTGCCATCGCTTCCAGCCGTCGAGGCTGCCCCGCACCACCGTCGCGCGCTCGGTGCGAACGGAACCGCTCGCCGTCAACAGCTCGTTCAGGTACGACGAGAACGTCGTCTCGTCGAGTTCGACGAGCGTCTCGGCGTTCTGCTCGCCCTCCACCACCCGGATGCCGTCAGCCGTGGCGGCCCAGGTGAACGCCCGGCCGCCGGGAAGCCGGAAGCCCAGCGGCGGCACACCCGCGAGATCATCGACCAGAAGCACGGCGTTTCGGGCGTTCAGTGCCGGCAGCTGGATCGTGTGGAACTCGTCGAACGAATACCGCGGGAAGGAACCCGCGATTGCCTCGACCCAGGGAAGACCTGTTCCTCGCGTATCGGTGCCCATTCCACACTCCTCCGACGTTTCTTGTTCTCTCCAGATGGTCCACGGAACGAGCCGATTTCGATCTCCAACGCGCCGAGCGGCGGGGATCAGCCCACGCGCGCCGATCGTGGGATCGGGATCGGGATGGCCTCCAACAGCTTCCGGGTGTAGTCCTCCCGCGGATGGTCGTAGATGTCGCTGACGGTGCCGGTCTCGACGACCTCGCCGGCTCTCATCACCATCACCCGGTCGGCGATCACCTCGATGAGCGCCAGGTCGTGGCACACGAACAGGTAGGCCAGGCCGAGTTCCTCCTGCAGGTCCCGCAGCAGGTTGAGGACCTGCGCGCGAACCGAGACATCGAGCGCGGCAACGGGTTCGTCGCAGACAATCATCTTCGGTTCGAGCGTCAACGCCCTCGCGATCGCGACACGCTGGAGCTGACCGCCGGACAACTCGGCCGGATACCGTCCGAGGTAGCGGGAGCCGATTCCGACCTTGTCGAGCAACTCGCGGACGCGTTGTGTGCGGGCGACGCGATCGAGGTCGGAGTGCACGAGCAGCGGTTCGGCGACCGCGTCGGCCACGGTCATCCGGGGGTCGAGGGAGGAGTGCGGGTCCTGGAAGATCATCTGCATGCCGCGGCGCATCTCGCGCAGCCGGGCCGGTTTCGCCGCCCGAACGTCCTCGCCGTCGAAGGTGACGGTGCCGGAATCGGGTTCGATCAGGCGCAGCACCATCCGACCGACGGTGGACTTGCCGGCCCCGGATTCTCCGACGACAGCGAGACATTCGCCGGCATCGAGTGTGAACGAGACATCCCGCACCGCATGGGTCCACCCGGTTCTCCGGCCGAGGAAGTCCCGACGGGTGGAGAACGATTTGGTCAGGTTCGTGACCTCGAGCAGGCTCATGGGGCCTCCACTCCTTGCAGTTGCAGATCCGTCACACGCAGGCAGCGCGCTGCCCGGCCCGCGGTCGTGTCGGTCAGCGCGGGATGCGTGGTGTCGCACAAACCGGCGCGGGCGTGGGTGCAGCGGTCGTGGAAGTGGCAGCCCACCGGCCACTCGCCGGCAGCGGGGATCCGGCCCGGGATCGCGGCGAGGCGTCTGTCGACGCCCCGGCCCGGACGCGGGATCGAGGCGAGCAAGCCGGACGTGTAGGGGTGCTGCGGGCGGAAGAACACCTCGGCGGCGCGGCCGTCCTCGATCACCTCGCCCGCGTACATCACCACGACTCGCTCGCACAGTTCCGCGACGACGCCGAGGTCGTGGGTGACGAACAGCAGCGCGACCCCGGTCTGCTCCTGCAGGTCCCGGAGCAGATCCAGGATCGTTTCCTGCACAGTCACATCCAGCGCGGTGGTGGGCTCGTCCGCGATCAACAGCCTCGGGTTGCAGGCCATGACCATCGCGATCATCACCCGCTGGCACATGCCGCCGCTGAACGCGTGCGGATACTCCCGCACCCGCTCTGCGGCCCGCGGAATCTGGACCAACTCGAGCATCTCGACCGCACGCGCCATCGCGGCCTTGCGGTCCAGCCCCAGGTGCTTACGCACCGACTCGGCGATCTGATCGCCCACCGTGTAGGCGGGATTGAGGCTGCGGATGGGCTGCTGGAAGATCATCCCCATCCCGGTGCCCCGCAGCTTGCGCCACTCCTTGGCGGGCAGCGCCGTCAGGTCCCGCCCGTCGAACTCGACGCTGCCGTTCGAGACCCGCCCACCGGTGTCCGGGGTCAACCCCATCACCGCGAGTGAGGAGACCGTCTTGCCCGATCCCGATTCACCCACCAGTGCAACGGATTCACCCGCGGCGACGTCGAACGACACATCCTGGACCGCGGTGACCCAGTCCTTGCGGCCGGCGCGGAACTGCACCGTGAGGTCGCGCACCCGCAGCAGGGGCGCGGTGGGATCGGCTCCCGGGTTCAGCGGACGGGTGAGGGTGTCAGTTGCTGCCATTGCGACTCCTCGTCAGGGCGCGGCGCACACCGTCGCCGAGGTAGGTGAACGCGAGCACGGTCAGGAAGATCATCACGCCGGGCGGCCACACCAGGTAGGGCGCGAGCTGCATGTTCGACGCGGCCGTGGACAGCATCGACCCCCAACTCGCGGCCGGCGCCTTCGCGCCGAGACCGAGGAAGCTCAGACTCGCCTCCGCCGCCACGGCGGTGCCGAGCGAGACCGAGATGACCAGCACGATCGGCGGCATCACGTTCGGCAGGATGTGCCGGACGATGGTGCGGGACGTGGTGCAGCCCAACGCGACCGATGCCTCGATGTAGGTGTCGCCCCGCACGTCCATCGTCGATGCCCGGGCGACACGGAAGAACCGCGGGGCCATCACCAGACCGACCGCGAGCATCGCATTGGTGATCCCCGAACCGAGGACCGCGACGATCGTGATCGCCAGGACCAGCGACGGCGCACTCATCAGTGCGTCCATGATCCGGGTCAGGACGGTATCGACCCAGCCCCCGCTGTAGCCGGCGATCACACCCAACGGCAGACCCAGCACCAGCGCGAGCGCCACCGCCTGCAACGACGCCTGCAACGAGATCCGGGCACCGTAGATCAACCGGCTCAACACGTCCCGGCCGTAGTCATCAGTCCCCAACCAGTGCGCCGACGACGGTGGCTGCAGCCGTGCGAGCAGATCCTGCGCATACGGATCGTAGGGCGCCAGCAGCGGCGCGAAGACCGCCATGACCACCAACAGCAGCACGAACGCCCCCGCCACCGTCGCCGCGGGGCGGCGACGCACGAAACCCCAGACTCGGCCGGCGACGCCGGGAGTGCTGTCGCCGAGCGCTTCGGTAGGCAATGTCGATGTCATGCGCGCACCTTCGGATTGAAGTAGCCGTACGAGATGTCGACCAACAGATTCACGATCACCACCACACACGTGGTGAACAGCACGAACCCGAGCAGCACCGGCACGTCATGGTTCTGCACACTGTTGACCGCGAGCGATCCCATGCCCGGCATGCTGTAGATGATCTCGATCGTCACCGCACCGCCGAGCACCTCGGCGACCCGGAATCCGAGCACGGTCACCACCGGGATACACGCGTTCTTGAGCCCGTGTTTGAGGACGACGCTCGCCTGACCCAACCCGCGTGCCTTCGCGTTGAGGATGTAGTCGCTGCCCATCACCTGCCCGAGGGACGACCGCAACTGCAACGTCACCTCCGCGGCGGGCAGCAGCGCCAACGCGACACCCGGTAGCACCAGATGCTGGAACCACGGCACCACACCGTCCGAGAGCGGCGCGTAGCCGAATGCGGGGAAGATCTGGTTCGACACCGCGAACAGCGACACCAGGACCAGGCCGAACCAGAATGCCGGGATCGCGATCGCAACAGACGCGATCACGTTGATACCGCGGTCGACCACGCCACCCGGACGCAGCGATCCCAGCACCCCGAGAATCACACCGATCACGACGGCCAGCACCATTGCGAACCCGACCAGCGAGAGCGTGGTCGCCATGCGCCGGAACAGAAGTTCGGCCACCGACTGGTCCGACAGCAGCGACACCCCGAGATCACCGCGCAGCACCGACCCGACCCAGTCCAGATACCGCACGAACACGTTCTGATCCAGATTCAGGGTGGCCCGCAACTGCTCGAGCCGCTCCGGGGTCGGGTCCTCCCCCGCGAGGATCACCGCCGGATCACCCGGTGCCAGATCGATCAACAGAAAAATCAACAACGGTACGACCAACAGCAGCGGAATCGCCGCCAGCAACCGTTTTCCGGCATAGCGCAGCATCTTCGGCCTCTCGGCAGGTGTCGGTGTTCGGTGCGACTACTTGGTGATGCCCACGTGACGGACGTCGAAGATGCCCAGATTCACCCAGGGCATGTTCTCGGTGCCGACGACCTTCGCAGTGGAGATGGTCGCGTTCGTCTGGTTGCAGATCGGCACGAACATCGCCTCCTTCAACGTCAGGTCCCAGATCTCGTGATACATCGGGGCCCGCTCGTCCTGCGACAGAGTCGGATTCGCAGCCTTCGCGGCAAGCTCCGCGATCTGCGGGTTGCCGTTGGCCAGGTCGTACGGGCCGGTCACGAAGGTGTTGACCGTCTCGGCGGGATCCACCTTGGGGCTGAAGCTGTTGGAGACCATCGACTGGAAGTCACCGGCGATGTAGCGGGGTTCGTTCTGCGTGTTGGGGACCGGGTTCAGTTCCGCGTCGATGCCGGCCTGCGACAGCGTCGACTGGATGACGTTCGCCGGCTTCTCGGTGTTGGTGCCCGCCGCGAAGGTCAGCGTGACCTTGGCTCCGCCGGCCGCCTGCACCAGGCTCTTCGCCTTCTCGAGATCGAACTGGTACGGGTACTGGTAGGACGGGTCGGCCGCCCAGCTACCGGCCGGATACAGCTGACGGTTCGGGGTGCAGGTGTCGGAGAACAACGCGCTGATCGCCGCGGGATCGATCGCCGACGCCACCGCCTGCCGCACCTCGGGCTTCGCGAGATCACCCTGCGCCCGCATGAACACGCCCAGGACGTTCCGGAAGGGAACCTCGGTGACGTCCAGCGTGCCACTCTTGGACAACGAGTTCGCCTCGACGATCTCGTTGGCGGAACTCACCCAGCTCAGATCGGTGGCGCCGGTCTTGAGCCCGTTGAGTCGGGTACTCGCGTCGGAGATCCACTTGAACTCCATGCCCGCGACCTTCCCGGCCTCGGGGTCCCAGTTCGTACCGTCCGCACGGGCCAGGGTGACCGACTCCTCGGGCACGTAGGCCGTCACGACGTACGCACCGGATCCGCTCTGGCCCGGGTTGTTACGCAGATCGGCCTTCGCCTCGATGGCCTTCGGGCTGACCATCATTCCGACGTTGCTGCTGAACACACCGGGTAGTTCCACACCGGTACCGGGTGCCAACTGCAGACGGACGGTGCTGTCGTCGACCACGTCGACCGAGGTGATGTTCTTCAGCGCGGCGACGACCGTGCTGCCCTCCATGGTCTTGCCGCGCTCGATGTTCGCGGCCACCGCCGCCGCATCGAACGGAGCGCCGTCGTGGAAGGCGACGCCCTGGCGCAGCTTCAGCTCGAGGTAGGAACCGTCCGGAGCGAACTCCCACGACTCGGCCAGGGCCGGCTGGAGATCGCCGTTTTCGTCCACCACCGTCAGCCGGTCGAAAACCGGTGTGAGGTAGCCCCATCCGCCGTAGCTGGTCTGCATGTACGGGTCCAGGTTGCGGGTGGGCGCGCTCGCCGTGACCCGCAGGATCGCGGTGGGGTCGAGGTCACCGGATGCATCGGACGTCGTCGAAGACGAAGCCCCACCACCACATCCGGCGAGAACCGCGGCGGCCGTAGCCAGCACAGCCAGGTTCCTCGACCTGCGAAGCCACTTGTCCATCATGCAATGCCTCCTGAAAATCCACGACGAATCGGCTCGTCCCGCACGCGTGATCGCGCTTTCCTTCGCGCGCGGCTGGAATCGGACCACCTGCCCGACCGGTCGGGTCGACTCGGACGGTTCGCGCCATCATCGGAGCTACTGGGGAGTAGCCCGAAAAAGTTGCAGCAAAGGATGTTTCGGACCTTTGCCGCCGCCGAATGGGACCCTAGCAGGCCGCGGCATTCAGCGTGCGGCAAATCACACCGGAGTGGAATCGTGGATTCTGCAGACCCGGCCGTGCTCGTTCCGAGCAGCCGGAACGGGCACACGACAGAACGTCGTGCGCCTTCCGAAGACATTGCATGGCAATGGTGTTCACATAGTTCAGATCCGCTCGACGATCGCCCCGGACGCCATCGCCCCGCCGGCGCAGACGGCGACCAGCGCACGTTCACCGTCACGGCGCTCGAGCTCGTCCATCACCGCGGCAATCAGTCGCACGCCCGACGACCCGACAGGATGGCCCAGAGCGATGGCTCCGCCGTTGACGTTGAGACGGTCCTCGTCGACGCCGTGCACCCGGGCCATGGACATGGGCACCGCCGCGAAGGCCTCGTTGACCTCGAAGAGATCGATATCCTTGACGGACAGGCCTGCTCGGTCGAGCAGGTACTCGGTGGCCTGCACCGGACCGTCCAGGAGGAAGTGCGTCTCCGCGCCGATGAGGCACTGCGCGACGATCCGGGCACGCGGGCGCAACCCGAGCTCCCGGGCGACGTTCTCGTCCATCAGCACCGCGGCCGCGGCGCCGTCGGAGATCTGCGACGAGGTCCCCGCGGTGTGCAGCCCGCCCTCGAGAACGGGGTTCAGGCGCGCGAGCGCCTCCATCGACGTCTCCCGCAGGCCCTGGTCACGGGACACCGCGGTGGGCGCCTGCCCGTCCGCGCCGGGAACCTTCGCGGGGATGATCTGGCCGTCGAATCGACGGTCCTCCCACGCAGCGGCCGCACGCTGCTGCGACCGTAGGCCGAACGCGTCGAGGTCCTCGCGCGTGAATCCCCGTCGCCTCGCGATTCGGTCGGCGCCCTCGAACTGGGCCGGGATGTCCACACTCCAGCCCGGCGGCTTGGGGCTGCCGAAGTCGCCGCTGATGTTGGACAGCAGAGGCACCCGGGACATCGCCTCGACGCCGCACGCCATGCCCGCATCGATGACGCCGGCAGCGATCTGGGCCGCGATCAGATTCACCGACTGCTGACCGGAACCGCACTGCGAGTCGATCGTCGTCACGCCCGTCCGCTCCGGCAGGCCCGCGTGCAGCCACGCGTTGCGACTGACGTTCGACGCCTGCTCGCCCGCCTGGGTGACGCAGCCGCCGATCACCTGCTCGATGATGTTCGGATCGAGATTCAGACGCTCGAGCAGTCCCGACTGGACCGCACCCAGAAGTTGCGCGGCATGCAGGCCGGACAGCCAGCCACCACGTCGACCGATCGGCGACCTGGCCGCATCGACAATCACCGGTGTACCCATTGCAGTCCTCCTCGAGCAGCGCGAACGTCTGGAACGTGATTCTTGATACCGAGGAATCCACGGCCGTTGTGGCGCAAGTCTCACTGGGTGGTAACGGTCGACATTCCAATCTCGTCCCGCTCGCCGCCGCGCACGGGACGCACGTGCGATCGGTCGAGATCCCGGATGTCGCGCACACCGAGGAGCGTCAGACCCCGCTCGATCTCCGACTTCAGGATCGTCAGCACGTGCTCGACGCCGCGGTCGCCTGCCACCGCCATCCCGTACAGGCACGGTCTGCCGATCAGCACCGCGTCCGCGCCGAGTGCGAGCGCCTTGAGCACGTCCGTGCCGCGCCGGATCCCGCCGTCGAGGAGCACCTCGGCCCGCCCGGCGACCGCGTCGGCCACCGCCGGCAGCGCCGACACCGACGGCACACAGCCGTCCAGTTGGCGGCCACCGTGATTCGACACGACGACGCCGTCGAGACCGAGGTCGACAGCGCGGACGGCATCTTCGGCGCGCAGCACCCCCTTGATGTAGAGGCGGCCGTGCCAGTTGTCCCGCATCCAGGCCAGGTCGTCCCAGTTCAGCCGCGACTGCACGAGGTGCCGCTCCTGGATCTCGATCGAGGCGAGCGCCGCGGTCACGCCGTCGCCGGACGCGAGGTTGCGGCCGCCGATCCGCCGATGCCGCACGACGTCGTAGGCCCATCTCGGGTGCCGGGAGACGTCGAGCAGTCGGCGTGGCGTCAGGACGGGCGGCACGCCCATCCCTTCGCGCTTCTCGCCCTCACGGTTGCCGACGGTCGGGACGTCGACCGTGACGAACAGCGACCGGAAGCCGGCGGCCCACGCCCGGCGCATCAGGGCCGCGGCCACCCCGCCCGCACCGGGGTACAGCTGGAACGCGTGCGGCTCGGTGGCCGCGTCGGCGACCTCCTCGACCGACCACGTCGATGCCGTGCTCACGACACAGCGGGTTCCCACGCGCTCCGCCGCGCGGATCGCGTCGAGGTCTCCGCTCCACCGGGTGAGGCCGTTGAAGCCCGTGGGCGCGGTGAGCACCGGCATCGAGAGCGGCAGCCCGGCCACCTCGGTGGCGAGGTCGTGGGTGTCGTGGCCGGCCAGGACGCTCGGCACGAGCCACCAGTCGTCGAACGCCGAACGGTTGCCCGCGACGGTGCGCAGGTCGTCGGCCCCGCCCTCGACGTAAGTCCACACCATGCGCGGCAGACGTCGTCGCGCGGCACGGCGGTAGTCCTCGACGTTGAGCAACTCGTCGGAGGCCTGCCAGCGCCAGTCGAATCCGAAGGCCTTCATCGGGACACCGCCACACGGGATCCGTCGGTTCCGTCGGCGTACGCCGCGATCTTCCGCACCGCGGCGGCCCAACAGCGGTCGCGGACGTCGTCGGTGATGCCCGCCGCGTGCGGTGTCACCACCACCCCCGGTGCGGTCCACAGACCGTGATCGGCGGGCAGCGGTTCGGGATCGGTGACATCGAGGATCGCGTACACGCGCTCCTCGCGGGTTGCCGCGAGCAGTGCCTCCGTGTCCACGAGCTCGCCGCGTCCTGCATTGACCAGCACCGCACCGTCCTTCATCGTCGCGAGGAACACCGCATCCACGAGGTGCACCGTCGAATCGTCGAGCGGCAGCGCCAGGATCACGACGTCCTGGTCACCGAGTTCGGCCCGGCCGCGTTCGATGTCCACGACCCCCGCACGCGCCGTCCGTCCGACCAGGGTGACCGTACAACCGAACGGTTCGAGTCGTCGGCGAAGGTTCTCGCCGATGTCGCCCGCCCCGAACACGAGCACGCGCCTGTCCGACAACGTCCCGGTAGGGTGCGCCTGCCACCGCTGCTCCTGCTGCTTGATCCGGTAGCCCGCCAGATCGCGGACGTGGGCGAGCAATTGCGCGACGACCCACTCGGCCACCGCCCCGCCGTGCGCCCGGTCCGCGTTCGACACGCGCACGCCGTCGGGCACGACGTTCGTCCAGCGCTCGACGCCCGAACTGAACAACTGCACCATCCGCAGCCGGGGCAGCTGCGCGAAGAGGGGGCCGTCATCCGCGGGATCGAATCGGTGCGCCACCAGAACCTCCGCGTCGCACGCGATGTCCGGCAGCCGACGGCTCTCCGGGTCGTACACGACGGCGCAGACGTTCGGCACCTGCGCGAGGGCCGAGATGCCGCGCTCCTCGGGAACGAGCACCAGGATCGGCGTCATCGGACGATCTCCGCGCCCTCGGCCCTCCGCGCCGCCACCCGCGCGAGGATGTCGGCCGGCCAGATCGGCCGCGCATGCCGGCGATAGTGCTCCCAGGTCGCCTCGAGTACCTCGGATTCGGTACAGCCGCCCAGCAACTCGGCCCAGTAGTACTCGTCGAGGCGTTCGCCGGGTGCACGCCGCTCGATCCCGGAGATGATCCGGATGACCTCGCGGCACGTGAAGATGTCCGCCGCTCGTTCCGCGGAGGCGGGACGGACCTCGGCCGGGCCCGCTCCCGCCCCCTCCGCGATCGATGGCACGGTCATCGCGGCCTGGACAGGATCTTCTCGGCGAGAACCGGGTCCGCCCGCAGCCCCGAACGCACCGCCGCCTCCCAGAAGCCGTGGTACCCGTTGCCGTCGTTCTTCAGTTGCCGGTCGAGCCACCAGTCCGGGAGCGACGTCTTGTCGGGACCGCCGGCCACCCGCACCATCCATGCGTTCTTGCAGCGTTGCTCGAGGGCGACCGCACGGAGGAACACTGCCCGCGCGGTGTCCGCGATGACGAAGACGCCGTGTCCACCCAGCAGCGCCCGATCCGCGTCGCCGATCGCGCGGACCGCCTTCTCGGCGGCCTCCATGCTGTTGACGGCGCCGTCGTACTCGTCGACGAGAACCAACTCACCCCCGCCGAGGCTGGAGCTCTGGTCGTACGCCGGCGGCACCTCCTTGATGTCGCCCCACACCGTGCCGTACTCGGAGTGGTTGTGCAGTGCGTACACCACGTCCGGGCGGGCGTTGTGCAGCGCCAGGTGCAGCGGGATGCCGAGCGGTACCGGCCAGGATCCTTCGATCAGTTTGCCCTGCAGATCGATTCGGAGAATGTCCTCGGGGTACATCTCCTCCCACGTCAGCAGCCACGGATTGCACAGCAGCGTGCCGTCGCCGAGGTTGTAGGTGATGTGACCGGCCAGGTGGTCGCGGTATCCCTCGTTCCAGAGGGTGCGGCCGAGCATCACGATCTCCTCCCGGGGATCGAGTTCAGGGATCAGACGATCTGCGGTCGGTGTGAATGTCATTGACGTTTCTCCTCTCGGTCCCGAGGCGTGCCGGCCTCGGGTGGTGCTGGGCCTGGGTGTCGGGTTCAGGCGAGTCGCCCGCACCGCCAGGGCTCGAGGAACTCCCCGACGGCCCTCACGACATCGGCGGGAGAGTCGTCGATGAAGAAGTGCCCTCCCGGAATCGGTTCCCCAGTCACGTTGTGCGCGAATCTCTTCCATACGTTGAGCGGATGCTCACGCCGGGCGAGCAGACCCCGGTCGCCCCACAGGACGAGGACGGGGCAGGTGATCCGGCGGCCGGCGTCGAGCGCGTCGTGTTCGAGGTCGACCGACGCGCCGGCTCGATAGTCCTCGCACGTCGCGTGGACCACGGCCGGATCCCGGAAGTAGCTCTTGTAATGTTCCACGTCCTCGTCCGACATCGAGGTCGGTGCCCCTCCGGCCAGACCCAGCACGTTCTCCATCCAGGCATCCGGATTTCCGTCGATGAGCTGCTCGGCGAGCCGGTGCGGCCGGATCAGGAAGAACCAGTGGAAGTACGCCGTGGCCAGCTGCCGATCGGTGGTCGCGTAGACCTCCGAGGTCGGCAGGATGTCCAGCAGCGCCGCCTGTGCCACCGTCTCCGGATGATCCAGACACATGCGATGCACGACCCGGGCACCCCGATCGTGGCCGGCGACCGCAAATCTCTCGAAGCCCAATCTGCGCATGACTTCCACCTGGTCGCCGGCCATCGACCGCTTGGAGTACGTCGCATGGGCGTCGTCGCCCGCCGGCTTGCTGCTCTCGCCGTAACCACGAAGATCGGTGGTGACGACCGTGAAACGGTCGGCGAGGTCATCGGCAACCCGCTGCCAGACTCGCCGCGTCTGCGGGTAACCGTGCAGCAGCAACAGCGGCGGCCCCGAGCCCACCACCCGAGTGGCGATCTCCACGTCACCCACGTCGACGAGCAAGCCCCTCCCCCTCAGCCTCGGGGAAGGACGATCTCGGGCAGCGGATGCCGGTACAGCTTGGCGGCGTTCTCGCTGCACATCATTCGCAGGTCCTTCGCGGGGAACCCGCCCCAGTACTGCTCGACGACGCCCTGCGTGTGCGGCCACGTGCCGTCCCCGTGCGGGTAGTCGGTCTCGAGCATGATGTTCTCGACTCCGATCACGTCGCGCAGCGCGATCGTCGACGGGTCGTCGAGCGTGCAGAACCAGAAGTTGCGGCGCAGGATGTCCGCCGGACGGTCGGCCCAGCCCAGGCCGTAGCCCGATCGGTCGATGATGTTGTCCAGTCGGTCGATCAGCATCGGCACCCACCCGATCCCACCCTCGCTCATCGCGATCTTGAGCGTGGGGTGGTCCTTGGGATAGCCCGACCACAGCCACTCGCTGCAGGCGGCGAGGGAGAGCTGCCCGAACATCGTGGCGCCCAACTGGAGTCCGGGCGCACCCTGCGGGTACTGGTACATGCCGGAGCTGCCCACGTGCAGGGAGATGACGGTGTCGGTGTCGACGCACGCCTGGATGATCGGGTCCCAGTGGTCGCGATCCCACAGGGAGGGAAGCCCGATCGCGTGCGGACGCTCGGGGAAGGTCACCGAGGTGAAGCCGCGCTCGGCGTTGCGCTCGATCTCCTTGACGGCCTCGACCGGATCGGTGAGATAGGTGATGCCGCCGGGGATCACACGGGTCGGATACTCGAGGTACCACTCGTTGTAGAGCCAGTCGTTCCATGCGCGCACTGCCGCGATGCCGACCTCCTTGTCGGAGGCATGCGCGAATACACGGCCGCAGAACCCGGTGATCTGGGACGGGAAGTTGAGCATCGCCCAGATGCCGCCGAGATCCATGTCCTTGACGCGCGCATGGATGTCGTAGCAGCCCGGCCGCATCTGGTCGAAGCGGAACGGCTCGTACTTGACGGACTCCTTGCGTCGGCCGGCGACCGCGTTCATGCCGACCTGTGAGTAGATGTTGCCGTCGAACTCCCAGACCTGCGCGCCCTGTTCGTTCTCGAGGATCTTCGGTCCACGGTCCTTCAACGCCGCGGGCATCCAGGTCTCGAACAGGTGCGCCGGCTCCACCACGTGGTCGTCGACGGAGATGACCGTGTACTTGACCTCGGCCTGCTCGGGCTCGGGGTTGAAGAGGGCGGGATCGAGTTCCTGATTGACAGCCGTCACGGAAATCTCCTTCGTCGAATCGCGGTGCAGCGCAGCCCCTTGCGGAGGTAGTATCGATATGCGATACTCGCTATCACTTTCAGATACACACAGTAGGAGTGATCCAGATCGCAGTCAAGACACTCGGCACACTCGCGCGCGGTCTTCGTGTCGTCGAGGCGGTTGCCGCGCACCAGCCCATCGGTCTCACTGCGCTGTGCCAGGAACTCGGCGAGGACAAGAGCGCCATGCAGCGCACGCTCGCGACGCTGCACGAAGCCGGCTGGATCCGCCCACTGGCGGATGCGCCGCCACGGTGGGAACTGTCGACCAAGCCGTTGGTCGTCGCCGGTCGCGCACTCGACACGTCACCACTGCCCGCACGCGCCCGCCCACTGCTGGCTTCCATCCGCGACGAGACGGGCGAGACCGCGCACCTCGCGCTGCTCGACGGAACGACGATCGTCGTCGTCGACGTCGCCGAGGGCCGGCAGATGGTCCGCACCGCACTGCATGTCGGCGCGGTCCACCCGCCGGAAACCAGTGCCGCAGGACGCGCCATCTTTGCCCACCTCACCCCCGAGGGGCGCACGGATCTGGCGGACGCCCCCGGCATGCTGCTCACGGATGCCGAGTACGACGAGATCCGCGAGCGCGGCTGGTCGCTGTGCGAGGGCGCCGTCCAGCAGGGATCGACAAGCATCGCCGCGGCAGTCACGGACCTGAGCGGAAAACCGTTGGGCGCACTCGTGGTCAGCGGGCCCGACAGTCGGCTCAACCCCGAGAAGTACGCCGCGGCCGGAACTCTGCTCCGGAACGCGGTCGCCGAACTCGGCGGAGGGCGCCACTAGGGCGTAGCGGGACGTGCCGCCGGATTTTGTTCCGTGGCAGACGATCTGGAAGCGTCACCGCCGCTACGCCGGCGACGGGACCTGGGACACGATCTTGACTGCGCTACTCGCACACGCCGATGCGAACGGGCTGGTCGACTGGACCGTGTCGGTGGACTCGACGACTTGTCGAGCCCACACGCACGGCTCGAACCTCGCGCGCGACACAGGAGACACGCTCTAGGGGGTCGCCGATCCAGACGGTGTCATCCAGGGGACGCGCTGTAGCCGGGTGCGTGGTCATCCGATCCTGGAGATGAGGCCGGCCTCGCGGCGGCCTGAGAGCAGCGCCCCGTGGACGGTGGAGGCTTCGGTGGCATGCGTGGCCTCACCGGCGAAGAAGACTCGGTTACCGATCGGTTCGGCGACGATGGCTCGGTCGTCGGGTGTGGAGTCGATTCCGGGGTACGAGTAGGAGCCGCGGGCGTAGGGGTCGGTCGACCAGCGAGTCAGCCGGTACGCACGGGGCTCGGGCACACTCTCGCCGTACATGGCACGCAGGCCACGCATCCCCTCGGCGACGGTCGCGGTGTCATCGAGGTTTTCGATGCGGCGCGCTACCGACCCGCCGCGTAGCGCCACGATCACCGGCACACCGGTGACGGAATGGAGCGGATACCACGCGGCCATCGACTCGTTCGGCAGGCCGAACTGGGCGATGACCTCGGCGTCGTCCCAGAACTGGGTGTCGAAGCGCAGGTACAGCTTGTTGTAGACGCCCATGCCGAGGCGCCCGATCGCCTCCTGTTTCGCCGCGGGCAGCGGCGGGTCGAAGGCGACGGCACCGGCCTGCAACACACCCAACGGCAGGGTGACAACCACGTGGTCGGCGGCGAAGACACCGCGGTCGGTGTGCACCCGGACCCCGGCGGCGTCGTGGGCGATGCGATCGACGACGTGACCCACGCGCACGTCCAGGCCCTCGGCGAGCCCGGTCGCGATCTCGTCGTAGCCGCGGGGGAAGACCACCTCGTCGCCGCCGTAACCGTCTTCATACCGCGCGATCCACAGCGGGACCTGGCCGGCGTCGGCGCCGAAGGCGTCCTGGATGAACTGGTGGACGGTGTCCCGGACGTGGTCGGCGCGGATCCCGGTCAGGCCCAGCTGCGTCAGGACCGGGTCGACGGCGGCCGCGAAGGAGGTGTTCGCGAACGCCGGCTGTGCGGACAGGTCCTGAATCGCGGCCATGGCCGCCTCGACGTCGGTGCCGTACTCGGTCATCGCGGCCGGGTCCAGGTGTCGGCTGCCACTGTAGGTGGTGATCTCGTCCGTATTGAGCACCACGGTGGGAAGACCGAACTCGTCGCGCAGCTCTGTGACGGGGTTGCCGTCCACGCCGTGGATCCAGGATGCGCCCAGATCCAGAGGCATGTCCTGCCAGGTGCGATCGGTCGACAGTCGGCCTCCCACACGGTCGCGTGCTTCGATCACCGTGACCTGACGCCCGTCCCGGACCAGGTCGCGCGCCGCGGTGAGTCCCGCGATCCCGGCTCCGATCACCAGAACCGAACCGGTGGGCTGCGTGGATGCATCGGCACTCCGGCACATCCGGCCTGCGGTGGACGCGTTTGCGCGGATTTTGGACGGGCCATTCGGACTCATAATGGTTCCTTCCTCGAGGGACGTTCGATGCGGGTTGCCCCCGCCACGCTCCAGGGTCATTGCCTCGACCACGTCGGCGCGTTGTCGGCTCAGCGGTCTTCGGGGCGCGGGATTTCAGTGGGCGGGATCTCGGTGACACTCCAGCCCGTGAAGAATCGGCGGGCATTCACGAGATAGTTCCGCAGATGCCGGAAGAGCGCCGTTACCTCCCAAAACTGCATATTCATACCCGATGGTCTCATATGCTCCGGAAGCGCAGCGTGTTCGTCCCGTTTCGCCTGACCTCCGGTAGCCCACCAAAATGCAGGGCTGCGGTGCGGGGGTCGCAACGGCCTCCCCTGCACGCTCGGCAATCGCCATGCGTCACAGTGGAAGCGGCCGGTGCATATGGTCCGCGTATGGGGAAATCACCGAATCGCGTGCGCCCATCCTGGAGAGTGCTGGTTGGATTCGGCGTGGCGTTCGTACTCGCCACGAGCCGGCTGCTGCTCACAGCACCCGGGCAGCTGCCGTCGTACTTCGACGGGTCCGGAGAGATCACCGAATGGACACTCCGCGGCGCTACTGGTGGGCGTGACGCGAATGCGCGCAGGCTGACCGCGATGACGGTCGAGATGCAGCGAGGATGGGCGGGACACACCGCGCTATTTTGACCGATCCCGGAGACGTCGTAGCTACTCGCTTGAAGTCGTCCTTCACCGGACTACCCAGCCAGATAGCTGATCCGCGTTGCCGGCAGAGTGGTCCGGGGCAGGAAATCACACAGAAATGATGTTCGCGGTGGGGCGAAGCACGTTGCTTACCTGGGACTGCACGCGAAGCCGCTAGCCCCGGCGACCGTGCCGGAGAACGTGCACGCATCGCGGAGATCAACCCGCTCTACCACTATCTCGAGATCATCCGGGCGCCGCTGCACGGACAGGACCAGCGGGCGTACCACTGGTACATCGTGCTGGGCTTCACCGCCGCCGGGTGGGCACTCGCGATCTACGCCCTCCGCAAGTATCGGGCTCGTGTGCCTTACTGGGTGTGACTCGCTGACAACAGCGAGCCGAGTCCACCCCGCTGAGGGCAACCTCGGGGGTGCTGCCCCTCGGGCATCCGAAAGCAGTCCCAGGAACAGCGAGGACTGCTGGCCCGAAATCACGATGGGGGCAGTCAGCGGTTGGCACGGATGGCGCGGATGTCGCCACGGCTCAACTCACGGGCTGTCGACCTGTTCCGATAGGCGCCGAAGGCAAGCCACACCAAGAACCCGAACCCGACCGTCACGTAGAGAGTGCCGAATCCGTGCTGCCACAGGGCCCAGTCGAGCTCGCGATCCTCAGCCGTCGGCAACAGGTGTTGCGGGCCGATCAGGAAGAGTGCACCGATACCGGTGGCAGCGATGGCATTCCATGCAGAAGGCGCGCGCACCACCGCGAGCACCAGGACCAGCAGCGCTGGGGCTGCCCACACCCAGTGGTGCGACCACGACACAGGCGAGGCCAACAGGACTGCCGTCGCGTTCGCGATCAACGCAACGACAAGATCGTCGTGGTCGAGAGCGCGGCGGATCGCGATCACCGCGACCACCAGCATCACGACGACTGCGACCAACCACAGGACCGACCCGAGATGCTCGTGCGGCCCGAATCGCGAGATGACCGCCTTGAAGGACGCGTTGTTGGCGAAGTAGGCCGGGCCGATCCGGCCCGTATCCGGGAGAGTCTGCGACCAGTACTTCGTGGACGCCTCGGGCATCACGGCGAAAGCCACTGCGGTGAATCCGAGGGCCGCGGCGACGATGCGGCCGCTGGTCCGCCAATCGCGTTTGAGCAGGAAGAGCAGCAGGAAAGCTATGGGGGTCAGTTTGATCGCGGCCGCGAGTCCGATCAACAGCCCGCGTGGCCATTTCGGCTTCTCCGTCAGCACATCGACTGCGACCAATGCCATCAGAACCATGTTGATCTGCCCGAAGCTGATGGTTTCGCGAACGGGCTCGAGTTGCAGTGCGACGGCGACCGCGACAGCAGTCATGGTCCACGAGGCCCGCGCGCCCACATCCGGCCTCACACGCGCGAGGGCCATCCGTAGTGTCACCGCCAGCGCAGCCACCGATACAAGGGTGAACACGAGCTGGCCCAGGCCGAGGGGCATCAGCGCGAGCGGGACGAACAACATTGCCGCGAGCGGCGGGTACGTGAATGGAAGCCCAAAGTCGCCGACGACCGGCGGCAACGCGCCGTAGATGTCGTCTCCATCGAGCAGCACCCTCGCGCCCATGCGGTAGACGAGCAGGTCGATGTAGCTGTTCCCCACGAGGAAGCTGACGGTCAGGCCG
Organism: Rhodococcus sp. AG1013; assembly: GCF_003350365.1. Taxonomy (NCBI): domain Bacteria; kingdom Bacillati; phylum Actinomycetota; class Actinomycetes; order Mycobacteriales; family Nocardiaceae; genus Rhodococcus; species Rhodococcus sp. AG1013. Next base: position 180,555 of record NZ_QQAT01000010.1, read on the forward strand.
GTCGACACGGCCAGCGCCGCGACCGCAACAGCGGCGCCTGCACGGCTGCGGAAGAACAGTTCAGATGATGTCAGGCCGACTCGGTTTTGCCCTGAATGCCGCACTAGACAAACCTAACAGCCGGTATTCAAATATTCGGCGACATGCCGATCGGGCACCTAGGGGTCCCAGGCGAGCAAGGGCGTGATGGTTCGAGCCAGGGCTTACTCGCCTTCCACAGATTCGGCAGATGACGTCCACGACGGCACGGTAGGCAGGCTCAACGTGCGCGAGCTTCGGCAAGGACGTCATCGACAGTCGTCGATGCACTGGTCAGGCGCCCGACAGTTGCACTTCCCGCGCTCGCCCCCCGGCATCGCCGATAGCTCTGTTGAAGGGCGGTCCAGTGATCGAACACTCCCCAGGCGGAGCACCCCCGTGTACATTCGGATGCTAACAACATTCGGATGACGGCAGCATTTGAAATGGGATGAATCAGAGGGAGGGGAGGAATCGGAGCGATGGCGCGGCTGACGAGGGTCCAGCAGCAAGAGCTCAACCGGCGCAGGGTGCTCGCGGCAGCCCGAGCCGAATTCTCCGAGCGCGGCTTCCGCAAAGCGACCGTGGACGACATCGCCATCCGCTCGGACCTCACCCGGGGCGCGGTGTATTCCAACTTTCCCGGCAAGCGTGCCCTGTATCTAGCGGTCCTCGCGGAGGAGGCGGAGAACGCCGGCGAAGTGCTGAACACTTATGCAGATGACCCGGAGGGCGCGCTGGCGGTGTTCGCGAGCACTTGGGTGGATCGACTGCCCCGGACCAACAACTACGAGTATCAGGGATCAGTTCAGCTCACCTCTCCGATGCTCGGCGTGGACCTCATCCCCGAAATCCTCACTGACGAACGGTTTCAGCGGCCGTTCGCCCAGTTGGTGAAGCTCGATGCCATACTTCTCGGCTTGGCCCTCGAGAGACTTTCCCGGGCCGCCGAGCGCATGGTCGGCGTCGCCGAATCCGTGCTCACCGTTCTGTACGGTGCAAGCGAATTATCCTTCGTTGCACCCGATTTCGTGGATCACTCCAAGGTGATCGCAACCTGTCGACACATCACTGGAATCGTCATCGACGATCCGTGGACTCTTCCGGCAACTGACGTCGCTGTGAATTCCGTCGACGAGGAGTGGGCCGTCCCCAGGGCAACCGATGTTGTTCGCGGCAAGCCGACGGCGATCGACGACGGAATCGTTGCCGTAGTCGGGATGAACCGGCTCGAGTGCATCGAGCACCTGGTCCGTACAGCACCCCGTGAATCGCCAGTCACCGCTGTTCTCGTAACCGCTGACGTCGCCGAGCTAGCGCCACTGGCACGATTGGCACTCGCCGATATGTGCCGGTCGCTGCGCCAAGCCTTCCCCTCCGCCGCGTGGCCGCGCGTGCAGGTGATGGTCGACCCCAACGGTGAGATCGCCGCAGCCTGCGGGTTGTCGAACGTCGATGACGACACCGAGGCTGCCGTCTCCATCTCCGATGGACGCATCACCTCGCGCAGCATCGGCCCCGGTGCCTGCGCACGCGCCGACGCCCTCATCGCACGAACTCGAGACCACTGACGCGCACATTTCACCCACCCATCAGCGTTGACGAGGAGTGAGACATGGCACAGATCAGCGACAGCGGTGACCTGTTGAAATGCTCGTTTTGCGGCAAGGGCCAGAAGCACGTGCGGAAGCTGATTGCCGGCCCCGGCGTCTACGTCTGCGACGAGTGCATCGACCTGTGCAACGAGATCCTGGAAGAAGAGTTGGCCGAACCCGGAATTCTCGAACGCGAAGGCATGCCCACCCCGGCCGAAATCTGCGCTCACCTCGACCAATACGTCATCGGTCAGCACGCCGCCAAGCGGTCGCTCGCTGTCGCCGTCTACAACCACTACAAGCGAATCCGCGCCGCGCGCGACAGCAGCGAGGCCTCTGACGGTGACACTGTCGAACTCACGAAATCGAACGTCCTGATGCTCGGGCCGACAGGCTGTGGAAAAACCTATCTCGCACAAACTCTCGCCCGCATGCTCAGAGTCCCCTTCACGATCGCCGATGCCACGGCCCTCACCGAAGCCGGCTACGTCGGCGAGGATGTCGAGAACATCCTCCTCAACCTGATCCAGGCCGCGGACTTCGACGTTCATCGAGCCCAGACCGGGATCATCTACATCGACGAAATCGACAAGGTCGCCCGCAAGAGCGAGAACCCGTCGATCACCCGCGACGTCTCGGGCGAAGGCGTCCAACAAGCTCTCCTGAAAATCCTCGAAGGAACCCAAGCAAGCGTTCCCCCACAAGGCGGCCGCAAACACCCGCACCAAGACTTCATACAGATCGACACCACCAACATTCTCTTCGTCGTCTCCGGAGCCTTCGCAGGGCTCGAGAAGATCGTTGCCAACCGAGTCGGTCATCACGGCATCGGGTTCGGCGCCGAGATCCGATCCGGAGACACCGACACCCCAGACGACCTCGACGACGTGATGCCCGATGACCTTCACAAGTTCGGCCTCATCCCCGAGTTCATCGGCCGCCTTCCGATTGTGACGGCAGTGCGCCCCCTCGACAAAGATGCGCTCGTCAAGATCCTCACCGAGCCGAAAAACGCGCTCGTCAAGCAATACGCACGCCTCTTCGAAATCGACGGCGTCACACTCACCTTCACGGCCGATGCTCTCGATGCGATCGCCTCCCAAGCGATCATCCGAGGAACCGGCGCCCGGGGCCTGCGAGCCATCATGGAAGAAGTGCTCCAGCACTTCATGTACGACATCCCCAGCCGCGACGACATCGCAGACGTGGTCATCGACGAAGACATCGTCCGCGCCAACACCAACCCATCCATCGCCGAACAGCGCCGCGACCGAAGCAACGTAACGCACGACACCACCGGCCGCGAAGCAGGCTGATCCAGCACCCCAACACGGCTCGGGCAATCCATCTACATTGACCACGATCGACGCTGTCCTCGACGTGGTTGTTGTCACACCGCAGGTCAGAGCCCCGGGAAATGACTACTCCGGTGGCGATTCACAGTCGCCAGCCCGCCCGCCCGACGACCGACCGAACCGGCCGGCGGCGGGCTACCGCGACGGCCGGGCGTCGTCGATCAGTGTGGTCCGAACGAACCACACGATGCGCTCGGTCACATCGAAGTCGTATGTGACGCCGATTCGTAAGCGGTCGGTGATGGTCCTGTGCGGTGATCGCAGTCCAGTCGTGCTGAGGGCAGCAGCACCACCGAGAGCTGTCACGGTGATGACCATCGTGGCGAAGAACTGGTGCCGGCGGATCCATTGCGCCACAGTCGTCCTCACTTCGGAAGCACCTGCTGCTGCAGGTGTTCGAGGGTCGACTGTGGCGTGGACCGCGTGATGATCCGGGAGGTCGAGCCGTTGACGGTGTTGATGAGCACGTCGAAGTCGTAGACCCGCCCGACTACCAGGCTGTCGATGATCGCGCCGGTCTGCGGGGTCGACAGAGTCCCGCAGGTCGTGCCGATCTTCGCCGATTCCTTGCCGCGGAACCATCCAGGTTTCCGGATCGAGAGCACTTCGCAGCCTTCGGCGTGCCCGGTGCTTGTGGTCCGGTCAGTGGTGGACACGAGGCCGACGATCAACAACGGCGCCGGCACGGCGATCATGGCGGCCGCGCAGATCATCGCGATCCGCGCGCCCCGCACACTCCACATGCCCTGACTGTCGGCCAACTCCCCCACCTGCACTTCCAGATCCTCCACCCCTGGGCACGTCCTCGACCCGGAGCACATCCCCGGGATCGATCGTAGGCGCCAGAAGCCGACAGACCGGACAGCTGTGGTGTCCCGAGGCCACGGTCGGCTGCCGCCGCTGACGAGCCGACGCTGCGCTGAAATGGTCAGCACAAGAGCCACTTTCCTCGGATTCGTGTGCCGCCGCGATTACACCCTCAGCGATCGTCCGAGGAACCGGCTCCCGCGGACTGCACGCCATCATGGAGTAAGTGCTCCAACATCTCTCGTAGCCGAACGACGAGCACGATCAGGAAGCCGGCAAGCTCATCCCCTGCCAGATCGGCCACCTGCTCGACCTTGCAAACGCTTCGAGCCTGCGGTCGACATCGCCTGCCACGCAGAACAACCGGCTGTCGACCTGCGCACACGCGCTACAGCGGCGCGGCTATCGGCGCCTCCGGGACGCGGGTGACGGTGGTGGCCCCGGTCAGCAGGTAGTCCGTGATCGCTGTGTCGACCGTGGTGTTGCCGCCTTGGATGGCGGCGCCGTGGTCCCCGCCTTCCACGGTGACCAGGTGCGCGTTCATGTCGCGGGCATGTCGGACACCCCCGTCGTAGGGCGTCTGCGGGTCCCGCAATCCCTGCAGCACGAGGGGCGCCGTGGCCAAACCGTGGTTGCCGATCTCCGGTAGCGCGGTCACCGGCGGCGCCCCTGCGCACCCCGGACCTGCGCTGTAGCCGTAGCCGATGGCGTCGAACAGGTCGCCCGTGACGAACGTCGAGAAGAGCCAGCCCGGGAGCCGCTCTGGCCGCGGTGCGACCGCGTTCTCGTTGCAAAGCACGATCGCCTGCATCATCTGGGCCTGGACAATCGAGTTGAGTTGGTCCTCGGTGACGTCGCTGGGCACACCCTCGGGAAGTGCCCCGAGGCCGTCCCGGATGACGCGGGCGACCATCGGCCAGCTGTTCCGGGCGGGAAGCACTTGGCGTGTGAGGGCATAGATACTCGACGCGGACTGAGCGTGAGCGGGATCGGCGAGACGACGCAGGAACGCCTCGAACTGGACCCGGGCGGGGCCGGTGAGGTCGACACCGGCCCGGTACGCATCGGCGACATTCTCCAGGCCGGGTGGGACGTCGCCGATCTGCGCCGGTGGGGGCGCGAGGGTGGGGTTGCCCCCCGCTTCTCCGACGATGCGGTCGGACCAGCGCTGGTAGACCTGCAGCGGAGTGCCGCCGAGGCCGTAGATCGCGTCGTTCGCCGCGATCCAGTCCATGAGGTCATAGAAGCGCGCCTTGTAGCCGTCGTTCTGGTGCCACAGGACGTCGTTCCACAGCCACTCGCGATCGACCGCCGAGTCGAGCACCATCCGTCCCGTGTGCCGCGGGAACAGTGTCGCGTACGTCGAGGCGAGGATCGTGCCGTACGAAAGGCCGTAGACGTCGATCACGTCGACACCGAGCGCGATCCGCACCTGTTCCCAGTCTCGGGCGGTGTTCTCCGTCGTGATGTGCGCGGTGGCGCCGGGTGCCGCACCGTCGCACGCCAGCCGCGCTGCCCCGCCCGCGAAGCCGACGTTCATTGCGGCCAAAAGCTCCGGGGTGACGGCACATTCGACCGCCCCAGCATGCGCGAGACCCCGGGGCTGCACACCGATGAGGTCCCACTGCCGGCGGATCTGCTCGGGAAGCGCCTGCGCGAACATGCCGTTGGACGCGATCGCGTCGCCGCCGGGCCCGCCGGGGTTGGTGAACAGCACGCCCCGGCGCGCGGCCGGGTCCTCGGCGGCGTGACGGGTGACGAGGACGTCGATCGATCCGGCACCGGGATTCGCATAGTCACGCGGCACCGTGACGGTGCCGCACTGGTCGGTGTCCGGATCGAGCGCGTACTCGGCGGGGCACGGGCCCCAGGCCAGCTCCCCGCCCGCGGGGTCGGCGGCAGCCGACGGTACGGCGACGGAAGCGAATCCGACCGTCAACCCGACCGCGACGGCACCGAGGCGAGCCTTCCGGCCGGTGCGGGACTGCGACTTCCGAATACTGTTCCCCGAGTTCAGCACATCCACGACAGTAGTGCGCGCGAGCACTTTCCGCCGAATCGGAGCTGCCCGCACCGGGGCGGCTTCCGGCGCGAACGCATCACGAGGCAGCCGCCGATACCGCACAGAGCGACCACTGCTGCGGCGACTGGTCGGCGCGGCGCGGTGCGCGACCGCGCACCCGGAGCGCCGTTGTTCGTGCAGACCGTGATGCCCCGGCAACGCCGGTACGCCGGGCGGATCCGCGAACTCAACCGCGCGTACCGGGACATCGCCGAACAGTCCGATGCCGTCTACATCGACCCGTGGCCCGCGCTCGCCGATGAGAACGGCGGCCTGCGAGCCGACTTCGCCCGTGATCGCCTCCATCTGGGCGGCGCTGGCTACGCCGCGGGTCGAGGTGCTCCGGCCGTACACCCATTCGCTGCCGCTCTAGCAGGCAAAACTCGACGCCGCCGCCGCGTGACCGTTGCCATTGTGACAATGCCCATTGTATGGTTCAGCTAACAGTAACCAGCAGTCACACACAGATGGCTTGCCGCGACTGCGGCGGTGACACGAACGAGGGGTAGTCATGACCACTGCGACTCCGTCGACTCGCACAGCTCCGTCGGTATCCGACCGTGAGGAGACCGCACGTCGACTGCTCGCGTCGTCGGCACGCAAGTCCTACGACCCGATGGTCGAGGTCGACTGGGATGCACCGGTCCCCACCGACAAGTTCGGCCTCACCCCCGAATGGAGCACGCTCTACGGCACGGCACTGTGGGACGAGATGAGCGACGAGCAGAAGATCGAGCTCACCAAGCACGAGGCGGCGAGCGTGTCGAGCGTCGGCCTGTGGTTCGAGATCCTGCTCATGCAGATGCTGCTGCGCGACGTCTACGGCCGCGACAAGCATTCGCGCCACGTGCAGTTCGCGCTCACCGAGGTGGCCGACGAATGCCGCCATTCGGTGATGTTCGCCCGCGCCGGCGAGCGCCTCGGGATGCCCGACTACGGCCCGATCCCGTTCATCCACAAGGCAGGTCGCCTGTGGGGCGGCTTCTTCCGCGGCGCCAACGCATACGCCAGCGTGATGGCGGCCGAGGAGATCCTCGACATGATGCAGCGTGACTTCATGAAGGACGAACGCGTCCAGCCGGTCACCCGCACCGTCAGCAAGATCCACGTACTCGAGGAGGCGCGGCACATCCGGTTCGCCCGGGAAGAGGTCGGACGCCGACTTCAGGGCGCGAGCCGCGCCCGGTTGGCCGTCGAACGCGTCAACACCGCCGCGGTCGTCTACTTCGTCATGAAGAGCATGATCCATCCCGACGTCTACGCGAACGCCGGTCTCGACAAGGAGCGCGCACTCGAGGCGGCCCGCACCAACACCCACCACCACGACATGATCCGCACGTCGGGCTCCAAGCTGATGAGCTTCCTCGACAGCGTCGGCCTCGTCGGCGGCCCGTCGAAGTTGCTCTACAAGAAGGTCCACCTGCTCTGACGGCGGGTCGGAACGATCCACGCCCCGGTCGCCGAGAGACCTGCGACCGGCGCGTGTCGCTGCCTCGACCCTAGAGTCACCGAAGCGCGGTGGAACTGCCGCCGGCGATGTGCGGGCTGAGCAGGACGCCGTCGAGTTCGCGCAGCGGGCTGTCGGCTTCGAGGGGCTCGTGCGCGAACACGTCCAGTGCCGCTCCCGCCACCGCGCCCGATCGGATCGCCACGGCCAGCGCGACCTCGTCCACCACAGGTCCGCGGGCAACGTTGACCACCAACGCTTCCGGCGGCAGCAGCGCCAGTTCGCGCGCGGAGATCAGTCCGCGGGTCTGCGGGGTGAGTGGGACCGCCACCACCAGCACGTCCGACTCCGCGAGCAGGTCACCCAGCGACCGGTAGGGCAGCGCGGACCCCGGATCCGGCCGTCGCGAGTGATACGCGACATCGCACCCGAACGCCTGGAACAGGGCGGCGCAGCGACGGTTGATGTCGCCGAATCCGACGAGGCCCACCCGCCGTTCGCCGAGATCGCGGCAGTCGCGCTGCAGGATCGACGCCTGCGGCCAACGGCCGGAACGCATCTCGGCATCCGCCCAGCCGAGGGACCGGCACAGGCTCGCGGTGGCGGCCACCGCCCACTCGGCGACCGAGGCCGCGTTACCGCCGGGCGTGTTCGCCACCGGGACACCGGTTTCCGCCCACGCGTCGAGGTCGATGTAGGCGATGCCGACGCCGGGCTGCTGGATCAGCTCGAGGTGTCGACCCACCGCGGCCTCGGCGGCGCCGAGCGGCAGGCGTCCGCTCCAGTCCGCGACCACGACGTCGACCCCGGGCAGCAGCGCCCGCACCTCCTCGGAGGTGCGGGCACCCGGGCGCACGATCGCGACGGCGGCACCGGCGGCCGCGCGGATCGCCTTCTCGATGCCCGGATCCTCCGTGAGGATCAGGACCCGGTCTGCCGCCGTGCGCGTCGTCACCATGTCAGCCCCAGCGAGACTGCCCGCCGTCGAGCGGAATGGTTGCGCCGGTGAGGTAGCCGGCGTCGTCGCCGACGAGGAACACCACGGCGCGGCCGATGTCGCTCTCGGCGTCACCGATGCGACGCAGCGGGATACCGGCCTTGAACGCCTCCGCCTCCTCGGGGAACCGCTCGATCCAGCCCTCGAGCGCGGGCGACATCGCGTGCGGCGCGATGGAGTTGACGCGGATGCCGTCGATGCCCCACTCGCAGGCCGCGGCGCGGGTCAGCGAGCGCATACCCTCCTTGATGGAACCGTAGGCGCCGTAGTTGCTCGCGTCCCAGCGGACCGCCGCCGACGTGACGAGGTTGACGATCGATCCGCCGCCACGCTCCTTCATCGACGGGTAGCACGCGCGCATCAGGCGCAGCGTCGCGAGCGGTCCGGTCGCGAACGACCGCTCGAAGTCCTCGTCCTTGACCGACAGCAGCGGCCCGGGGCCGCAGTCGTTGGCGTTGTTGACGAGGATGTCGACACCGCCGAAGAACCCGACGGTCCGCTCGACGGCGGCCTCGATGTCGGCCGCGTCGCTCACGTCGCACCGGACAGGTAACGCCTTGCCGCCGTAGGCCTCGATCTGCTCGACCGTCGTGACCAGCTTGGACTCGGTGCGCCCCGCGACCGCGATCGACACACCCTCCTTCGCCAGCGCGTGCGCGATGCCCTGGCCGATGCCCTGCCCGGCGCCCGTGATGAGTGCGACCTTGCCGTCAAGCTTGCCCATGTGTACCTGCTCTCGGTATGTCGTGAGAAACGCGGAGACCTGGTGCTACAACCCTCCAGTCGGATATTCTTAACCAAGCATTTGCTTGTCCGCAGCGTTTTCGCGAAATTCGCGACGAAAGATTCTGAGCCCCACGGATCCTCGTGGGGACGGGCACTCCGCTACAAACCGCTGCGCCACACAGAAAGGCAGTTCGCGTGAACTACCCCAACCCTGTCGACTTCACCGGCCGGTCCGTAGTCGTCACCGGCGGAACCAAGGGCATCGGCTTCGCCATCGCCGAACACTTCCTGCGGGCCGGCGCCGACGTGCTGGTGTGTGCCCGCAACGAGCCGGAGAACCTGCCCTCGGTCGACGGCCGCACCGCAGCCTTCCGCGCCGTCGACGTCCGCGACCCCGCCGACGCCACGGCCCTGATCAAGGATGCGGTCGATCGCTTCGGGCGCCTCGACGTGCTGGTCAACAACGCCGGCGGCTCGCCGGACGCCGATGCCGCCACGGTGTCGCCGCGTTTCGTGGAGAAGATCGTCGCACTGAATCTGCTGGCGCCGTACTACATGGCGCAGGCCGCGAATCTCGTCATGCGCGAGCAGGAGACGGGCGGCGCGATCGTGAACATCGGCAGCGTCTCCGCACATCAGCCGCAGCCCGGCACCGCGGCGTACACCGCGGCGAAGGCCGGCCTGCTGGCACTCACGAAGGCCCTGGCTCTCGAGTGGGCACCCAAGGTGCGCGTCAACCACATCACCACCGGGCTGATCCGCACCGAGGCCGCGGCATCGGTATACGGCGAGGACGGCGGCGCCGCCGTCACCCGCACGCTGCCGATCGAGCGCATGGCGGTTCCGTCGGACATCGCGAAGGCCTGCCTGTTCCTGGGCAGCGACCTGTCGTCGTACGTCAACGGCGCCGATCTGGCCGTCCACGGCGGCGGCGAGTACCCGGCCCGCTACATGGCCACACACCCCGAGATCTGACGCATCGCGAGTCGGCGGAATGAAAACAGCTGCGGGAGCACGATTTCGTCGAGTGCTCCCGCAGCTGAAGTCGTGGCCGAATGTCACATGCGTTCAATCTGATTGAACGCATGTGACATTCGGTCGTTGCGGGCTACTTGGTGAAGACCGCGTAACCGCCGGAGATCGCAGCCTTGCCCTCGCGGACGAGCTCGAACGACAGACCCGACGCGTCGCCCCATGCCTGCAGATCCGCGGTGTCACCGGGGAACATCGGCGCGGCGAAGCGGCCCTGCAGCTCGGTCAGGTCGGCCGGGTGCACCCCGAGCTCCTTCGCGAGCGGCAACGTCGACGCGGCGAGCGTGCACAGTCCGTGCATGATCGGGCGCGGCTGTCCGATGCCGGCGGCGGCCGCCGGATCGATGTGAATGTGGTGGCGGTCGCCGGTGAGGCGGTACAGCGCGGCCACGTTGAACGCGGTCTCGAGCTGGGCCGTCACGTTGGCGTCACCCTCCGGCGCCGGCGGCTTGGACGGGCCACGCTCGCCACCGAATCCGCCTGCGCCCGGGGCGAACAGGGACCAGGTCGCCACGAAGTACTCGCACTCGACCTTGACCTCGAACACCGCCGCGGCGCCCTTGTCCCAGACCTCGCCGACACTGGCCTTCAGCGTGACCTCACCGCTGCGGGGCAGCGGTGCGAGCACCTTCAGCTCCTGCGAGCCGTGCAGCGCGGTCTTCATGTCGAAGGCGCCGCGCTGGCCCAGCTCGTCGGGGGCCCACTGGGCCAGGGTCAACGCGAACGTCGGCAGCACCCGCAGCCGGTCCTCCATCACGAGGTCCAGATCGGTGGCCTTCGCACCCACGGCGAGCGCGTACAGGATCGCGTCGCGCTCGTCGTAGCTCACCGTGCGGGTGCCGAGGTCGACCCCACGCCACGCGCCGGCCGGCTTCTGCTCCACTGCCGTCATTCTTCGGTCCTTCCAGGTAATTCGGTCAGGCGACGCCGAGAATCAGGCCGGACGTGGGAACCGCGGTTCCCGCCGTGACGAGCATGTTCTCGACGTTCTCGGGCTGGTTGGTGGACGTGCCCCGCAGCACCCGGACCGCCTCGGCGATGCCGTTGACGCCGTGCAGGTACGCCTCACCGACCTGGCCGCCGTGCGTGTTGCTCGGCAGCCGTCCACCGATCTCCAGATTGCCCTCGCGGATGAAGTCCTTGGCCTCGCCGGGACGGCAGAAACCGAGTTCCTCGAGCTGCGGGAGCACCAGAGGGGTGAAGTGGTCGTAGAGGATCGCCGCATTGATGTCGTCCGGCGTCAGACCGGCCTGCGCGTACAGCTGGCGGCCGACCAGACCCATCTCCGGGATGCCGGTGATGTCGGGACGGTAGTAGCTCGCCATCATGTGCTGGTCCTTGCCCGAACCCTGCGCGGCACCCTTGATGATCGCGGGCTTGTTGCGCAGGTCCTTGGCGCGCTCGGCCGAGACGATGACGAGGGCCTGACCGCCGTCGGTCTCCTGGCAGCAGTCGAGCAGGTGCAGCGGTTCGGCGATCCACCGGGAGTTCTGGTGGTCCTCGAGCGTGATGGGCTTGCCGTAGAACCACGCCTTCGGGTTGTTCGCAGCATGCTTGCGCGCCACGACAGCAACCCGACCGAAATCCTCACTCGTGGCACCGTACTGGTACATGTACCGGCGAGCGAACATCGCGACCCACTGGGCGGGAGTCGACAGTCCCTGCGGGGTCAGCCATGCGTACGCTGCGCGGTCGGCGGTGCTGTCCATCGGGCGGTCGTGCTGGCCCGCGCCGAAGCGCATTCCGGAGCGTTCGTTGAACGCACGGTAGACCACCACGACGTCGGCGATGCCGGTCGCGACGGCCATCGCCGCCTGCTGCACCGACGCGCACGCCGCGCCGCCGCCGTAACCGATCCGGGAGAAGAACTTGAGCTCCCCGAGCCCGCAGTTGCGGGCCACGAGGATCTCGCCGTTGGTCTCCATCGTGAAGGTGGTCAGACCGTCGACCTCGGACGGGTCGATACCGGCGTCCGCGAGCGCGGCCGTGACGGCCTCGCACGCGAGCTGCAGCTCGGAGCGGCCGGACTTCTTCGAGAACTCGGTGGCGCCGATACCGACGATCGCGGCGGCACCCGAGAGCGGGCTGACGGCCATCAGGCGTCCTTTCCTTCGCTGGCAGCGGGGTACGCGACCGTGACGGTGCCGGCGAGGTGGTTGCCGAGGCTGTTCGCGCCCTGCACCTTCACCTCGACGAGGCCGTTCTCCTTCGAGACGACCTCACCGGTCATGGTCATGGTGTCGCCCGGGTAGTTCGGGGCGCCCAGACGGATCTTCACCCGACGCACCGTCGCGAACGGTCCGGCCCAGTCCGTCACGAACCGCCCCGCCAGCCCGTTGCTGGTGAGGATGTTCATGAACACGTCCTTGGAGCCGCGCTCGCGCGCCAGCTCGGGATCGTGATGCACGTCCTGGAAGTCGCGCGTCGCGATCGCGGTGGACACGATGAGCGTGCGGGTCAACGGGATTGCCAGCTCGGGCAGCACCTCGCCGACCGCGATGTCGTCGTAGCTGCGCCCGGTCAGCGCGGGCACGGTGGTGGTCATGCGACCACCTCGACACCGGCGGCGAGCTGCTCGCCGAGACGGGCGAGGTCGGACGCCGAGCCACCGAGGGTGGCGCCGATCTGCTTGCCCCACAGCAGGTGCCGGTGCACCGGGTAGTCGGTGTCGACACCCATGCCGCCGTGGACGTGCGTGGTGCGGTGCACCACGCGCTGGCCGCCGTCGGTGGCCCACCACTTCGCGACGAGCACCGACGTGCCGGGTTCCTGGTCCTCGGCGAGCAGCCACGCGGCCTGCCACAGCGTCACGCGCATCGCTTCGAGGTCGATGTAGCAATCGGCCAGCTGGTGGTTGACGGCCTGGAACGTCGCGAGCGGACGCCCGAACTGCATGCGGCCGTTGAGGTACGTGACGGCCTGCTGCACGGCACCGGAGCCGACGCCGAGCTGGATCGCGGCGAGAGCGAGCTCGACGCGGTCGAGCAGCCACTGGGCGGTGTGGCCGTCTGCGGGGCCGAGCAGCTCCGCGGGAGCCGACTCGAGCGTGACGTTGCCGCAGATCTCCCAGTTGGTGGAGTGCGTCTGCTCCACCGTGACACCGTCGGCCGCCAGGTCGACGACGAACAGCGCCGCACCGGACGGCGTGGTGGCCGAGACGATCGCGCGGTCCGCGACGTGCGTGATCGGGACGACGGCCTTGGCGCCGGTCAGCGTCCACTGGCCGCGGGCCTCGGTGGCCGTGGTCTGCGGGTCGCCCGCGACGTACGGGCCGAACTCCTCGAGACCGATCGTCAGGAAGCTCGTGCCCTCGGCGACACCGGGAACCAGCGCGGTGCGCTGGGCGTCGGAGCCGAACTCTGCGACCGCGAGGGCCGCGAGGGCCGACTGCCAGATCGGCACGGGCGCAACGTGGCGGCCCTGCTGCTCGAGCAGCACGTACAGCTCGGACAGGCCCATGCCGCCGCCGCCGAGATCCTCGGGCAGCGCGATGCCGAGCAGGCCCGTGTTCGCGAGTTCGCGCCACAGGTCGCGGTCGATGCGCTCGTCGCTCAGTTCGACCTGCTTGACCCGGTCGATGTCGGCCTTGCTGGTGAAGACCTCGTCGGCGAGGTTGCGAATCGCCTCTTGCTCTTCGCTGAAGTTGAAGTCCATCAGGAGTCCTCCCGTGCGGCCGGCCGGAACGCGGGCAGCGTCAGATCCGGGTCGGCGTCGATCCAGTCCAGTTCCACCGGCATGCCGATCTCGACGTCGTCCGGCGCGACGCCGGTCATGTTCGCGATCAGGCGGGTGCCCTCTTCGAGTTCGATGGTCGCCACGACGAGCGGGTACTCGAACCCGGGGATCTGCGGATGGTGGTTGACAACAAAGCTGTAGACGATGCCGCGGCCCGAGGCGTCGACGGTGTCCCAGTCGAGCGACTGGCACGCACCGCACATCGGCCCGGTGGGATGGCGCAGCACACCGCAGTTCGCGCATCGCTGGATCACCAGGCGGTGCTCCTTGGCGGCCTCGAACCAGAAGGCGTTGTCGACGTTGAGCGCCGGACGCGGGCGCAGACCCGGGATCGCCCCCGAGGACTTCCCTGCCTTCTCCGCCTTCTCTGCCGGCTTCTCGACGGGCTTCTCGCTGCCCTTCGGCTTGAACCGCAGGGTGCGCCAGCGCTGCGTCGCGACGACCTCGTCGTCACCGTTGCGGTATGTCTTCAGCGTCGTGACGAAGTGCCCGACACCGAGGCCCGTCTTCTTCTCCTCGGAGATCGACTCGATCACCTCGGTGAGCGAAACCCGGTCGCCGGGGCGCAGTTCCACGAAGAACTCGAAGTCCGAGTCGGTCGCGACGACGGACGTGAAGCCCGCCTCGTCGAGCGTGGCGATCAGGTCGGTCCACACCTGCGACGGGTCGTTGTTCGCCATCTTGTCGTTGAAGGTGCGCATGGTCCACACCTGCGCCATCAGCGCGGGCGCGACCGCACCGTCACGCCCGGTGGCGCGCGCGGCGTCGTCGTCGAGGTAGACAGGGCTGGTGTCGCCCATCGTCTCGACCCAGTGACGGATCATCGGGGTGTTGACCTCGTCCGGACCCCACGTCGTGGGTGTCAGGACCTGACCCTCGAATGCCCCGAGCTTGGTGAGGAATTCGCTCACTTGACCCTCTTCTCTCGCACCAGGCCCAGGCCCATCGTGCCGACCATGTCGCGGAGCACCTCGTTGACGCCGCCACCGAACGTGTTGACCATGCCCTGCCGAGAGATCTGCTCGATCTGACCGGCCAGCAGCGCACCCGGCGACTCGGGGCGGATGCGACCCGCGGCGCCGAGGATGCCGAGCAGCGTGCGGTACACGTCGATGTGGGTCTCGGTGCCGTAGGCCTTGGTGGCACCGGCGTCCGCGCCGGACAGCTTGTCCGCCGCGACGGCCGCCGTCATCTTCCAGTTGAGCAGGCGCATCGCCTCGAGCTTGGCGTGCGTGCGTGCGAACTCCTGCTGCACCCACGGGATCTCGATGGCGCCGTTCGCCTTGGCCCAGTCCAGAACCTGGTGCCACAGGCCGTAGGTGCGGCCGCCGATCGCTGCGAGGCCGATGCGCTCGTGGTTGAGCTGCGCGGCGATCAGCTGCCAGCCGCCGTTGACCTCACCGATGACGTCCTTCTGCGGCACCCGGATGCCGCTGTAGTACGTCGAGGTGACCATCAGGCCACCGACCGTGTTGATGGGCGACCACGAGAAGCCGGGGTCGTCGGTGGGCACGACGAGGATCGAGATGCCCTTGTGCTTGGGGGCCTCGGGATCGGTGCGGCACGCGAGCCACACGTAGTCGGCGGTGTTGGCGCCGGAGGTGAAGATCTTGTTGCCGTCGACCACCCACTCCTCGCCGTCGAGGACGGCGCGGGTCTTGAGCGACGCGAGGTCGGTGCCGGCCTCGGGCTCGGTGTAGCCGATCGCGAAGACGATGTCGCCCGCGAGGATCCCCGGCAGGAAGCGTTCCTTCTGCTCCTCGGTCCCGTACTTCATCAGCGTCGGGCCGACGGTGTTCACCGTGACGAACGGGAACGGCAGACCGGCGCGCTGCACCTCGTCGAAGAACACGAACTGTTCCTCGATGGAACGCCCCTGTCCGCCGTACTCCTCGGGCCAGCCGATGCCGAGCCAGCCGTCCTGGCCGAGCAGCTTGACGACCTCACGGAAGTACTCGCCGCCCACGCCCTGCTCACCGGCCGCGCGGCGCTTCTCCGCAGGCAGCAGGTTCGCGAAGTACTCGCGCAGCTCCTTGCGGAGCGCGAGCTGCTCGGGGGATTCCCTCAAATCCATCGTTACTCCTCTAATACCGAACGACGTCGTTTACCAAAGGCAGACAGTCGCCGGGTTCCGGGCGACTGTCTGCCTGCGTTGTCCCGGACGCTAGCGACCGAGCCGAATCCTCGGGTCACACATCTCGCACAGCGGGAATCGCGACCCAACCTGCACTCGGGCGACTCCGAGACGCCCGGTCAGGGCGCGGTGGAATCAGTGAAATCATTCACCAGCTTGGGCGCCCAGACCACCCTTCCGAGAAAACGCTCGGCGTCGGGTGCGGTGGCCAGCCACACGGCCGCCGCGGCGGGCACGGTCGCCGGAACCGAGTCGAAACCGGCGTCCTCGATCTTGTCGGTACCGCCACGCGCCTTGCCGGACTCGGTGACGACGAACCCGGGGCTGAGGTTGAACGCGCGGATGCCACGTCCGCGGTACTCCGCGTTGACCGCACCGGCGAGGCGGCCGAACGCCGCCTTCGACGCGGCGTACGCCACGCCCCAACCGCCCTCGCCGGGCGCCGCCGGCGGATCGGTGGTCGCCGAACCGGACACCAGATTGACGATCACGCCGTCACCGCCGTCGACCATCGACGGCAGCACCCGCTGGATCAGCGCCAACTGGTGCAGGTAGTTTCCCCGCACCATCACCTCGGCGTCGTCGAGGCGAAGGTCGAGGATGCGCTCCATGTGACCGGCAGTCTGGGCGTAGGCGTTGTTGACGAGGACATCAACACGGCCCCACTCGCGCAGCATCTCGTCGGCGGCGCCGACAACTGAGTCCCGATCGAGCAGATCCATCGGGATCGGCAACGCCCGGGCCCCGCACGCCTCGATCTCCGCGGATGTGGTCTCGAGGCTGCCCGGCACCGCGAGCAGACCCTCGCCCTCCGCGCGGGTGCGGGGCGTCACCGCACCCTGTCCCTCGCGGACCGTACGGGCGGTGATCGCAACGTCGAAACCCTTGCGCGCGAACGCGAGCGCGATCTCGCGGCCGATGCCGCGGCTCGCCCCGGTGACGAGGGCAACCTTGCGTGTCGTCATCTCACACGCCCAGGAAACGCGTCCGGCCGAACTCGACGAACTCGGCCTCGAGCGCGGTCTTGTCCTCGTCGGTCATCTGCGTGTAGACCGGCGCGCCGCGGCCCACCCAACGGTAGACCGGCTCGTCG
>NZ_QQAT01000011.1:0-106821 GCF_003350365.1 Rhodococcus sp. AG1013
AGATTCGCCAGGCGCTCTCCGTACAACCTCGTTTTCCCAGTCCCTCAGGTCCGGGTCGGTGTCCGTGTCGCTCTGACCTGGAATAAGTTACGCGAGCCGGCGGTGGGCGTCAAACCGCCTGGTCGGAGACGTACGGAGCAGACTTTCCGCAGGTCGTGCGGCCCGATCGGCGACGATTACGAACAAACGTCCAGTTGTGACGCCGAGCACAGGCCCTCGAGAGGCTCCAGGGCCCCTCCCCTGCGCGGCCGCTACTCGCTGTCGACCACTCTCCGGATGTCGCCGCCCAGTCCCGACAGGTCCTCGACGAAGCGCGGGTAGCCACGGTCGATGTGGTAGACGTCGTGCACCTCCGTCACGCCGTCCGCGACCAGGCCGGCGAGGACGAGGCCCGCCCCTGCGCGAATGTCCGACGACCACACCGGGGCGCTGGACAGCTCGGGCACCCCACGCACTACTGCGTGATGGCCATCGGTCCGGGCATCGGCACCCAGCCGGATCATCTCCTCGACGAAGCGGAACCGCGCCTCGAAGACGTTCTCGGTGATCATCGAGGTGCCCTCCGCGATCGCGGCGAGCCCGATCGCCATGGGCTGCAGGTCCGTCGGAAACCCCGGATACGGCAGCGTCGCGAAGTTGACGGCCTGGGGACGCTTCGCCTGCGCCACGCGGAACCCATCAGCCTCTGCCGACACCTGAGCGCCGGCCGCCCGCAGCTTGTCGAGCACCAGAGTCAGGTGCTTGGGGTTCACCCCGCGAACGAGGACGTCACCGCGAGTCATGGCCGCCGCAATCCCCCACGTCGCCGCGACGATCCGGTCCCCGATGACGCGATGCGTGGTCGGCTCCAGCTTCTCGACACCGCGAATGGTCAGCGTCGTCGAGCCGGCGCCACTGATCTTCGCGCCCATCCTCGTCAGCATGTTGCACAAGTCGACGATCTCCGGCTCCCGCGCAGCATTGTCGATGACGGTCTCGCCCCTGGCGAGAACTGCGGCCATCAAGATGTTCTCGGTCGCCCCGACCGACGGGAAGGCCAATCGAATGTTCGCGCCGTGCAGGTCATCGGCTTCCGCCACAACGCATCCGTGCTCGATCTCGCTGTGAGCGCCGAGCAGTCGCAGTCCCGACTGGTGCATATCGAGAGGCCGAGAACCGATCGCGTCGCCACCAGGCAGTGCCACAACCGCCTTCCGGCAGCGTGCAACCAGTGGTCCGAGCACGCACACCGACGCCCGGAACTGGCGCACGGCGGCGAAGTCCGCGTGGTACTTGGGCTGGGCCGGCGTCGTGATGGTCGCAACGGACCCCTCGAGGACGACCTCGCACCCGAGGCCCCTGAGGACTTCGGCCATCAGGGGCACGTCGAGGATGTCGGGGCAGTTGCTGATCACACTGGTTCCCTCGGCCAACAATGCCGCGGCCATCAGCTTCAGGACGCTGTTCTTCGCCCCGCCCACTGGCACCTCACCGACGAGGCGGTTTCCACCAGTGACAAGAAAGCGCTCACTCACAGTCGCACAGCCTAGCCAGGGCTGCGGCAGACCTGCTGGGCGGTACCGTTAGCCCATGGCTGTTCACTTGACGCGGATCTATACCCGGACCGGGGACGACGGCACCACGGGACTCAGCGATTTCTCCCGTGTGTCCAAGAACGATCCTCGACTGATCGCGTACGCGGATTGCGACGAAACGAACGCGAGCATCGGCGTCGTGCTCGCTCTGGGTGCGCCACCCGAGGAGATCGTCGACGTACTCCGGCAGATTCAGAACGATCTCTTCGACGCCGGAGCCGACCTCTCGACACCTGTCGTCCCGGACCCGAAATACCCGCCTCTGCGCGTGACGCAGCCGTACATCGACCGCGTCGAGGCCTGGTGCGACCAGTTCAACGAGCGCCTCGAGCCGCTGCACTCGTTCATCCTGCCCGGCGGCACCCCCCTCGGGGCCCTGCTCCATTCCGCCCGGACGATCGCCCGGCGCGCGGAGCGCTCGGCGTGGGCTGCCGTCGAAGCCAGCCCCGAGGACACCGGTGTGCTTCCGGCGAAGTACCTCAACCGACTGTCGGACCTGCTGTTCATCGTCAGCCGGCTGGCGAACCCGGGCGGCGACGTCCTCTGGAAGCCCGGTGCCGGAGGCGACGCCTGACCGCAACCGGGTAACGCGAAAGGGAGGCCCGCGGGCCTCCCTTTTCTCTTTCCGTCAGCGGCGTCTCGGCTCGATCAGGCCGGACGACCGCGCATCGAACGCCCCGATGGCCGCGATTCGACCCACGAGAGGAACGCGGTCAGTGCGCCCCGGTCCAGCGCGATCTCGTACGTCCGGGCGCCGTCCGTCACCTCGAGGATCACGATCTCGTCGGTCATGATGTCGTACTCGTTGCCGACCGGACCGCGACGAGCGCCGACCTCGATGCCCTGGCGACTCATCCGCGTGTCCGGACCCGGCCGCAGACTCGACAGCTTGAAGAAGACCAGGGAGCCCTCGCCATACCGCACCACTCCGTGCCGCCAACCGCTCCCGCCGGGGGCGGGCGTGACACGGAGGATCGCGGCGGTCCCGCCGCGACGCAACACCGTCAGTCGATACACGAAAGCCGCGACGAAGACCGCGAGCAGCACAACCAGAATGATGAGAACTACCATCCCGATCGTCACTGCTCGTCGGCTCCGTCGCGGCTCGTCGTGAACTGACTAGGCGCGCTCGACCGCACGCAGCTGACCCTTGGCGACCGCAATCGCCTCGAGGTCGTCGGTGGTCTCAGCCAGGACGGCCTTGGCCGCCTCGACGTCGACGTCCTGGGCCATGTCCGCGGACTCGGCCAGGATCGTCACCGTGGTGGCGGTCACCGAGAGGAAACCGCCGTGCACGGCCGCGACCACACGCTCGCCGTCGACGGTCGTGATCGAAACCACGCCGCCCTCCACCAGCTGACCGAGGACCGGCTCATGCCCGGGCATGACACCGATCTCGCCCTCGGTCGTCTGGGCGCTGACGAGCTTCGCCGATCCCGACCAGAGTCGCTGCTCGACGGCAACGAGTTCAACGGTCATCTCAGCCATGTCGGTCTACTTTCCGGCGATCTTCTTGGCAGCGGCCTCGACGTCGTCGAGTCCACCGCAGCTGTTGAACGCCTGCTCCGGCAGGTGGTCGAACTCGCCCTTGCAGACGCGGTCGAACGCCTCGATGGTGTCGCGCAGCGGCACGACCGAGCCGGGCTCACCGGTGAACTTCTCGGCGACGATGAAGTTCTGGCCGAGGAACTTCTGGATACGGCGGGCGCGGCCGACGAGGACCTTGTCCTCTTCCTGAAGCTCGTCCATACCGAGGATGGCGATGATGTCCTGCAGCTCCTTGTACTTCTGCAGGATCCGCTTGACCTCGTTCGCGACGCGGAAGTGCTCGGCACCGACGATGCCGGGCTCCAGGATGCGCGAGGTCGACGTCAGCGGGTCCACAGCGGGGTAGATACCCATCTGCGAAATCGGACGCGAGAGCTCGGTGGTCGCATCGAGGTGCGCGAACGTGGTGGCCGGCGCCGGGTCGGTGTAGTCGTCGGCGGGGACGTAGATCGCCTGCAGCGAGGTGATCGAGCGACCACGGGTCGAGGTGATGCGCTCCTGGAGCTCACCCATCTCGTCCGCCAGCGTCGGCTGGTAACCCACGGCAGAAGGCATACGACCCAGCAGGGTCGAGACCTCGGAGCCGGCCTGGGTGAAGCGGAAGATGTTGTCGATGAACAGCAGGACGTCCTGGCCCTGGACATCGCGGAAGTACTCCGCCATGGTCAGCGCGGACAGGGCGACGCGCATACGCGTTCCCGGCGGCTCGTCCATCTGGCCGAAGACAAGGGCGGTGTCCTGGAGGACGCCCATCTCTTCCATCTCGAGGTGGAGGTCGGTGCCCTCACGGGTCCGCTCACCGACGCCTGCGAACACCGAGGTTCCGGAGAACTCGCGGGCGATACGGGTGATCATCTCCTGGATCAGAACGGTCTTGCCGACGCCGGCACCACCGAACAGACCGATCTTGCCGCCCTTGACGTACGGGGTCAGCAGGTCGATGACCTTGATGCCGGTCTCGAGGATCTCGGTCTTGCCCTCGAGCTGATCGAAGGCCGGGGGCTTGCGGTGGATGCCCCACTGCTCGCCGTCGCGACCGGTGCCCGGAGCGTCGAGGCAGTCACCGAGCGCGTTGAACACGTGGCCCTTGACGACGTCGCCGACGGGAACCGAGATCGGCTTGCCGGTGTCGGCCACCGCAGCGCCACGGACCAGGCCGTCGGTCGGCTGCATCGAGATGGTGCGCACCAGGTTGTCGCCCAGGTGCTGCGCAACCTCGAGCGTCAGCGTCTTCGCCACCGACGGCAGGGTGACCTGCGAGTGCAGGGCGTTGAACAGGTCGGGAACATGGCCGCGCGGGAACTCAACGTCCACAACGGGACCGATGACCCGCACGACCCGGCCGGACGTGGTGTCCTGGCCGTTCGCGTTGGTTTGGGTTACTGCTGCGGTCATGTGCTAGTCACTTCCTGCGCTCGAGGCCAGCGCATTCGCGCCACCGACGATCTCGCTGATTTCCTGGGTGATCTGGGCCTGGCGAGCCTGGTTTGCCTGACGGCTCAGGGTGTTCACCAGTTCGTTCGCATTATCCGTCGCGGCCTTCATCGCGGTACGACGGGCGGCAGACTCCGAGGCGGCGGAGTCCAGCAGAGCCGAGTAGATACGCGTGCTGACGTACTTCGGCAGCAGAGCCGACAGCAGCGTGCCGGCCTCGGGCTCGAAGTCGTAGCCAGCCACCGGACCCGACTTGCCGTCGTGCTGGCCGTTGGACAGGATGTCCTCGCCCAGCTCGATGTGATCCTCGGTGTAGTCCACCTCGAGCGGGGCCATCCGCCGGACTTCCGGCTTCTGGGTGAGCATCGAGACGAAGCGCGTGTAGACGATGTGGAGCTCGTCGACGCCCTCGATCGTGCCTTCCCCGTTCGGTGCCTCGACCTCGGCACCGGATCCGGCCATGAACAGCTCGACCAGGTGACGGCTCGCCTTCGCGGCATCCGCGTAACCGGGCTCCTGGGAGAAGCCGGTCCACGATCCGCCGATGTTGCGGCCGCGGAAGGTGTAGTAGCCGAGTCCCTTGGAACCGAGCACGTAGATCACGGGCTCCTTACCCTCGGAGCGCAGCAGCTGGAACAGCTCCTCCGCCTCCTTGAGGGCATTGGAGTTGTAACCGCCACACATACCGCGGTCACTGGTGACGACCAGGACAGCGGCGCGCTTCGGGTTCGCACGCTCGTTGAGCAGCGGGTGATCGAGCGACGCCGAAGCACTGGCCAGCTCGGAGAGCACCTTGGTGATCTCCTCGGCGTACGGCTTGGAAGCCGCAACCCGGGCCTGCGCCTTCGTGATACGCGAAGTCGCGATCAGTTCCTGCGCCTTGGTGATCTTCTTGGTCGAGTTGACCGACTTGATGCGAGAACGCAGTTCGCGGATGCTTGCCATCGATCGATCACTCTCCCTTCGGGTGACGCTGAGTCATGGGGTCCACGCTCACTTGCTGACAGTGGTGCGCTTGACGGTGACCTTCTCCTGGCCGACCTGGGAAGCGTCGAGAGCTTCAGCCTCGGCCTCGTTCACGACACGGCTTCCGTCGGAGGCGAGGAAGCCCTGCTTGAACTTGTCGGTGGCCGCCATGAGGGCTGCGGTCGAATCCGCATCGAGGGCCTTGCCGCCCTTGATCGACTCGTAGACACCGGCAGCGTTGCGGTGCAGGTCCTCGAGCAGCTCGGCCTCGAAGCGACGGACGTCGCCGACGGGAACCGAGTCGAACACGCCTTCGCCGGCGAGGTAGATCGAGATGATCTGGTCCTCGACCGCGATCGGCGAGTACTGGTCCTGCTTGAGCAGCTCGACGAGGCGCTGGCCACGCTCGAGCTGAGCCTTCGAAGCGGCGTCCAGGTCGGAGGCGAAGGCCGAGAAGGCCTCGAGCTCACGGAACTGGGCCAGCTCGAGACGCAGCGAACCGGAGACCTTCTTCATGCCCTTGGTCTGCGCGGCGCCACCGACTCGGGAGACCGAGATACCGACGTTGATCGCCGGGCGGATGCCCTTGTTGAACAGGTCGGACTCGAGGAAGACCTGGCCGTCGGTGATCGAGATGACGTTGGTCGGGATGTACGCCGAGACGTCGTTGGCCTTGGTCTCGATGATCGGCAGAGCCGTCAGCGAACCGCCACCGAGCTCGTCGGACAGCTTGGCCGAACGCTCCAGCAGACGAGAGTGCAGGTAGAAGACGTCACCCGGGTAGGCCTCACGTCCCGGCGGACGACGCAGCAGCAGCGAGATGGCGCGGTACGCCTCGGCCTGCTTGGTCAGGTCGTCGAACACGATGAGGACGTGCTTGCCCTGGTACATCCAGTGCTGGCCGATGGCCGAACCGGTGTACGGGGCCAGCCACTTGAAGCCGGCGGAATCGGAGGCCGGGGCAGCGACGATGGTGGTGTACTCCATCGCGCCCTGCTCCTCGAGCGCCTGCTTGACGCCGGCGATGGTGGAGCCCTTCTGGCCGATCGCGACGTAGATGCAGCGGACCTGCTGCTTCGGGTCGCCGGTCGCCCAGTTTGCCTTCTGGTTCAGGATGGCGTCGACGCAGACCGCGGTCTTGCCGGTCTTACGGTCGCCGATGACGAGCTGACGCTGGCCGCGACCGATCGGGGTCATGGCGTCGATGGCCTTGATACCCGTCTGCAGCGGCTCCTCGACGGGCTGACGCTCCAGCACGGAAGCGGCCTGCAGCTCGAGCGCGCGAGTCTCGGTGGTCTCGATGTCGCCGAGGCCGTCGATCGGACGACCCAGCGGGTCCACGACACGACCCAGGTAGCCGTCGCCGACCGGCACCGACAGAACGTCGCCGGTCCGCTTGACTTCCTGGCCCTCTTCGATGTGCTCGTAGTCGCCCAGGACGACCGCGCCGATCTCCGTCGCGTCCAGGTTCAGCGCCACGCCGAGCACGCCGCCCGGGAACTCCAGCAGCTCGTTGGCCATCGCCGACGGCAGGCCGGTGATGTGAGCGATGCCGTCGCTGGTGTCGGACACCGTGCCGACCTCCTCGCGGGAGGCCTCCGGTGAGTAGCTCGCGGTGTAGTTCTCGATCGCGCTACGGATCTCGTCGGAGGAGATCGTCAGCTCCGCCATGTTTTTCCTGCTCTCGGTATCTGGTCTTCGAAAAGATCGGGAGTATGTGTTCGGTCGTCGGCTACTTGAAGGTCTTCCGCAGGGCAGCGAGGCGACCGGCCGCGCTCCCGTCGATGACCTCGTGGCCCACCCGGACGACCATGCCGCTGAGGAGGGCGGGTTCGACCTCCACGTGCACGGTGACGGGCTTGCCGTAGGTACGGGTCAGCGTCGCCGACAGGCGATCGACCTGCTCGCTCGACAACGCCGAGGCGCTGCGCACGTGCGCAACGGCCTTGTTCCGCTGAGCCGCAGCCAGCGTCGACAGTTCGTCGAACGCGTCAGCGGGAGCGGTCCGCAGGCGACCCACGGCCTGAATGGAGAGGGCCTCCGTGATCGCGGTGACCTTGCCGTACAGCAGCTTCGACAGCAGCTCGCGCTTGCCGGCGACGGGCGTCGAACGATCCGAAAGGACCTGCTCCAGCTGCGGATTGCCGGCAACGATGCGGCCGAGGCGGAAGAGCTCGTCCTCGACCGTGTCGCTCTGGTTCTGGTCCGCCGCTGCCCGGAGCAGGGACTCGCGTCCGACCGTGACCAGCGAGTTCAGCAGATCCGCCGAGGTCGACCAGTCCTGGCCCGCGGCGGCCTCGAGGGCTGCCAGCGCCTCGGCGCCGACCTTCCCCGAGAACACCTGGCGGGCCAGGCCCTGTCGACCAGCGGCAGGCGTGGACGCGTCGGCCAGGGCACTCCGAAGAGTGCGCTGACCGTCGAGAACCTCGACCACCGAGAACAGCTCGGATCCAGCCTGCGCCGCGGCCGAAGTGGCCGCGCCGGGAGAGACGGAATCCAACGCCGCGGTGAGCGCAGTACGGGTCTGCGTCAGGGCTTCACGGCTCGCTGCGTACATGGTGCTCACTTTCCTGCTGCGGAATCGGCGCTGACTGCGTCCAGCTCGTTGAGGAAGCGATCAACCGTTCCGGCGCGCTTGACGTCGTCGGCGAGAGACTCCCCGATGACCTTCTCGGCCAGGTCGACCGCGGTCTTGCCGAGGTCTCCCCGCAGCTCGGTCACGATCTGCTGACGCTGGGCGACGAGCTGGCTGTGACCGGCGGCGACGATGCGGTCGCTCTCCTCCTGAGCCTGTGCCTTCATCTCAGCGATGATCTGCTGGCCCTGAGTACGTGCTTCCTCGCGGATCTGTGCGGCTTCGGTGCGAGCCTCGGCGAGCTGGGCATGGTACTGCTCCAGCGCGGCCTTGGCCTCAGCCTGAGCCTCTTCGGCACGCTTGATGCCGCCGTCGATCTGCTCGGTGCGCTCGGCGAGAACCTTCTGGAACATCGGAAGGACAAACTTCCAGAAGACGAACCCGACGACCACCAGGGCAACGATCGACCAAGTGATGTCATACGTCGCGGGCAGGAGGGGGTTGTGTGTTTCCCCCTCGGCCGCGAGCAATGCGATGGTGGTTGACATGGTGTGTTCTTAGAAGATGAAGCCGGCAACGAGGCCGATCAGCGCGAGGGCCTCGGTGAATGCAATACCGAGGAACATCGTGGTACGAACCTGGCCGGCCATCTCGGGCTGACGGACCATGCCCTCGATCGCCTTGCCGACGACGATACCGATGCCGACGCCCGGGCCGATGGCCGCGAGACCGTAGCCGACTGCGCCGAGACCCTTGAAGGTGGTCGTCGTATCCTGCGCGAGGACCTCAACTGCCTGAAGCGCAACGCTCATGTGGTGTTCCGTTCCCTTTCTATTGCCCACCGCCGGGCGGCGAGTGGGACAGGTCTAACGATTGTGAGTGGTCAGTGCGAGTCGGCGTGGAGAGCCAGGTCGATGTACACCGAGGTCAGCAGGGCGAAGACGTACGCCTGCAGGAAGATCACCAGCAACTCGAAGAAGGTCATGGCGATGCCGGCCAGGATCGACGGCACGCCGAAGATCGCCTGGAACCCTCCGGAGGTGAAGAAGAAGTACTGCGTGGCGCTGAAGAACAGCACGAGCAGGATGTGCCCCGCGAGCATGTTGGCCATGAGACGGACCATCAACGTGAACGGCCGGAGCACGAAGGTCGAGAGGAACTCGATCGGGATGAGCAGCACGTGCAGCGCCGGCGGAACACCAGGCACCACGATGCTGGACTTCACGTACTTGAAGAAGCCGTACTTCTTGATGCCGACGTAGTTGAACGTGATGTATGCCAGTGCAGCGAGCACGAGCGGCATACCGATCTTCGCATTGGGCGAGATGTTCAAGAACGGCGTGATACTCGCGATGTTGCTTGCCAGCACGACGAAGAAGATGGTCGTGATGATCGGCAGGAAACGCTTTCCCTGCTCCTTGCCGAGGATGTCTTCCGCGATGTTGATCCGGACGAAATCGAGAGCAATCTCGCCAACGTTCTGGATACCGCGGGGAACGATCTTCGGGCTACGCATCGCGATGATGAAGAACAGTGCCACCAGGCCCGACATCAGCAGACGGATCAGCATCAGACGGTCGAGCTCGAAGGCGGTGCCTTCGAACAGCACTGCGGGCGGGTAGAAATCATCGAGTGACGGCGGATGGTATTCACCCGCGGCCATGAAGGTGACGCTCAGCGGTCTCTCCCGTAGTCGGCCGCAGGCATCACTGTCTGCGGTTCGATCGGACATTGACGATCTAACAAGTCGACCAGGTCGGCTCGCGTATTCGTCAGCAGCTGGAGACCCGGGTGAACCGGTCCTGGCGTCTGTCGGTGTCGGCGACGGTCGTCGACTCGGCAACGCGAGGGCGGTTCCGTCCGAATCGAAAATTCGGACAACTCCGACGACCCCTGCTGCCTGCAAGCGCGGCCCAATCTGCGGGTTCTATGGAATTTCCCGTAGTCAGCACACTCGCTTGGCCCAGAGACTATCAAGACATCTACGACGTTGTGTAGATGGGGTACCCCTTGAATCCGGGAAAGGCTCTCCGGGCATTCCCGGCACCCCCCTGCGGGCCCGCACGGTGACGGGCTAGTCGGTGCCCCCGTCGTCGTCGGACTCGGCGGGCGTGACATACGGAACCTTGGTCTGCATCACGCCGTAAGTCTCGGCGCCCAGCACGATGACCAGCGACAGGACAATGACGATGACCATGGCCTGGCGGTTGTAGAAGTCCAGTGGGTCCAGGATCGCGAGGACGGTGATCGCGAGGATCATCTTCAGCAGCCAGCTGCCGAGCAGCACCGCGCCGGCCGTTACGGCCGGGAGCTTGGCGGTCAGCAGCACCGCGAGGGCGGTGCACAGGATGAATCCGCCGCCGACGGCCGCTCCGAGGAGCGCCCCCCACAATCCCTCGACACCGGCGAACAGGCTCGCGACGATCGCGCCTCCGACGGCAAGCACGAGCAGTCCGAGCAGTCCGTAACGGACGCCTCGGCGGAGGGCAGCGGTGGGATCGGAAGAGTACGGCGCGGGGGTCGAAGTCACGGCACCCAGGTTAGAGGAAGGCTGCGGGACGCCCGCTGCCCCCGCCCTGGCTACCGGCGGCGATCCTGCTGCAATCCACGCCATGACGGGACCGCCGTGACCACCAGCGCGAACACCAGTCCACCGGCCACCAGTAGGACCACGACCCGCCGATCGATCAGCGCCGAGCCGACCGCTCCGAACGCGAGCACCGCGACCCACAAATAGATCAGCAACACGACGCGACGGTGCGAGTGACCGATCTGCAGCAGTCGATGGTGCAGGTGCATCTTGTCCGGGCTGAACGGGCTGACCCCGGCACGCGTCCGCCGGACGATGGCGAGCAGCAAATCGAGGATCGGAATGAACATGACCGCACCCACCAGCAGGAGCGGTGAGAGCAGGCCGAGCAGATCCCGGGACCCGTACGCACTCAGACTGATCCGGCCGGACGCACTCGTCGAGACCGCTGCCAGGGTCAGACCGATCAGCATCGACCCGGAGTCGCCCATGAAGATCCGGGCCGGCTGGAAGTTGTGCGGCAGGAAACCCAGACAGGCGCCGGCGAGGGCCGCCGCGATCATCGCCGGGGGGTACGCGCTGACGTCGCCGCCCTGGTCGTGGAGCAGTCCCACCGAGAAGGCACAGATCGCGAGCGACGCGATCAGCCCGAGCCCGGCCGCGAGGCCGTCGAGGCCGTCGACGAAGTTCATCGCGTTGATCATCACGACCGCCACCGCGACCGTCACCAAGCCCGCCTGCAGTTGATCGAGGATCACCGTGGTGCCCTCGCCGAACGGCAGGAAGACGATGTACCAACTGACCCCCATGACGACGAGGATCCCGGCCGCGGTCACCTGACCGACGAACTTGGTGAGCGCGTCGAGGCCCCAGCGATCGTCGATCACGCCGACCAGCACGATGACGAAACCGGCGACCAGGACCGCGCTGATGTCGGTCGTGAACTCGAACCCACGTGTCAGGGCCGGTAGCTGCTGCGCGAACAGGAGCGCGACGAGCATGCCGATGTACATCCCGACACCACCGAGTCGTGGCGTGGGCTGTACGTGGACATCGCGGTCGCGGGGCACGGCGACCGCCCCGAAGCGAATCGCGAGCACCCGGACCGCGCCCGTCCCCAGGAACGTGACGACGGCTGCGGTGAACAGCACCAGGAGTAGCTCACGCAGCGGCACACCCGCCCCGTTGCCACCCTGGGCGAGCGCCAGCAGGGCCGTATCCGCAGGACTCACCTGGACGACGCTACCGGCCGACCGGCCGACGGCCGGGATTGTGCACGACGAGTCCCGTCACGACTACGCCCCTCCCGGCAGCAGACTCTCCGCGGTGACACCGAGCACCTCGGCGACGTCGGCGGTCGACACCGCTCCCTCGCGGAGGATGCGCGGCTCGTCGCCGGTGAGGTCGACGATCGTCGACGCGACGGCGTGGGCGGCCGGTCCGCCGTCGAGGTAGACGCTGGCGGCCCCGCCCAACTGGTCGCGGGCTTCGTCGACGGTGGTCGCCGGCGGGCGTCCGGAGATGTTGGCGCTCGAGACCGCGAGCGGACCCACCTCACGCAGGAGGTCGAGCGCGACCGGGTGCAGCGGCATCCGCAGCATGACCGTCCCCCGGCTGTCGCCGAGATCCCAGGCCAGCGAAGGCGCTTGCTGCACAACGAGACTCAGACCACCGGGCCAGAAGGCCTTGATGAGGTCGCGTGCCTGCGGGCGCACCGAGTAGACGAGTCCGTCGATCGTGTTCCACGACCCCACCAGGACCGGCACCGGCATGTCCCGACCGCGCCCCTTGGCCCTGAGCAGGCTTGCGACGGCGTCACCGTCGAACGCGTCGGCGCCCAGTCCGTACAGGGTGTCGGTCGGCAGCACGACCAGTCGGCCGGCCCGCAGCGCGTTCTTGGCCGCGGTCAGTCCTGCTTCACGGTTGTCGGGTTGCTTGCAGTCGTAGACGGTGCTCACTCCCCCATCCTTTCACTCACGCTCGGAGCGCCGTCATCGTGCCGCCTCGACATCGGTCGCAACGCGGTGCGCCACCACGAATCGGGGCCGACCCGCGAGATCCGGATGTTCGACGACGTGATCGAACACCCGGCGTGACCGGAACAGTTCGGCGACCTGGGCGCCGTTGGTGTCGTCGTGCTCGACGCCCACCGCGCCGCCGATGCGCAGCCACCGCGCAATGTTGTTGACCATCGGCTTGATCACCGACAACCCGTCCGCCCCACCGAACAGCGCGGTGTGCGGATCGTGGTCGGCCACTTCGGGGTCCAGCACGGCGCCCTCGGGAATGTACGGCGGATTGGAGACGACGAGGTCGACGCCACCCTCGAGTTCGGTGAGTAACGCGCGGTCGGTCACGTCGCCCTGGAGGAGGCGGATCGGAGTGTCGCCGGCCTCGCGCCGACGATCGGAGTTGCGGCGCGCCCACGCCAGCGCCTCCGGCTGGAGTTCCACGGCATGGACGACGGCATCGGGCCTGGCGTGCGCGATCGCCAGCGCGAGCGCGCCGGATCCGGTGCACAGGTCCATCACGACGGGCGCACGGCGGCCGGACGACTCGAGATGTGCGAGCGCCCACGCCAGCAGGAGTTCGGTCTCCGGCCGCGGAACGAACACCCCCGGCCCGACCTCGAGCGAAATGTTGCCCATCGCAGTCGATCCCGTGATGTATTGCAGCGGAATACGTTCCGCGCGGCGCGCCACGAGCTTGCGGTACTCGTCGATCACGGGCGGGTCCACCAGCGGCACGAGGCCGAGTCGCGTCCGTTCGACGCCCAGCAGGTGCGCGGCGAGGAGCTCGGCATCCACCCGCGCCGAGGGGACCCCGGCTCTCTCCAACTCGGCGGCTGCCTCGATGATGGCCAGGCGGATGGGTTGTCTCACGGGTACAGACTGCCACGTCGGTCACGGACGCAGCACGGATAGGTGCCGGACAGCTTGCGCGGACGCTCCAGCGGCCGTACCGGCGATAGAATACGACCGGTCTGGACACCGTCAGACCGAGGCCGGACGAAGGAACATCCCATGTTCTCCGCCACAGCGGCGCGCTTGCTGACCGCCGCAGCATTCACCACAGTCACCGTCGCGATCGGACCCGCTCTCGCGCACGCCACCCCGTTCGACGTACAGCCGGCACCGGCGATCTGCCCCAACGGGATGGGAGTCGCCGACGCCACTCCACTGCCCGGTGGACGGCTCGCGATCAGCGTCGACGAGCCGCCGCCGGCCGGCGGCGGCAGGGTCGTGTGGGTCAACAACTCCACCGGCGCCAACGGCATCGCCACCCTCACCAACAACGGGACCCGCGCCGAGTTCGTCGCGGACACCGGACCGGGCACCGTCGTCACCGTGCTCGACGGTGTCTACACCAACGGCGCCGGTCAGCCCTGTGTGCTGGCGCAGGGCGGCGTCGCCACCACCGTCGTCCCCTGACGCGGGCGGCTACTCGGCAGCGAGACGCGCTTCGCGGTCGGCCTTGCCGAGGGCGTCGAGCAGCGCTTCCATGTCGCCGTCGAGGACCGCGTCGAGGTTGTGCGCCTTGAACCCGATGCGGTGATCGGTGATGCGGTTCTCGGGGAAGTTGTAGGTGCGGATGCGCTCGGAGCGGTCGACCGTGCGGACCTGGCTCTGACGACCCGCCGACGCCTCGGCGTCCGCGGCCTCCTCAGCGGCAGCCTGCAGGCGTGCCGCGAGCACCTGCATCGCGCGGGCCTTGTTCTGTAGCTGCGAACGCTCGTTCTGGCAGGTCACGACGATGCCCGTCGGCAGGTGGGTGATCCGCACCGCGGAGTCGGTGGTGTTGACGCCCTGGCCACCCTTGCCCGACGAGCGGTAGACGTCGATGCGCAGATCGGTCTCGTCGATCTGCACCTCCTCGACCTCCTCGGGCTCGGGGTAGATCAGCACACCGGCGGCGGAGGTGTGGACGCGTCCCTGCGACTCGGTCACCGGCACCCGCTGCACGCGGTGCACGCCGCCCTCGAACTTAAGGCGCGACCAGACACCGTCGCGGACGTCGCCCTTCGACTTGATCGAGATGGTCGCGTCCTTGTATCCGCCGAGATCGGAGACCGTGGCGTCGAGGATCTCGACCTTCCAGCCGGCCCGCTCGGCGTGACGGACGTACATCCGGGCGAGGTCGGAGGCGAACAGCGCCGATTCCTCGCCGCCCTCGCCGGACTTGAGCTCGAGCACCACGTCGTCGCCGTCGTGCGGATCCCGCGGGGCCAGCAGGTCGGTGAGTGCCTTGTCGAGCTCGGTGACCGTCTCCTCGAGCGCGGGAATCTCGGCCGCGAAGGTGGAGTCGTCGGCGGCGAGCTCACGCGCCGCCTCGAGATCCTCCTGCGCCGCCACGAGCTTGGCGTACGTGGCCATGACGGGTGCGAGCTCGGCGAAGCGCTTGCCGGCCTTGCGTGCCGCGGTCGGATCGTTGTGCAGTGCCGGATCGGCCAACTGCTGCTCGAGACCTGCGTGCTCGGCCAGGATGTCGTCGATCGCCGACGGCTGCGTCGTCCCTGCCATGGTGGGCTCCTGTTTCGCGTTTCGCGCACTTGTCGGTGTTTTCGAAGCCTCCGGACCGCGGCAAGCGCGCCAAACGCGGTTCAGGGGACGGCACAACTGTCGTGCCGGAGAAAAAGACCGACGCCCGGCCTGCAGAATCGCAGGACGGGCGTCGGCGGGACAGCTACTGGTCGGCAGCGGCCTTCTTGTCGGCACGCTTGCCGTAGCGAGCCTCGAAGCGAGCCACGCGGCCGCCGGTGTCGAGGATCTTCTGCTTGCCGGTGTAGAACGGGTGGCACTGCGAGCAGACCTCGACGTTGATACGTCCGCTGGTCGCGGTGCTGTGGGTCTCGAACGTGTTACCGCAACCGCACACGACGGTGGTGGCGACGTATTCGGGGTGGATTCCAGCCTTCATGGTGTCCCTTTCGATGGCCGCCGGGTCGACCTCGCCGTTCGAGGCCGTGAACCGGAACCGGACATGATTGTCACGCGATCGCCCATTCTGCCAGAGGCGGACGCATCCTCATAAACGCGCCCCCACGCAGATTGATTCCCGCCCGATACGACCTCGTCCCCGCTGCGCGAGGCACACGGGGACGAGGTCGTCGATCAGGTTCGGGCCTGTGGAGGTCAGTCCCCCAGCGCGCCCGGAGCAGTCTTCGAGACCTGCATCAGGAACTCGATGTTGCTCTTGCTCTTCTTGAGGCGGTCGACGAGCAGGTCGATGGCCTGGTGCGAATCGAGGCCGGAGAGCACACGCCGCAGCTTGTGCACGACGGCGAACTCGTCGGGGCTCATCAGCAGCTCGTCCTTGCGGGTGCTGGACAGGTTGACGTCCACCGCCGGGAAGACGCGACGCTCGGCGATCTTGCGGTCGAGCTTGATCTCGGCGTTGCCGGTGCCCTTGAACTCCTCGAAGATCACGGTGTCACCAGTCGAGCCGGTCTCGACCAGCGCGGACGCGATGATGGTCAGCGAGCCACCGTTCTCGATGTTGCGAGCGGCACCGAGGAATCGCTTCGGCGGGTACAGCGCGGTCGAGTCGACACCACCGGACAGGATGCGTCCCGACGCGGGCGACGAGTTGTTGTACGCGCGGCCCAGACGGGTGATCGAGTCGAGCAGAACCACGACGTCGCGACCGGCCTCGACGAGGCGCTTCGCGCGCTCGATCGCCAGCTCGGCAACCGAGGTGTGATCGGCCGGCGGACGGTCGAACGTCGAGGCGATGACCTCGCCGTTCACCGAGCGCTGCATGTCGGTGACTTCCTCGGGACGCTCGTCGACGAGGACGACCATGAGGTAGCACTCGGGGTTGTTGACCGTGATCGCGTTCGCGATGTCCTGCAGGACGGTGGTCTTACCGGCCTTCGGCGGCGACACGATCAGGGCACGCTGACCCTTACCGATCGGCATGATCAGGTCGATGACACGCGTGGTGAGGATGTTCGGCGTGGTCTCGAGGCGCAGTCGCTGGTTCGGGTAGAGCGGCGTGAGCTTGTTGAACTCCGGACGCTTGCGCGCCGCCTCGACGTCGCCACCGTTGACGGTGTCCAGGCGCACCAGCGGGTTGAACTTCTGCCGCTGGTTGCTCTGCTGCTCGCCCTCACGGGGAACGCGGACCGCGCCGGTGATCGCGTCACCGCGACGCAGGCCGTTCTTGCGAACCAGGTTCATCGAGACGTACACGTCGTTCGGGCCTGCGAGGTAGCCGGAGGTGCGCACGAACGCGTAGTTGTCGAGGACGTCGAGGATGCCGGCGACCGGCTGCAGGACGTCGTCCTCGCGGATCTCGGGCTCGCGGCCCTCGCGGACCTCGCCGCCCTCGCCACGGTCGCGTCCACGACGGCGCTCACGGAAACGGCGTCCGCGACGTCCGCGACCGCCCTCTTCGTCGTCACCGTCACGGCGTTCACCGCGACCTTCGCCACGAGGTCCGTTGCCGCCCTGGGAGCGGTCGCCGCCCTGAGCACGCTCGCCGCGGTCACCGCGTTCGCCACGCTCACCGCGCTCACCGCGCTCACCGCGCTCACGACGTCCGCCGCGCTCGCCGCGGTCGTCGGACTGCTGGTCCTTGCCCTGGTCCTTGGTCTGCTCCCGGCCCTGCTCCTGCTTGGAGTCGGCCGCCTTGGGCTCGGCCTGGGCGGTGTCGGCCTGCGCGTTCTCCGCCTCGGCACCCTCGGGAGCACCCGTACGACGCGAGGCGCCGCGACGCTGACGACCACGACGGCTGCCCTGCTCGGCGTCGGCGCTCTCCTGCACATCGGCAGTCGCCGGTGCCGACGACTCGGCGCTCTCCTTGCGAGGCGCCGGCGCTTCCGCGGCGGGAGCGGCTTCGGCAGGAGCCGCCTTGGCGGCACTCGAGCCACCCTGACGCTCCTTGATTGCGGCGATCAGGTCACCCTTGCGCATTCCCGAGGTGCCCTTGATACCGAGTTCGCCCGCGAGCGAACGAAGCTCGGCGAGCACCATCCCGGACAGCCCGGCTCCACGCCGGGCCTCGGCACGCTTGGTGGACGCGACGACCGCGCCCTCGCGCGGTGCAGCGTCAGAAGTCTTTGGAGAATTACCCGCCCGGGCACCCTCGGCCTCTGCCGGGGAATCTTGAACAGGCGTGGCAATCAGGTCCGTATCGGTCACGGAGGTCCTTTCCTTCCCTCGCTCGCGCTGCGCAAAGCCGAGGGTTCGTCCCGCAGTTCAGTCGACAACTGAACTCGGATGTGCCGTATCCGCTGGATGGAATGTCGGCCTTGTCCCCCATCACATCACCCGAGAAGGCGGGTGCTGTCGATCGATCCACGCAGAAGAAATCGCGTAGGAATCGTGCCAGGATTACCCCGAAGAAATGGAGTGATTGCCCTGGTGAAGCACCGGCGTCTGAAGCGCACGATGTACGGACACGCTCAGGATAGCGGCGAATGCCCTACTCGGCAAGAACCAGTCCTGAGCGCGTCCCATCGGTCCATCCGGACTCAGTCGATCTGAACGCCGTCTGCGATCTCGAGTTCGAGCACTCGCAGGGCCTCGCGCTCGGCCTCGACCCGCAGCGCCTCCGGGAACGGCCGGTCGGAAAGCGCCAGCACGGTCGGGCCGGCGCCCGAGACGGTGGCCGCGATCCCCGCCTCACGGAGCTTCGCGATCCACCGCGTCGTCAACGGCAGCGCCGGAGCGCGCTGCGTCTGGTGCAGCTTGTCCTCCGTCGCGGTCATCAACAGATCCGGTCGCTGGGTGAGCGCGACGACCGCGAGCGCACCGCGGCTGACGTTGAACGCGGCGTCGCGGTGCGGAACCGTCTCCGGCAGCAGTCCGCGGGTGAGCGCGGTCGACGAACGCTCGGACGGCACCAGTGCCACCACTCGGACGTCGGGGTGCACCGGCAACCGCACCGCGCGGTAGAGGCGCTGCGCATCGTCGTCGTCCGAGGTCTCGCTCCACGACACCACTGCCCCGCCCAGCACGCTGGCGGCGGCATTGTCGGGATGTCCCTCGAACTCCGACGACAGCTGCACCAGCTGCGCGTCGGTGAGCTCGAGTTCGGGAGCCGCCTTGCGGGCGAGTCCGTTGGCCGCGGCCAGGCCACCGACAGCGGCCGAGGCCGAGGAACCGAGCCCGCGCGAGTGCGGAATGGCGTTCCGGCACACCACATCCAGGCCGTCGGCCCACACTCCCGCCGCTTCGAGACCCCGCTCGATGGCGCGGACGACGAGGTGCGACGGACCCCACGGCACGTCGTCGGCGCCCTCACCCTCGACCCGGACGGTCAGGCCCGACTCGGTGGTGGTGACCGTGATCTCGTCGTACAGACCCAGCGCCAGCCCCAGGGTGTCGAATCCCGGACCGAGATTCGCACTGGACGCGGGGACGCGCGCGGTCACCGTGAGTCCGATGGGGAGGGTCTGTGTCATCGTCTGGTTCCGAGTCGTGGTCCGGGTCGTCTCGTCCTGGTTCGCCGGCGTGGCTGCCGTGTCCCTGGCCGCGGTCACTACGCCAGCTCGAGGGCGGAGGCGACAGCCACGGGGTCGACCGGGATCGGCTGCACCGCAGGCATGCCCGCGAGCGCGGTGTCGGGATCCTTGAGGCCGTTGCCGGTGACGGTGCAGACCACGGTCAGGCCGGAATCGAGCCAGCCCTCCTTGCGCGCGGCGAGCAGGCCCGCGACGCTGGCGGCCGACGCCGGCTCCACGAAGACACCCTCGGTGGCCGCGATCAGGCGGTACGCCTCGAGGATCTCCTCGTCGGTCGCGGCACGGAACGCGCCGTTCGACTCCTCCTTGGCGGCGACGGCACCGTCCCACGACGCGGGTGCGCCGATGCGGATCGCGGTCGCGATGGTCTCGGGATCCTTGACCGGGGCGCCGTGCACCAGCGGAGCGGCACCGGCGGCCTGGACACCGAGCATGCGCGGACGCACCGAGGTGATCCCGTCGGCGAAGTACTCCGAGTAGCCGCGCCAGTAGGCGGTGATGTTGCCGGCGTTACCGACGGGCAGCGCGTGCACGTCGGGGGCCTTGCCGAGGGCGTCGCAGATCTCGAATGCGGCGGTCTTCTGGCCCTCGATACGCACCGGGTTGACCGAGTTGACCAGGCCGATGGTCGGGAACTCGGCGGTGGTCTTGCGAGCCAGCTCGAGGCAGTCGTCGAAGTTGCCCTGCACCTGGATGATTCGCGCGCCGTGCATGACGGCCTGCGCGAGCTTGCCCATCGCGATCTTGCCCTGCGGAACCAGCACGGCGCAGCCCATCCCGGCCTTGGCGGCGTACGCGGCGGCGGAGGCGGAGGTGTTACCGGTGGACGCGCACAGCACGGCCTGCTGGCCGCGGGCGAGGGCGTCGGTGACGGCCATCGTCATGCCGCGGTCCTTGAAGGAACCGGTGGGGTTGAGGCCCTCGACCTTGAGGTACACGTCGCAGCCGGTGAGCTCCGACAGGTGCCCGGCGGGCAGCAGCGGCGTGCCGCCCTCGCGCAGGGTGACGGTCTTCCAGTTCGGTCCGATCGCGAGCCGGTCACGGTAGGCCTCGATCAGTCCCGGCCACGGCGTGTGGACGGGGGTGGTCTTGGTATCGGCCTTGGGGTTGGCGCCGGTCATTCGGAGGTACCTTCCAGTCGGAGCACGCTGGTCACAGCGGTTACAGATTCGAGTTCGGCAAGGGCGGCAACCGTTTCCGACAGTGCCGCGTCGTTCGCGAGGTGAGTGACGACCACCAGGCGCGCGCCGTCGCCGGCGCCCTCCTGCCGGACCGTGGAGATGCTGACGCCACGCTTGGCGAACTCGGCGGAGACCGCCGAGAGGACGCCGGCGCGGTCGGCGACCTGCATGTTCACGTAGTACCGGGTGGGAATGTCGCCCATCGGCGCGATCGGCAGGTCCGCGTACTTGGACTCGCGGGGTCCGCGTCCGCCGTGCACGCGGTTGCGCGCGGCCATGACGAGGTCGCCCATGACGGCCGACGCGGTGGGAGCGCCACCGGCGCCCTGGCCGTAGAACATCAGGCGGCCCGCGGCGGCGGACTCGACGACCACGGCGTTGTAGGCGCCGTTGACACCGGCGAGGGGGTGCTCGCGCGGGACGAGCGCCGGGTACACGCGGGCGGAGACGCGCTCGCTGCCGTCCTCGCCGACGATGCGCTCGCAGATCGACAGCAGCTTGATCGTGCAGTCCAGCGACTTCGCGGCATCGAGGTCGGCGGAGGTGATCTTCGAGATGCCCTCGCGGTACACGTCACCGGCAGTGACGCGGGTGTGGAACGCGATCGATGCGAGGATCGCGGCCTTCGACGCCGCGTCGAAGCCCTCGACGTCGGCGGTCGGGTCGGCCTCGGCGTAACCCAGACGACCGGCCTCGGCGAGCGTGTCGGCGTAGTCGGCGCCGGTCTCGTCCATCGCGGACAGGATGAAGTTGGTGGTGCCGTTGACGATGCCGAGGACGCGGTCCACACGGTCACCGGCGAGGGACTGGGTCAGCGGGCGGATCACCGGGATCGCGCCGGCGACGGCGGCCTCGAAGTACAGGTCCACGCTCTGCCGCTCTGCCGCCTCGGCGAGTTCGCCGGTGTACTCGGCGAGCAGGGCCTTGTTGGCCGTCACCACGGACTTGCCCGCGTTGAGCGCTGCGAGCACCAGCTTGCGCGGCAACTCGATACCGCCGATCACCTCGACGACCACGTCGACGTCGTCGCGGGTCACGAGGGACTCCGCGTCGGTGGTCAGCAACTCCCGCGGCACGCCGCGATCACCGTCGATGCGGCGCACCGCGACACCGCGCAGTTCCAGACGCGCACCGACTCGGGCCTCGAGGTCCGTCGAGTGGTCCCGGATGATCCGAGCCACCTCGCTGCCCACGGTCCCGAGGCCGAGAACAGCCACCCCGATGGCGCGCTGCGCCGATTCGCTGGTCACTCCGAAACCTCCAA
Source organism: Rhodococcus sp. AG1013 (assembly GCF_003350365.1). Lineage (NCBI taxonomy): Bacteria > Bacillati > Actinomycetota > Actinomycetes > Mycobacteriales > Nocardiaceae > Rhodococcus > Rhodococcus sp. AG1013. The sequence goes on from NZ_QQAT01000011.1 coordinate 21,540, forward strand.
GCTGAGCAGATCTTCCACAGTTTCCCTACGCAAGATTAGGCGTGAGGCGCCGTCTCGCACTGCCACCACGGCTGGGCGGGTGAGCAGGTTGTACCGGCTGGACATCGAATAGCAGTATGCGCCCGTCGCCGCGACCGCGAGCAAATCTCCGGGACCCAGGTCGTCCGGCATCCACGCGTCGCGGATGACGATGTCACCACTTTCGCAATGCTTGCCGACGACACGCGCGACGACGGGCTCGCCGTCGCTGTCCCGCGAGACCAGACGCGCATCATATTCCGCCTGGTACAGCGACGTGCGGATGTTGTCACTCATGCCGCCGTCGACGCTGATGTACCGCCGGGTCGCACCGGCGTCGAGGGTGACGTCCTTGATGGTGCCGACCTCGTACAGCGTGATGGTGCCCGGACCGGCAATCGCGCGGCCGGGTTCGACCATGAGGGTCGGGGTGGGCAGTCCCGCGGCCTCGGACTCGGTGGCGACGATGTGCGCGAGCTTGGCCGCGAGCTGGTCCACGGGCGGCGGATTGTCGCTGGACAGGTACGAGATACCGAGACCGCCGCCGAGGTCGACGATCGACAGCTGCGCGGTCTTCTCCGGCCCGAAACGGTCGACGATCTCGCGCATCAGCCCGATCACGCGGTGCGCGGCCAGCTCGAAGCCGTCGACCTCGAAGATCTGCGAGCCGATGTGGCTGTGCAGACCGACCAGTCGCAGGTTCGCCGAAGCGAACACGGCGGCAGCCGCCTCCATGGCCTTGCCGCCGGACAGCGAGAACCCGAACTTCTGGTCCTCGTGGGCGGTCGCGATGAACTCGTGGGTGTGCGCCTCGACACCGACCGTGATCCGGATCAGCACGTCCTGCACGACACCGTGCCGAGCCGCGACCTCGTCCAGGCGGTCGATCTCGACCATCGAGTCGAGCACGATGTGCCCGACGCCGGCGGTGACCGCGGTGTCGAGTTCGGCGACGGACTTGTTGTTGCCGTGCATCGTGATGCGCCCGGCGGGGAACCCGGCGTGCAGCGCGACGGCGAGTTCGCCGCCCGATGCGACGTCCATCGACAGTCCCTCGTCACGCACCCAGCGGGCGATCTCGGCGGACAGGAACGCCTTGGACGCGTAGTGCACGCGCTCGGCGCCGCCGAACGCGCGCGCCATTTCGCGGCACCGGGACCGGAAGTCGTCCTCGTCGACGACGAACAGCGGGGTGCCGTACTTCGCGGCCAGGTCGGTGACCGGGACACCGGCGATGCGGACGACACCGTCGGCGCCACGCTCGGCGCCACGCGGCCACACCTGCGCGGGCAGCGCCGTCATCGCCGACGCCGTGGTCGGACGCGGCGGCAGCCCGGGGGCGTGCTGGATCTCGGCGTGCCGGGGACCGGCGGGATGCGCGTTCACATGCGCTCCGGGGTGGAGACGCCGAGCAGTCCGAGACCGTTGGCCAGCACCTGACGCGACGCGTCGCACAGGGCCAGACGCGCGGTGTGCAGGTCGCCGGCCTCCTCCTCGCCCTGCGGCAGGATGCGGCACGCGTCGTAGAAGCGGTGGTAGGTGCCCGCGAGCTCCTCGAGGTACCGCGCGATGCGGTGCGGCTCGCGCAGGTCGGCGGCCTTCGCCACGACGCGCGGGTACTCGCCGATGGTGCGGATGAGGTCGCCCTCGCGGTCGTGCGTGAGCAGACCCAGGTTCGGGTTCTCCGCGCTCAACCCCAGGTCGGCGGCGTTGCGGGCGATCGAGCACAGGCGCGCGTGCGCGTACTGGACGTAGTACACCGGGTTCTCGTTGCTGGTGCTGGTCCACAGCTCGAGGTCGATGTCGATGCTCTGGTCCACCGACGAGCGCACCAGGACATACCGGGCGGCGTCGACGCCGATCGCCTCGACGAGATCGTCGAGGGTGATGACGGTGCCGGCTCGCTTGCTCATCTTCACGGCCACGCCGCCGCGAACGAGGTTGACCATCTGCCCGATCATGACCTCGACGGTGTCCGGATCGTCACCGAACGCGGCCGCGGCGGCCTTGAGGCGGCCGATGTAGCCGTGGTGGTCGGCGCCGAGCATGTAGATGCACAGGTCGAAGCCGCGGGCCCGCTTGTTCTGGAAGTACGCGATGTCACCGGCGATGTAGGCCGCGTTGCCGTCCGACTTGATGACGACGCGGTCCTTGTCGTCACCGAAGTCGGTGCTCTTGAGCCACCACGCACCGTCCTCGTGGTACAGGTTGCCGGAGCTCTTGAGGGTCTCGACCGCCGTCTCCACCGCGCCCGACTCGAACAGCGAGTTCTCGTGGAAGTAGACGTCGAAGTCGACGCCGAACTCGTGGAGCGTGCGCTTGATGTGGGTGAACATCAGCTCGACGCCGATGGACCGGAAGGTCTCGTGGCACTCGGCCTCGGGCAGCTCGAGGACGCCCGGGGCCTGCTTCTGCACATCGGCGGCGATGTCGACGATGTATTCGCCGGCGTACCCGTCCTCCGGCGCCGGTTCGCCCTTCGCCGCGGCGATCAGCGAACGCGTGAAGCGGTCGATCTGGGCGCCGTGGTCGTTGAAGTAGTACTCGCGCGTCACGTCGGCGCCCTGCGTGGACAGGATACGGCCCAGCGCGTCGCCGACCGCGGCCCAGCGGGTTCCACCGAGGTGGATGGGGCCGGTGGGGTTCGCGGAGACGAATTCGAGGTTGATCCGCTTCCCGGCGAGCGCGTCACCCGCGCCGTACGCCGCGCCCGCCTCGAGCGCCTTCGCGACGATCGCGCCCTGCGCGTCGGCTGCGAGGCGAATGTTGAGGAAGCCGGGTCCCGCGACGTCGGCCGAGTCGATGCCCTCGGACGCCGTCAGCGCCTCCGCCAGCCAGGTGGCCAGATCGCGGGGATTGACGCCGGCCTTCTTGGCGACCTGCATCGCCACGTTGGTGGCGTAATCGCCGTGCTCGGGATTTCGCGGACGCTCGACCGTCAACGTCGCGGGCAGTACGGATACGTCGAGTCCGTGCTCGGCGAGCACCTTCGCGGCGGTCCCTCGGAGCAGTTCGGCAAGGTCGGCTGGAGTCACAGGAGTCCATCTTATTGCCTGGACGAGCACACCGATTACCCAGTATCGCCCTCTCAGAGGTTTCACTCAGGGTCGGAACGTACAGTGGTGAAGCCTGAGGGGGATCGGGGAGGCTACATACTCCTCGGAGATGCCCTATGTCCAATCACCGAAAGAGCACTCATCGATGCCCAGCGGTTCGGAAAGTCGCGGTCCCGGAAATAACAACACCCGGGCCAAGTCAGCCAAGGCAATCAAGGCAGCGAAGAACAAGGGCGGGGTGCCTGCCGCCAAGCGCGGCGGGGGCACGGCGCGCCAGATTCCGTGGCTGACCATCGGCGCGGTCATCGCCGTCGTCGCCCTGATCGGCGTCCTCGCGATCAACATCTTCCCGAAGTACCAGGATCAGCAGGCGGTGGCGAAGTTCACCCCGTCCGAGTCCAATCAGGATCCGTCGACAGCGATCGACGGCGTCGTCACGGTCGACTACCCGGCCGGCGTGCACGTCGACGCGACCCAGCGGGTCGCGTACGACCAGACCCCGCCGTTCGGCGGACCGCACGATTCCGTGTGGGCCACATGCATGGGCACCGTGTACGCCGATCCGATCCGCACCGAGAACGCCGTCCACTCGCTCGAACACGGCGCGATCTGGATCGCGTACAACCCCGACAAGATCGACGACGCGCAGCGCAAGCAGCTCGAGGAGCGTGCAAGCTCCCGTGACGGCTACATGCTGATGTCTCCGTACCCGGGCATGGACTCCCCGATCTCGCTGCAGTCGTGGGGACACCAGCTCGAGGTCGACACCGCCGATGACGAGCGCATCGACCAGTTCATCGCCGCCCTGCGCCTCAACCGGTACGCCTACCCCGAGGTCGGCGCGAGCTGCTCGACGATCCCCGGCTCGTTCGATCCCGCCAACCCGCCTCCGTTCGACGCGGCCGCGCCGGGACCGGACGCGGTCCCGATGGACGGCGGCGGCATCACGCCGGACGCGAGTGAGACCGGCGGCGGCGCCGGTCTGCCCAATGGCATGCAGATTCCGACCGAACTCCAGCAGCCGGCGCCCGCGACCGGCGGAAACGGCTGACCGACCCGATGACCGACAACCAGAACCAGGCCGAGGCCGGTCCCGCTCCGTCCAGCCGCAGTCAACGAACGGCGCTCACCGTGATCGGGCTGATCGGTGTCCTGGCCATCGGATTCGCGCTCGGGTTCTTCGTGAAGCTGCCGCTGAACGACGACACCACCACAGTCCCGAAATCTGATTCCGTCGACGTCGGGTTCGCGCAGGACATGACGGTCCATCACAACCAGGCCATCGACATGGCCACGATCGCGCTGACGAAGTCGGGCGATCAGGCGGTGAAGAACCTCGCGTACGACATCCTGACGACCCAGCAGAACCAGGTCGGCCAGATGCAAGGCTGGCTGGCCCTGTGGGATCAGGCGCCACTGCCCAGCGGCGGGTACATGACCTGGATGACCGAGGGCGAGGGCCACGGTCATTCGGACCACGCAGCGGCATCGACGGCGGAGCCGGCGCAGGACTCCAGCTCGATGCCGGGTATGGCGAGCCCCGAGGAGATGTCGGCGCTGGGACAGTCGTCGGGGCCGGCGCTCGACGTGATGTTCCTTCAGCTCATGCTGCGGCACCATCAGGGTGGGCTCCCGATGATGCAGTACGCCGAGCAGTACGCGGACGTTCCGGTGGTTCGTAACCTCGCGAAGACGATGGTCGCGACGCAGCAGGGCGAGTCGACGCTCATCACGGGCATGCTCGCGGAGCGGAACGCCGCCCCGCTACCGATGAACTAGTCGGTACGCCTGTGGACCGGGCGGCGCATCCTCGAACGGGTGTGCCGCCCGGTCTCGTTTCCGCGCCGACCGGCCGAGAAACACCGATCTACCAGGCGATGTGGATGATCGCCGACAATGCGCTACGCTAACTCCGCCCACTGGCACACCGGATTTCCGGTGCGCCCCCGTAGCTCAGGGGATAGAGCGTTCGCCTCCGGAGCGAAAGGCCGCAGGTTCGAATCCTGCCGGGGGCACCGAGAAGGCCCCACTCTTTCGAGAGTGGGGCCTTCGGCCGTTTCCGGGCATGGTCCGTGACGTCAGTAGGCCCCCCGGGCTCCCGATCGCAGATCGAGTCCCCACGCGCCCACACCGCACAACACGATCGCTGCGAGGGCAACCGCGGCGGCGGGCGCCGAGACCGACACCTGCGGTTCGAAGACCGACGACGACGCGTAGTCGGCGTACCGTTCGGTGATCGTCCAGGCCGCTGCCGCGATGCCCGGGATCCCGACGGTGAACGGTAGCGAGAGTCCGACCGTGGACGCAGGCGCAGCTGTGGGCAGACAGGCACCGACCACGTACCCCGCTGCGGCGGGCAGCACGAACATGGAGGCGATCGAGCGGAGATCCCACTCGGGTGCCACCAGGGACGCCGCAGCCACCGCCGCCAGGAGCGCGAACCCGGCCACCGGAACCGGCCACCGGAGCCCCGTCGCGACTCCGGCGACGATCAGCGCGGCCGGAATCGCGAGGGCCCACCAGTCGGTGCTCGACCACGGCATTCCCCCTGTTGCCGCGGCGAGTACCGCGACACCGGCGAACACCACCTGCCCGTCACGCCCGGGCAACTGCCACGCGATCCAGGCAACCAGCGCCACCGTCACACCGACGTACGGATACCACCACTCGGGACGCGCCCCCGACTCGATCAGGATCCAGTTGGCCGCGAAGGCCGCGACGGGCAGTGCGGCGGCGACCGCGAGCCACCGGGTGTCGACCCGCGCAGTCCACGAAACTCTCCGATCGACGAGAGCCGTCAGGACGACCAGGACCGCGGCTACGACGGCGGGCCACAGGCCCACCACGCCCGACTGCTCCACGGACTCGCGCGACGTCAGCGGGGCATAGCCGATCCAACCCGAGTCCGCACTACCGAACCGACGCAGGTCGACGACGGACCCCGACAGCAGGAAGGCACCGATGGCACCCCCGACGAGCGCGGCCTGGACGTTCCGATCGCGGGCGGCGAGAGGTGAGATCGCACCCAGAACCATGCCTGCGGCAACGGAATTCGAGTACAGGAGCACCGCCGGATCGTCGGGATACGACAGCACCTCCGGCAAGGCGAGCAGCAGCAGCCCGGCCACGGCAGCGGCCGTCACCAGCGTCACCGAGCGCCGCCGGGTCAGTGCAACCGTCACCAGCACGGCCACGACGGCGGCACACGCGACACCCGCCCCGTTCGCGGAGAGGGCGTCGGGCAGCCTGCTCCCGCCCCTGACGTAGTCGTCGGGCATCGGCGACCACAACACCCGACCGGCGAGCACACCGCACAGCAGTGCGGCGAGCACGGGCACGATCCGAGCGACACGACTCATCCCACTCCCCTCCACAACTCTCCAGCTTCCGGGCCCTACATGGCCTGCAACTCGGCCACCACGTCGGCCATCCGCCGATCCTGGTCGGGGTTCTCGGGCAGCGCCAGCGTGACACCCTGCGCGACGCCGTCCAGACGCCGGCTGATCGCGTCGGCGAGCGTGTCGTAGCGCGCGGTAGGCACGATCGTGCCGAGGACGTCGTCGGTGACGATGTCGCGCAACCGATCCCAGTCCTCGCGACGGACCAGATCGGACAACCACCCCTGGAGGTCGGGGAAGCCGTGACGCTCGAGCGCACCGCGGTAGGCCGGCGTCGAGTACAGGAACGCGAACAGGCGGCGGCGACGTTCGCGTTCCTCGGCGACGTCCGCGTCGGTCGCGCCGGTGATCACCTGCAGTCCGGCAACGACATCGAAGCCGTCGAGGCAGCGACCTACCGTCGACGCACCTTCGGTCAGCGCCGGCACGCATTCGTCGACGAGGTAGCGCGGATCGGAGTTGGTGGGGTGGGTGACGAGGCCGTCCGCGCACTCTCCTGCGACGCGGCACATGAGCGGTCCCACGCCGCCCAGGTAGATCGGGGGCATCGGGGTTGCCGAATCGGGGCCCGGGTTGAAGTACGGCTGCATCCGCGTGAAGCGGTACCTGTCCCCCTCGTACGCAACGAGTTCTCCGGTGCGGAACGTCGCGAACGCGGCCCGCACGACGCCGACGTATTCACGCATCGCCGCCGCGGGCGCGCTCCACGGCATTGCGTACCGCTCTTCGATGTTCTGCCGGATCTGGCTGCCGAGACCGAGATGGAACCGTCCGCCGGACAGCTTCGACAGGTCCCATGCGGTGTAGGCGGTCACGAGCGGGCTGCGCACGAACGCGAGCGCCACCGAGGTCCGCACCGTGATCCGTTCGGTGGCCTGCAGCGCGAGCAACGCGAGCAGGAACGGGTCGTGCACGGTCTCCGAGACGTGGAGGCCGTTGTAGCCGGCGGCCTCCACGCGTCGGGCGAACTCGGCCACCTTCGACAGATCGATGGCGGGATCGGTTCCGGTGTAGACCTTCATCCGTCAGTTCTACCCGGCGAATTGCCGGATTTCGCAGTGACGCGGTGCGTATGGCCGCGGTTCGTGTGATTGCGGTTACCATCGCTTCTCGTGGTCGACAGCATGGTGGGGGCGGAGCATGCATCCGCGAGCGGGCAGGCACGAGCAGACGATCGGGCGGCGTCGAGGTGGGGGCTTCGACGTGCGCGACTGGTCGCGATCGTCGCGGCAATCGTCGGCATCGTGTCGGCGCTGGTCATACCTTTACTGCCGGTGCATCAGGAGCAGGCGACGCTGTCGTGGCCGCAGAACGGCGTCACGACCAGCGTCGAGGCGCCCCTCGTGTCGTATGCGCCCTTCACCTTCGACGCCCGCATCCCGTGCGCGACGGCCGCGGGCCTCGACGACGGAGGCCTTCTGGTCTCGACGATTCCCGCCGGTGCGCCGGGAACGGAGCAGTACGGCCTCATCGCCAAGACCGTGGCGGCGTCGGAGTCCACACCCGCCCGCCTGGAGGTGATCCTCCGCGACAGGTCGCTGATCTCGACTCCGCTGTCGGAACTGCGCGGCGTCGACTGCGCGATCGTCATCTCGTCCGATTCGAACCGGACGACGGCGTCGATCACGGGCCCCGGCGGGGAGTTGACGACGAAGACTGTCGAGGGCGACGTCCGCCCCCAGATGGTCGGCGTGTTCAGCGATCTCGACGGTTCGGCACCGGCCGGGTTGCAGGTGACCGCGGAACTCGACACCCGGTTCTCCACGACGCCCACGCTGATCAAGATCGTCGCGATGATCGTCGCGGTGCTGGCGACGTTGCTGGCCCTGCTCGCGCTGCATCGACTCGATCTGACGGACGGCCGCCGGGCGCGCCGTTTCCTGCCCGCCCGGTGGTGGCGTTTCGGGGTCGTGGACGTGGTCGTCATCGGAACGCTGCTGCTGTGGCACTTCATCGGCGCGACCACTGCCGACGACGGCTACCAGTACACGATGGCGCGCTCGGCGCAGTCGTCCGGCTACATGTCCAACTACTTCCGCTACTTCGGTGTCCCGGAGACCCCGTTCGGCACCCCGTACTACTACATCTTCGGACTGCTCGACGACATCTGGAACGCGAGTCCGTGGGTGCGCCTGCCGGCGCTGCTCGCGGGCATCGTGACGTGGATGGTGCTCAGTCGCGAGGTGGTGCCGCGGCTCGGTGCCGCGGCGCGCACGAGTCGCCTCGCGCTGTGGACGGGCGCGTTGGGCTTCCTCGCGGTGTGGTTGCCGTACAACAACGGCCTGCGTCCGGAACCGATCGTCGCGGCCGGTGTGCTGCTCACCTGGTGCTCGGTGGAGCGGGCGATCGCGACCCGGCGCCTGCTGCCGGCGGCGGTCGCGATCCTCGTCGCCGCCGCGACGCTCTCGGTCGGGCCCTCCGGAATCATCTGTTTCGCTGCACTGCTCGCCGGACTGCGGCCGCTCCTGCGGATCGTGATCGCACGCGCGAAGACCGTCGGTTTTGCGGCGCTGTTGTTGCCGCTCGTGGCCGCCGGCACCGCCATACTCGTCGCGATCTTCGCCGACCAGACGCTCGCGGTCGTCCCGGCGATGCAGGACGCCCACGACGCCGGCGGCCCGAGCGAGAAGTGGTTCAGCGAGAACCTGAGGTACCAGTGGTTGCTCAACGACACCGCCGACGGCTCGCTCTCGCGGAGGTTCGGCATCTTCGTGATGTTCCTGGGGCTCGCGGTCTCCGTCCTCGCGATGTTGCGCAAGGGAGGACGCATCCCCGGCACCTCGGCCGGTCCGTCCCGCCGCATCATCGGGGTCACGTTCGGCGCTGTCGCGCTGATGATGTTCACGCCCACCAAGTGGACGCACCACCTCGGCGTCTTCGCCGGCCTGGCGGGTGCCCTCGCTGTGCTCACCGCAGTCGCCGTCAGCACGGCGGTGCTGCGCTCGCCCCGTAACCGTGCTCTGTTCGCAGCCGGGATCCTGTTCCTCCTGGCGTTCACGTTCATCGGGACGAACAACTACTGGTACGTGTCGGCGTGGGGTGTGATGTGGTGGGACAAGCCGCCGTCGCTCGCCGGCACCGGAGCTGCGACCGTGCTGTTCGGTGGGGCGATCGTGATGGTCGCGGTTGCCGCGTGGTGTCACGTCCGCGATTCCCGTGTACCCGAACCTGGTTCCCGCACCCGGTGGTTGTGGGCGCTGCCCCCGCTGACGATCGCCGCCGCCGCGATGGTGCTGTTCGAGGTGCTCTCGCTCGCGAAGAGCACGGTGAGCCAGTACCCCGCGTACTCGGTCGGCAGATCGAACTTCGACGCGCTGCGTGGCCAGAACTGCGGGCTCGCGAACGACGTGCTGCTCGAAACCGATCCGAATGCGTCCATGCTGCAACCGCTCTCGGGCGACGCGGCGACCGCGCTCGCCGGCACCGAATCCACCGGGTTCGGGCCCAACGGCGTCGCGTCTGATCTCAGCGCCGACGCGGAGACCGCGGCATCGGGCACCGCAAACATGGTCAACCCCGACACGACGACCACCACGACGGACACCGCGGCCGGAACGGGCGGCGGCGAGGGATCGGTGGGCGTCAACGGCAGCTCCGTCGCGCTGCCGTACGGGCTCGACCCCGCCACCACGCCCGTGCTCGGCAGCTACCGCACCAGCGAGCAGACCCCGGCGTCACTGGTCAGCGGCTGGTACGGTCTGCCGGCCGTCGGCGACGACGGCACCCGCGGCGACATCGTCTCGATTGCGGTCGCCGGGCGGATCCGCTCGATGGACCGCGACGGCATCGTCACGTACGGCCAGGACCTCGAGCTGGAGTACGGCGTCCGCCGACCCGACGGTTCGGTGGACGTCCTGGGCCGGGCGCTGCCCTTCGACATCGGGCCCGAGCCGTCGTGGCGGAACGTGCGGGTTCCCCTGGACCAGTTGCCCGCCGAGGCCGACGCGGTTCGTCTCGTCGCCTCCGACGAGGACCGCGATCCCGATCAATGGCTCGCGGTCACTCCTCCGCGAGTTCCGCAGACGCGAACCCTCCAGGACGTCGTCGGGTCCGACACCCCGGTGCTCGCGGACTGGGCCGTGGGGCTCCAGTTCCCGTGCCAGCAGCCGTTCTCGCATCTGAACGGTGTCGCGGAGGTGCCTGGGTACCGGATCCTTCCCGATCGCCCGGGTGCGGTCTCGACGAACCGGTGGGAGGACCATTTCGGTGGTGGCCCGCTGGGCTGGACCGACCAACTGTTGACCGCCGAGACGATCCCGTCGTATCTCGATCACGACTGGCGTCGGGACTGGGGACAGATCGAACAGTTCACGCCGCGCAACGAGTCCGCGGTGCCGGCCGAACTGACGACGGTGACGGAACGGCGGTCGGGGCTGTGGAACCCGGGTCCGATGACCCTGCGTTTCTGACGGCCCGCGAATTGACGTCGATCCCTTGACTTAGAGCGGCGAGCGAGAATACTTAAGTGGGTGCTTAAGTATTCCGCGCCACTCGACGGGGTGTTCCACGCACTGTCGGATCCGAGTCGGCGCGGAATGGTCGAGCGACTCAGCCGCGGCCCGGCCTCGGTCAGCGAGCTCGCGGCGCCGTTCGACATGTCACTGCCCGCCGTAGTGCAGCATCTCCGGGTGCTGGAGGCGTCCGGACTCGTCCGGTCCGAGAAGATCGGCCGAACCCGCACGTACCAGCTGATCCCGGGCGCTCTCGACCCCGCCGGACAGTGGATCGCCCAGCGGCGCACCACCTGGGAGCGTCGACTCGACCGACTCGGCGACTACCTCACCGAGACCGACGAAGCACGCTGATTCGTAAGGAGCAGCCATGAGCACCCGATCGGTCACCCATTCCACATTCGTCATCGAACGCACCTACGACGCCGGCCCGGAACAGGTCTTCCACGCGTTCGCCGACCCCGACACCAAGGCCCGCTGGTTCACCGCCCCCGACGAATGGGTGTCGGGCGAGAACACGATGGACTTCCGTGTCGGCGGTCGCGAGACCACCGCGGGCGGGCCGAAAGACGGCCCGGTGCATTCGTTCTCGTCCATCTACCAGGACATCGTGCCGAACGAGCGAATCGTCTACACGTACGACATGCACATGGACGACGTCCGGACCTCCGTGTCGCTGGCGACGATCGAGTTGTTCCCGTCCGGGGCCGGCACTCGGCTGATGATGACCGAGCACGGCGCGTTCCTCGACGGCTACGACGACGCCGGGTCCCGCGAGGAAGGCACAAATCTTCTACTCGACGCGCTCGGGGCCGCCCTGGCGGCCGAGTCCGCATCGGCGTAATCGTCGATCCCGACGACGGAGGCCGGTTACGGAGCCCCGAACTCCGGTCGATCCCGGTGTGCCCGCTCGAGGACCGCAGCGATCGCCGCGCGGGCTTGCGGGCTGTTGCGCCAGCAAGTCGACCCGGTGACGGCAGCCCCCGCGTCGAGGATGTCGTCGGCGTGGACGGATCGCAATGCGTCGAAGCTGTCGTGGCCCATGTCTTCGAGCCGTCGCACCACGGTGGGCCCGACACCCTTCAGAGCCAACAGGGCCGACCGTTCGCCGTCATCGAATGCCACGGGGGTGACACTACCGGCAGGTCTGAACGCCTAGCTAGCTAGCGTTGCGGTTCGATGATCGCCGTGATCGAGTCGATCTCGGCGCTCGGGATCGCGAAGTGTTCGGTGATCGCGACGGTGAGGGTGTCGCGTCCGAAGCTCATGTCGAGCAGGAAGCGGGCCACCACGTCGGTGCCCCACTCCCGGAACTCGAGGTCCCGGACGGCGCTGATCGGCCGGTACTGCGCTCCGTTCTCGAGCATGGCGCGAATCTCGTCGCCGGAATCGCCTGTGCGCTGGCCGTTCTCGTAGCGGTGACAGTGCCGGGCGAGCCGGACCTTGCTGGTGTCGTGGGTGACGAGGGAGTCGATGTATTCGCGCGCCATCGCCACCCGCGGGGTGTCGGTGGGACCGCCGGTCTCCTCGGCGATCCCGGCGAGCAGCGGGACCGCGAGGTCGCGGCGGCAGATGAGCAGGTCGGGCAGGTACGGATGGGGTTCGTTGTAGCGCAGGGGCGTCCCGTCGATCCGGGAACAGTGCAGTCCGGCGGCCAGAGCGACGCCCACCGGTGCCGCCGAGTCCCATTCCCATTGCCCACCGGCGTGCACGTACGCGTCGGCCTCACCGCGCAGCACCGCCATCGCCTTCGCTCCCGCCGACCCCATCGGGGCGACGTCGGCGCCGACCCGCCGGGCCAGCGCGTCGACGAACTGCGGTGGCCGGCTGTCGCTCACCAGGATTCGTGGCCGAGCACGGTCGGTGGCGACGGCGTGGACCGCACCGCTGACGTACACCTCGCGGCGCGCGGGTTGTGCGACGGCGGCGGCGGTGATGCCGAGTCCCCGCTCCCACAGCGCGACGTGGACGGCCCAGTCGGTGCGGCCCACGAGGCCGTACTCCCGAGAGCCGTCGAGCGGGTCGATGATCCACACCCGTGGATTGTCCAGCCGGAACGGGTCGTCGGCGGATTCCTCGGACAGCACGGCGTCGCCGGGCCGGGCGGCGGCCAGCCCGTCCAGCAACAGGACGTTGGCCGCCTTGTCGCCGCGTCGGCCCAGTTCCTTCGCGGCCGCCCGGTCGAGCGGGGTCTCCCCCAGCTCGCGGGCGCGGATCTCCAGTAGCAGGTCGCCCGCGCGAGCGGCGAGGTCGGCGGCGAGTTCGGCGTCGGTGCTCACAGGTGCAGATACTCCATGATCTTCGCGGCCTGCGCGACCGGGTCGCCGTCCTCGGGCCGCAGCACCAGTTCGGCGTCCTCGGGCGCCTCGTACGGGTCGTCGACGCCGGTGAAGCCGGTGATCTCCCCCGCCCGCGCCTTGGCGTACATGCCCTTCGGGTCGCGCGCCTCGCACTGTTCGATCGGGGTGTCGACGAACACCTCGACGAACGGCAGCCCGGCCTCCTCGTGCAGGCGGCGCACCCGGTCCCGGTCCGCGCGGTACGGACTGATGAGCGATGCGATCGCGACGGTGCCGCCGTCCGCGAGCAGCTGCGAGACCGCACCCACCCGACGGACGTTCTCGGCGCGGTCCGCGGCAGTGAAACCGAGGTCGGCGTTGAGTCCGTGCCGGAGATTGTCGCCGTCGAGCCGGTAGGCCGGCACCCCGGCCGCGACCAGGCGGCGTTCGAGCTCGACGGCCACGGTGGACTTGCCGGACGCCGACAACCCGGTGAGCCACACGGTCATCCCGCGCGTGGCCCGCTCCTCCCTGGACACCGCGGCCGAGTGCCACACCACCTTCGATTCCTTGAGCGTCGGGCCGGTGATCATGCCGGCCGCGACGGTGTTGCCGGTCGAGTCGTCGACGAGGATGAAGCTGCCCGTGACCCGGTTGCGGCGGTACGGGTCGAACAGCAGCGGCTGCTGGGTGCGCAGCTGGATGCGTCCGATCTCGTTGAGCGTCAACGACTGCGCGGTCTCGTCGCGGTGCAGGGTGTTGACGTCGAGGCGGTAGTCGAGCCGGACGACCTGGCCCCTGGTGGCGCGCGTGGTGTGCAGCACGGTGTACCGGGCGTCCTCGCTGAGGGCCGCCTGCTCGGTGAGCCAGCAGACCATCGCGTCCAGCTCCTGACCGACGAGCGGGCGGTTGTTGGGCCGGCACAGGGTGTCGCCGCGGCTCACGTCCAGGTCGTCGGCCAGCTGCACGCACACCGCGGACGGCGCGAACGCCTCCTTCACCGGCTCGCCGCCGGGCCCCCAGATCGCGGCGATCGTCGACGTGAATCCCGACGGCAGGGCGACCACCTCGTCGCCGGGTTTGAACACACCGCTGGCCACGGTTCCGGCGTAGCCGCGGAAGTCGTGCAGGTCGGCGTCGGTCTGCTGCTGCGGCCGGATCACGTACTGCACGGGCAGGCGCGCGTCGATGAGGTTGCGATCGGACGCGATGTGCACGTCCTCGAGATGGTGCAGCAGCGACGAACCCTCGTACCACGGCATGTTCTCGGTGCGGGTGACGATGTTGTCGCCCTTGAGTGCAGACACCGGAATGAACGTCAGGTCGTGCACGTCGAGTTTGGTTGCGAACTGGCCGAACTCGTCCTTGATCTCCTCGAATCGCTCCTGCGACCACTCGACGAGGTCCATCTTGTTCACACACAACACGAGGTGCGGGATCCCGAGGAGCGTCGACAGGAACGCGTGCCGCCGGGTCTGCTCGAGCACACCCTTGCGGGCGTCGACGAGGATCAGCGCGAGGTCCGCGGTCGAGGCGCCGGTGACCATGTTGCGCGTGTACTGCTCGTGACCGGGGGTGTCGGCGATGATGAACTTGCGCTGTGGGGTGGCGAAGTAGCGGTGCGCGACGTCGATCGTGATGCCCTGCTCGCGCTCGGCCCGAAGTCCGTCGGTGAGCAGAGCGAGATCGGTGTACTCGGTGCCCCGCTCGCGACTGCTGCGTTCGACCGCCTCGAGTTGGTCCTCGAAGATCGACTTCGAGTCGTACAGCAGGCGTCCGATCAGGGTGGACTTGCCGTCGTCGACGCTGCCCGCGGTCGCGACGCGGAGGAGTTGCTGGGTGTGCACCATCAGAAGTACCCCTCCTTCTTGCGGTCTTCCATCCCGGCCTCGGAGATTCGGTCGTCGGCGCGGGTGGCGCCACGCTCGGTGATGCGGCTCGCGGCCACCTCGGTCACGACCTCGGCCGCGGTGACGGCCGACGACTCGACGCAGCCGGTGCACGTCGCATCGCCGACGGTACGGAACCGGACGAGTTCGTCACGGGACTCCTCCCCCGGTAACAGGGACAGGAACCGCGTGTGCGCCAGCAGCATTCCGTCACGCTCGACGACGGGTCGGCGGTGGGCGTAGTAGATCGACGGCAGCTCGATCTCCTCCGCGGCGATGTACTGCCAGATGTCGAGTTCGGTCCAGTTCGACAGCGGGAACACCCGGATGTGCTCGCCCCGGCGGTGTCGCCCGTTGTAGAGGCTCCACACTTCCGGGCGTTGCGCCTTGGGATCCCACTGGCCGAACTCGTCCCGGAAGCTGAACACCCGTTCCTTGGCGCGGGCCTTCTCCTCGTCGCGCCGGGCGCCGCCGAAGACCGCGTCGAAACGGTTGTCCCGGATGCCGCGGAGCAGGGTGTGCGTCTGCAGCCGGTTGCGGCTGGCCCGCGGGCCCGTCTCCTCCACCACGTGCCCGGCGGCGATGTCGTGCTCCACACTCGCCATGACCAGTCGCAGCCCCAGGCGGTCGACGGTCCGGTCCCGGAACTCGATGACCTCGTCGAAGTTGTGTCCTGTGTCGACGTGCATCACCGCGAACGGCAACGGCGCGGGCCAGAAGGCCTTCGCCGCGACGTGCAGCATGACCACCGAGTCCTTGCCGCCGGAGAACAGCAGCACGGGACGCTCGAACGTCGCGGCGACCTCACGGAAGATGTGGACCGCCTCGGCCTCGAGCGCCTGCAGGTGGGACAGCTCGTAGGTGGACGGGGATGCCAGGGGTGTCACGCGCGGCTCCTCGACGGATCAATCGGTACAGTTTTGTACCGGGTCGGTTCGCATACTGACTCTGAGCCGAGAATAGAACCGGTTCCACCGGGCGGTCAATGGCTCGCGATCACCCCGCGCCGTGGCCGAATGTCACATCGGTTCAGTCAGACCGAACGCATGTGACATTCGGCCGGTCAGGGGCGGACGGGACACCGACCGCCGACCTCCGCAGTCACGGCATCCGCGGCCGCCACGAGCGCCGCACCACGCCGTGCGATCTCCGCGCCACTGATCGCCCCACCCACGTCGAGCGTCAGCACGAGCGCCTGGTGGCCGTCCGCGTCGTAGACCGGCGCGGCGATCAGGCTCACCGGATACTCGACGTCGACCTCGGTCTCGCTGTGCAGATAGACACGCTCACCGAGGCTCGACACCATCTCGCCGATCAGCTCGCGAAGCTCCGTCGGTAGATCCCGACCGGCGACGCCCGCCATGAGCGAGAAGAGCTTGCGCCCGACCGGGGTGAGCCGCTCGACGAGGTAGCCGACCCGGCGGCAGTCGTCGACGACCCGCTGCAGGAGGTCACGGTCGAGGACGACCGGCAGCGCCGGCTCCCGCCGCAACCAGGCCTCGAGATCGTCGTCGCCGTCCCAGATCACGTACATGAGTCCGACCGGCGGGGCGAACGGATACGCCTGCCCCACCCGGGCCGCCGTGCGCCCCAGGGTGACCCCCGGTGGGTTGACGGTCTCGAGAATCATGACCTGGTCACCCACCACCGCAGACGCCGTACACACCGCACCGAACTCGGCGGCGATCTTGTCGAGTTGGGCACGCGCGATCGGCCCGATGGCGAATCCGCGCTGCGCGGCGCGTCCAGCGGCGATGAGCGCAGGACCGAGGCCGTACGTCTTCGACGCCAGATCACGGGTGAGGTATCCGCCGGACACCAATTCGGAGAGGATGCCGAGGCAGGTCGGCTTGCTGATCGCCAGCGTGCGCGCGAGTTCGGACAGCCCGAATCGCTGCTCCTCCCGAGCGACGAGGAAGTCGAGGATCTGGACGACCCGCGCCGTCGGCGGAGAACGGCGTCCACCGGACTCGGCGGGCTCGGCGACCCCTGCAGTCATTGACCACTCCTTGAAACACGTTCTATCGTCTGACGCATCGCATGTTCTACCACCCAGGTACATATTTGTACCACCGGATAGAAGGAGCAAGGTGTGCTGACGGATCCACTCGCCGAGGCCATGGCCGAGGCCGAGAAACTGGTCGAGAGCGCCCCCCATATTCGGTCGGAGCAGGACCTACTGGAGGGGATGCAGTACCTCGCCGGCGGAATCCTCGCGACCGTCCACGCGGCTTGGGCCACCGAGAAGACTCATCCGACCTTCATCCAGGGCACCGGGCCGTACACGAAGATGGGCCTCGACAATCCCGACACCCTGTACTTCGGGGCACGGATCAACGACGACGCCGAGTACATCGTGACCGGAACCCGCGGCACCACCGCCGACCTGAGCTTCCAGGTGCTCAGCGGCAACTACACCAACGCGAACGTGCCGGGCAGCGAGATCGCCTTCGACGACCGGGAACTCCACATCGAGGACGACGGGACGTTCGTCGCCACGTTCGGGCCGAGTCCGGCGGACGGGCGACGGAACCACTTCACGCTTGGACCGGGCTCGAGCCAGCTGGTGGTCCGCGAGGTCTACAGCGACTGGAGCCAGCAGCGCGGCACCATCCGGATCGAACGCGCCGACCGGATCGGTGTCCCGGTGCCGCCGCTCACGAAGGAAGAGACCGAGAAGCGGTTCGCGCGCGCAGGCAAGGCACTGGTCACCCGCGTCAAGACGTGGCTGCAGTTCCCGCAGTGGTTCTACGACAACCTGCCGGTCAACACGATGACCGCACCGCGGCTCACCCCGGGCGGCCTGGCCACGCAATACTCCTCGGTGGGCCACTACGAACTCGCCGACGACGAGGCGATGATCATCACGGTGCCGAAATCCGATGCGCCGTACCAGGGTTTCCAGCTGGGCAGCCTGTGGTACATCTCGCTCGACTACATCGATCACCAGACGTCGCTGAACAACACCCAGGCGCAGGTCGATCCGGACGGAATGATCCGGATGGTCCTGAGCGAGCACAACCCGGGCGTGACCAACTGGCTCGAGGCCCTCGGCCATCCGCGCGGCTACCTGCAGTTCCGGTGGCAGCGGACGTCGCGGGAGTTCACGCCCGAGGACGGCCCGACCGTCGAGGTGGTCAAGCTCGACGAGATCGCCGCGAAACTGCCGTTCCACGAACACAACAAGATCACGCCGGAGGACTTCGCCGCCCGCATCGCGGCGCGCCAGTCTGCCGTCGCCGACAGAATGCTGGGGTAGGACATGACAAATCTGTTGCAGGACAAGGTAATCGTCATCTCGGGCGTGGGACCGGCGCTGGGCCGCACCCTCGCGCTGCGTTGCGCCGAGGCCGGCGCCGATCTGGTGCTGGCCGCGCGCACCCAGTCGCGACTCGACGAGGTGGCCAAGGAGGTCACCGATCTGGGCCGACGCGCGGTGACGGTGTCGACCGACATCACCGACGACGCCTCGGCCGCCCACCTGCTGGCCGCCACCACCGACGCCTTCGGCCGGGTCGACGGCCTGATCAACAACGCCTTCACGGTGCCGTCGATGAAGCCGTTCGGCCGCACCGACTTCCAGCACATCCGCGACGCGATCGAGCTGACCGTGCTCGGTGCGCTCCGCCTGACGCAGCTGTTCACCCCGGCTCTGGCCGAGTCCAAGGGTGCGGTCGTGAACGTGAACTCGATGGTGCTGCGGCACTCGCAGGAGCGCTACGGCAGCTACAAGCTCGCCAAGTCGGCGCTGCTCGCGATGTCGCAGTCGCTCGCCACCGAACTGGGACCGCAGGGCATCCGCGTGAACTCCGTCGCGCCCGGCTACATCTGGGGTGACACGCTCAAGAAGTTCTTCGAGCACCAGGCCGAGAAGTTCGGCATCACGGTGGACCAGGTCTACGAGCACACCGCGGCGAACAGCGACCTCAAGCGCCTGCCGACCACCGACGAGGTCGCCAACGCCGTGATCTTCCTGGCCTCACCGATGGCCAGCGCGATCACGGGCCAGTGCCTCGACGTCAACTGCGGCGAGTTCCACCACTAGAGCCGGCTTCTGAAGGAGCACCATGACTGAACGCACGACCGTCGGCACCGTCGAGGACCTGCACGCGTCCGCGACCAGGATGACCGGCCTCACCGACTTCGGCGTCGACGACTACACCGAGGCTCTCGGCGTACTGCTCGACTCGTACGCCCGCGACGAGGACCTGACGCCGTTCGGCAGCAAGATCTCTCGCGTCTTCCTCCGCGGCGCGCTGGTGGCGAGGCTGCTGAGCGAGGCGGCCTGGAAGCAGTTCCCCGAATACGCCGACGTGCAGATCGAGCGTCCGATCTTCGTCACCGGCCTCCCCCGCACCGGCACCACCGCACTGCACCGCCTCCTGACCGTCGACCCCGCGCATCAGGGTCTGGAGATGTGGCTGACGGAGATGCCGCAGCCGCGGCCGCCGCGCGACACGTGGGACTCCAATCCGGTGTTCCAGGCGATCGAACAGCAGTTCAGCCAGCACCACGTGGATCACCCCGAGTTCATGGGCGTGCACTACATGTCGGCCGGCGAGGTCGAGGAGTGCTGGCAGCTGCTGCGTCAGACCTTCAAGTCGGTGTCGTACGAGTGCCTGGCGAACCTGCCGACGTACTCGACATGGCTGCAGGGCCAGGACTGGACCAACGCCTACGCCCGACACAAGAAGAACCTCCAGCTCATCGGCCTGCCGGACCGCGACCGGCGGTGGGTCCTCAAGAACCCGAGCCACCTGTTCGCGCTCGACGAGTTGATGGCGGTGTACCCGGACGCGCTGATCGTCCAGACCCACCGTCCGCCGAGCACCATCATCCCGTCGATGTGCAGCCTCGCCGAGCACGCCACCGAGGGCTGGTCCAACACGTTCCGCGGCGAGGTGATCGGCCGCGGCCAGCTGGACCTGTGGGCGCGCGGGCTCGAGGACTTCACGGCGGCGCGGGCCAAGTACGACCCGGCCCAGTTCATCGACGTCGACTACCGCGACTTCGTCGCGGACCCGCTGGGGACGGTCGAGAAGATCTATTCCCAGTTCTCGATCCCGATGTCCGACCAGGCACATCGCGAGATGGAAGACATGCATTCCGAGAGCCACTCCGGCAACCGCAAACCGGCCCACCGGTACACGCTCGAGGAGTACGGGCTCACCGCCGAGGAGGTCGACGAGCGGTTCGGGGACTACGCCGGGGGCTGAACCGAGAAAGAGTCCCACCCAGCGAGACCCCAGTGTGATCGTCGCCACACCGACGCGTTAGGTTTCACGCGTGGGGGCTGCAACGGCGCAGTCCCCTGTCAGAGAGGCTCGATCCGAATGTTCCTGCACGCAAGACGATTCGACACCGACCGCGACCGACTGCCCGACGGGATGCACAGTTCCCCCGGGACTGCGACCTCCGTCGACCTGGCGGCGGCCGGTTACACCGAGCAGGAGTTCTTCCTCAGCGGCACCGCCACGGCGTACCGCGAGGACGGGGCGTGGGAATCCGACGGACGGTGGGCGGTCACCGAGGCCGGGCAGGCCCCGTACCGGACGCGGTTGCTGGTGCGGGCGCCGAAGGATCCGAGCCGTTTCAACGGCACCGTCGTCGTCGAGTGGCTCAACGTCAGCGGCAACGTCGATGTGGACGTCGACTTCGGCTACATGCACTCCGAGTTGCTGCAGGGCTACGCGTGGGTGGGTGTCTCCGCTCAGGCGGCCGGCGTCAACAGCACCGGCGGCAGCCCGCTCGGACCCAACGTCGTCGGGCTCAAGGCGTGGGATCCGCAGCGCTACGGACCGCTGCACCACCCGGGCGACGCCTACTCGTACGACATCTTCTCCCAGGCCGGGGCGGCACTGCGCGCACCGCGCGGTGCCGCCCCGCTCGCCGGACTGGTGGTGGAGAACCTGATTGCGACCGGCCAGTCGCAATCCGGATTCCGGATGCTCACGTACGCCAACGCGATCCATCCGCACGCACGGGTCTTCGACGGTCTCTTCGTCCACAGCCGCGCCGGGTTCGGGGCTCCGCTCGGCTCCGGATCCGGTGTCGCGGCGCTCGACGGGCCGGACGGCCCGACGGTGGTCGCGCCCGCCCGGGTGCGAACGGACCTCGACATCCCGGTGTTCCAGGTCCTCACCGAAACCGAACTGTTCGAACTGGGCGGGGGACCCGGCCCCAAGTCGTTCGTCGCCGCCCGCCAACCGGACACCGACCGCCTCCGGACGTGGGAGATCGCGGGCACCGCGCACTCCGACGCGCACGCCCTGCGAATCCTCTACCCGCAGTACACCGCCCAGTTCGGGCAGATCCGGGATCTGGGCACCATGTTCGGGATCGTCAACGACGGCCCTCAGGCACAGGTCGTGTCGGCCGCGCTGCGTGCCCTGCGCACCTGGGTCACGGACGGTACCGCGCCGGCATCCGCCGAGCCCATCGAGACCACCGGCTCCGGCATCGTCCGCGACCGCTTCGGCAACGCCCGCGGCGGCGTGCGCACGCCGGCCGTCGAGGCCCCGGTCGCGGCGCTGACCGGAGAGACGGTTCGGGTGCCGAACAACGGCGCGACCGTGCCGCTCGACGCCGAGACGCTGACCGCGCTGTACCCGGACCAGGACACCTACGTCTCCCGGGTCTCCCAGGCCACCGATCGCGCGGTCGCGGCCGGCTTCCTGCGATTCGAGGACGGTCGAACCCTGGTCGCTGCCGCCCGCAGCACCTACGTCAGGAGCTGACCGGCGGCTGCCCGAGGTGGGCGCCGAGGAGGGCGTCGACGCGCTCCGGCGCCTCCTCCGGGATCCAGTGGCTGACTCCGCGGAGGATCTCGAACGTGTACGGCGCGTCGACGAACCGCTCCGTCCCACGCGCGCCTGCCTCCCCGACTGCAATGTCCCCGTCGCTCCACACATACAGGGTGGGGACACGCACCCTGGCCGACGTCGCACCGGGAGTGGTGAGCATCATCGCGCGATACCAGTTCAGTCCCCCGCGGGCTCGGCCACGATCATGCATCGCCGCGAGATCGCGGTCGGCCGCCGCCGCGGTCATCCCGCTCGCGAGGAGGTGACGTCGCACGAATTCTCCTGCCGCGAACGCCCGTTCGGGCAGGAGCGGCAGCTGGAACGCAAGCATGTACCACGACATCCCGATCTGGCGGCTCGTCATCAGCGCCCGCGCGAAGGCAGCAGGATGCGGCGCCGACAGGGCGGTGAGGGTCCGGACCAGGTCCGGACGACGGGCGGCGAGCGTCCAGGCGACGGCCGCACCCCAGTCGTGCCCCACCACGTGTACCGGACCGAGCCCGGACTGTTCGACGAGCGCGACGGTGTCCGCCGCGAGTTCGGAGAGCCGATAGGCCCACCGAGCGCGGGGCCGGGCCCCCGGCGAGCAGCCGCGCTGATCGACGGCAAGGGTCCGGAAGCCGCGCGCGTGCAGCAGCGGCGCCAACTTGTCCCACGACCGGGAATCCTGCGGGAATCCGTGCAGCAGCACCACCGGCTCACCGCCGATCGGGCCCCCGTCAAGCACGTCGAACGTCAGCCCGTCCCGCCCGTACGACGCGACCCGCCCCGTCATGCCCGAACCCCCTCACGTCGGCGTGCGCCATCTCACGCTATCGACGCCCCCTCGGCCCGTCAACGACCCGCCAATTGGACAAACGTCCAGTAGTTTGGTTCGAGTTCACCCATATCCGACATTCGCCTGCTAACTTCTAGACCCAGTGGCGTCGGGCCACATCCACCAGCTCACTCAGAGGACTAAACATGGGTTCCTTCTCCACGCTCAGCGCCGTCATCGACCTCGTCAAGACCATCATGCCGCTGATCCAGCAGCTCAGCTCGCTGAGCTGATCATCGCCACCACGTGAGGGCCGGGTTCCCCAGGGAGCCCGGCCCTTGCGGCATCCACGCACGGAAGGCCGGACGCCGAATCCGCGCGCACGGCGTGCCATCGTGCGTCCGGGTTTCCATCCCGCGGGAGCGCGCTCGCGTGACCGGGCGCACATCCGCCATCGTCTGTGCATGACCGCCGACGACACGCTACGAACAACGCCCGGAACCGATCCGGACGCCGCTCGCGCCGCCACGAACGAGACGCGGGGACCGCGAACCGGCACGATCGTGGCACTCGGCTCCATGACGGCCCTGGGCCCCTTCACGATCGACATGTATCTGCCGGCACTGCCGGAGCCTCGGCACTGGACTCCACGCCGTCTGGCGCGCAGCTCACCATCACCGGAACGTTGATCGGTCTGGCACTGGGCCAGCTCGTGGTGGGTCCACTGTCGGACAGCCTGGGCCGCAAGCGTCCCCTGGTCGCGGGGATCGCCCTCCATATCGTCAGTTCGCTCCTCGCGCTGTTCGCCACCGGCATCGCGATGCTCGGCGCCCTGCGCGTGTTCCAGGGCATGGGCGCCGCGGCCGCGGCGGTCGTCACGATGGCGATGGTCCGCGACCTGTTCTCCGACAAGGCCGTAGCCGTCGTGATGTCCCGACTGATGTTGATCCTCGGTGTCGCGCCCGTGATCGCCCCCGGTGTCGGTGGCGCGCTGCTGGTGGCGTTGACGCCCGTGTCGAGTGTCGTGATGGCCTCGCTCTTCGCCTACGTCTCCGGGGCGTCCTTCGTGTACCAGGACCAGTTCGGACTCGACCAGCAACAGTTCGCGCTCGTCTTCAGCGCGGGCGCCTTCTCGATGATCGGCGCCACCCAGGTCAACGTCCGACTGCTGCGCCGTTGGTCTCCGCTGCAGATCGTGCGGGCGTCGCTCACCGCCGCGCTGGCCTTCGGGCTGGTCGCGATCGTGGTCGCGCACTTCGAATTCGGCGGGCTCGCCGGGTTGGTCGCCGCCCTGTGGATCATGCTCGCCGCCATCTGCTTCGTGCTGCCGAACGCCCCTGCGCTCGCGCTGTCCCGGCACGGTGAGGCCGCCGGAAGTGCTGCGGCCCTGCTCGGCTCGATGCAGTACGCGGTCGGCGCGCTGGTCGCTCCGGCCGTGGGCCTGCTCGGCAACACCAGCGTGGCACTCGTGCTCAGCATGACCGCGTGCGTCGCGCTCGCCCTGGCCGTGATGATCGGGACTGCACGCCGGCAGCCGTGACACGCGCCGATCACGCGCGCCCGGCCGCCCGCGTCGTCAGTCGTTCAGGAAGCGGCCGAGGTGCGGAATGGCCTTGCTCGCGGTCTTCGCGTCGAAGCCCTCGCCGATCGCCTGCAGCTTCCACTCACCGCCCTGCCGGTAGACCTTCGCCATCGCGACAGCGGTGAAGGGCATTCCGCCCTGCAGCGTGAACCGCGCGAGTTCGGTCCCCTGTGGTGCGTCGACCAGGCGGCAGAAGGCGTTGGCGATCTGCTCGAAGGTCTGTCCCCGGAACGACGTGACGATGAAGACGATGGTGGTGACCGTGGGATCGACGCGGGTGAGATCCACGGTGATCACCTCGTCGTCGCCGGCGCCGTCCCCGGTGAGGTTGTCTCCGGAATGCACGACGGCCCGGTCGTCGGACTGGAGCGCGCCGTAGAACACGATGTCGGAGACCTTGGTCCCGGCGAACATCACGGCCGAGGCGTCCAGGTCGATGCTGGACGACGACCGCGACCCGAACAGTCCTCGGCTGCTGACGGGATCCCAGCCCAGCCCCATCCGGACCTGGGTCAGCGCCACCCCGCCGTCCTTACGGAGGGTGACCTTCTGCCCCTTGCTGAGGTTCACCCGCTTCTTCTTGGTGAGGCTGACCTCGGGCGCCTGCGGCGCTGCCGGGGCCGGTGGCGGCGCCGCATGCGTGCCGGCGGTGCCGCCGTTGGTGGACTGATGCGCGGGTGCCGCGGGCGGCACCATCGTGGGGGCCGCGCCGGTCACCGCGGGCGTGGGAGCAGGCGCGTCGTCGACGGACACTCCGTGATCAGTGACCAGTGCCGCGAATCCGCCGGCGTATCCCTGGCCGACGGCACGCACCTTCCACGAGCCCTGGCGGCGGTACAGTTCGAGCGCGATCACGATCGACTCGGTGTCCAGACCGTCGATGCGGTACTCGTACAACACGTTTCCGGAAGCATCGGAGAGTCGCGCGGTCGGCGGCGCCGAGCGACCGAAGCTGCTCGCGGCGTCGTCGAGGGTGATGACCGCTCGCACCTGCTCCACGTCGGCCGGGATCGCCGACAGCGACACCGCCAGTTCCGCGGCCTGCCCGGGGGCACCGGGCTGCAGGCGCACGCCCGGCCCGGTGGGCTGGTTGAAGAACACGAAGTCGCTGTCGGAGCGGACCTTTCCCTCCGCGGTGACCAGCAGCGCGGACAGGTCCGCCGCCGCGGTGAGGACGATCGAGACGACGACATCGTTCACGGACAGGGCGGCGTTCTGACCCTTGGTGAGCTCTTGGGGCACGGCGATCATCCTCTTCTGGTGGACGGTACGGGTCTCGGTCAGGTGTGCGGGGCGGTGGCGGTCGACGCGCTCGGGCCGGCCGGTCGAGCGGTCCCGGCGTGACGGAGGAACCAGCGCAGGATCTCCTCCCCCGCAGCGATTCCGCGTCCGGCCGTGACGGTCAGGTGCGGGTGCTGCCAGTCCAGCGCGTCGAGTTCGCCGTGCCGGGGCCGGATCGCGGCGTCGGCGGCGGCGAGCATGTCGGCATCGAGCGCGCCGTCCCCGGCCGCGAGCGTCATCGAATCCGCGGCGATGGAGCCGTCGGCGATCAGACGTCGGCGAACCTCGGCCACCGCGGCACTCTTCGACACCGCGTTCGGCATCGTGTAGATCTTGCGGCCCTGTCGGGAGACGTTCCAGCCGCGCGCGGCGCACCACGCACCCCACTCGGCGAGGAAGCTGTCCGGCAACACCGCGAGATCGACCACGAGATAACAGAAGAGCTGGTCGGCGACGCGGCAGTTGCTGACCCAGTCGTCGCTGATCCGCGACCGCAGTGCGGCGGTGACCTCGTCGAGCTCTGCACCCGCGCGCTGCGTGGCTTCGTCGATGCCGCTCCGCCACCGCGGATCCGGGATCCCGTCGACGAGGATGTTGCCGCCGTTGCTGGTGATGGCGTACCGCCACGGGCCGCCGGGCAGGGTGATGCGGCGGAACTGCTCGATCGTGCGGGTCGTGGTCGGAACCAGCACCGCAGCCCGCGCCACGGCCTGCAGGAGCGTCGCCCCGGTCTCGGTGACGAACGACAGCGGTGCGCCGTCGTAGTGCTCGACGCAGCGCAGGTCGGAGTCGGTGGCCGTCGGGTCCAGGCCCATCGCGGCCCGCGAATAGATCATCGTCCGATCGAGGTCGGTGGCGACGAGAACGGTCATGTCACATCCTTGATCAGGCCCATGCAGGAGTACGCGAGGTCGGGCACGACCTCGACCGGGACGCCCCGGGCATCCGCGAGCAGACGGATGTGGGCGTGTTCGGGCGCATCGAGATCCCGCACCAGTACCTTCCACGGGACGCGGCGCAGCAGCACCCGGGTGGTCTCTCCCACGCCGGGCTTGACGTAGTTGATCGTCGAGATGTCGTACCGCGCGCGGATCTCCTCGACCGAGGCCCAGCCCGCCCAGGTCGGCGTGCGGTCGCCGGATCGGATGGCGGCGACGTCGCCCTCGACGGTCGCCTGCACGTCGGGGAAGCAGGCGCCGATCGTGTCGAGCAGATCGTTGGAGACGTCGGCGGCGGCGAGTTCGCGGTAGAACTTGGCGCCGTGGAACTCGCCGGGCGCGATCAGTGCGTCGTTGAGGACGGTGCGCGACACGAGTCCGGAGACTGTCGAATTGAGGCACGCCGACGCGATGAGGAAGTCGTCCCGGGTGCCGTAGGTGCGCGCACACGAGCCCGGATCGGCCAGGACCGCGAGGTCGGGATCGAACACCGCCCCGCCCGACGCGGCATAGGCCGCCAGCGCCGCGTCGAGCTCCCGCGTGATCGCACCCTTGCCGGTCCAGCCGTCGACGAACACGACGGACGCCGGATCATAATGGGCGGCAAGGTAGTCCAGCGCCGCAGTGTCGATCCCGCGATCCCGGACGATCGACACTGCGTAGTGCGGCAGGTCGAGCCCGTGCATGCACATCGCCCACCGGCGCATCAGGATCCCGATCGGGGTCCCGGCACGTGCGAGGGAGACGAGCGTGATGTCGTGGCCCCGCTCCTCGAGAATGAGTTCGGTGACCACACCCACCGCCCGGGCCAGGCGCTCGGCACTCTCGACGAGGACCTTGTCGAAGAGCTCCCGGTACTGCGCGTCCGGCTGGTACTCGATGGGCAGCGATTCGGCGTAGTGCGCGCGGCCCGACTGGATGCGCCGCTCACGTTCGGCGACATCGGCCTCGAGATCCACCCCGGACAGGTCCTTGAGCAACCAGCGGACGTCGGTCGCCGGGTACGAGCCGAAGTCGGGGCCGGTCAACGGCGCGGTCACGCCGGATCCTGTCGCATGCGGGCGAGGTGCCGAGGGTCGGCAGCCGGGACCACCGCGAGCAGGACGTCGTTGCCCGCCGCGGTCAGCACGTCGAGGAGCCCTCCTCCGACGTGAAGCCGGTCGGTGTCGGCGGGAGAATCCGCGACGACGATCAGCAGCGGACGCACCGCCGGATCGTCGGGCCAATGGGCGTTGTAGAGATACCGCGCCGCGGTGTCGTCCCCTTCGGGCGCGACGAAGGTGTATCCGCGGCGCAGCGGGTACCCGGGCTCGTCGAGCACGTACGCCGGTGAGCGCGTGGTGGTCTGGAACCGGACCTCACGACCGCTCGCGCCGAGCGCGGCCGCCAGTCGCAGTGGCAGGTACATCAGCTCTTCGTGACCGACGACGACGGCCGGGCGCTCGGGGTCGACACGGGTGGCCAACTCCCTCGCGGCCGCCGTGATCGCCGCGTCGAAGTCGTCGGCGTCGGCGTGCAGAAATCCGTGCCGTCCACCGTCGGGTACCCCCGCCGGCCACGGCAACTCGATGCGCTCGACCGTGCCGCGGTCACCGGAGATCGGGTTGAGAACCGGGTCCGGCAGGGCGACGACCCGATCGATCAGCCCCTCGGGGAGGACGGTGCGCCCGCTCGCGAGGCTCACGAAGTCGATGGTGACCCCGAGATCGGCTGCGGCAGCCTCTGTCTGGTCACGGTGGCGTCCGGTCCGCATGTCGACCAGCGACGCGACGATGTAGCGACCTCGCGGATGATGCGCGTGCAGCGCACGAATGGCGTCGACAGCCGTTGCACCGGTGGAGATCTCGTCGTCGACGAGGATCATCGGACAGTCGTCCGCCAGCAGATCCGGCGACGTGGGTTGCAGGAGATGGCTCGTCGCGTGGGAGTGCCCCTCCTCGAACCCGGCGAAGGTCCGGGCCCCGGGCACGTCGCGCCGGGTCGAATGCAGATAGCAGCGGGCTCGCATCCGGGTGGCGACGCAGTGCCCGAGACCGGTCGCCGTCTCGGCGAATCCGAGGACGGTGACATCGACTTCGGATTCGCGTTCGGCGGGGACCCCCAGCGCCGCGAGCACCAGGTCACCGAGCCGGTCACCGGCCGCGATGACGACGTCGGGCGCGGTCGGCAGATGCTTGCCGAGGACCGTCGACACCAGCAGGTGCGCGCGACGCGGATTGCGACGCAGTCCCGGCTCGACGAGCTGCGGGACGGTGTAGCCGGCGTCCGAATCGACGTGGTCGAGCGCGAGCCCGAACTCACGCGTCGCCCACGACTCGACGACCGGCGCCCCCGGAGCCGTCACCGCGTCACCAGCGCGGTCAACAGGTCGACGAACGTCACGCCCTTGTTGGTGACCCCGAACACCCGGGCACGGCGCAGTGTCGCCTCGGCCCAGTTCCGGTGTGGGCGAACCTCGTTCATCTTGTTCCTGTATCCCGACGCTTGTACACCACCGACCGCCTCGCTGCCGAGGATGTCGAGTGCGTCGTGGTATTCCTCGTGCGTGACCGCGGACAGCGCATGGACCGCCGCCACGTGGGACGGGTGGATGACGGTCTTGCCCTGGATGCCGTTCGCCCGATCCAGGGCGATCTCGCGCAACAGCCCGTCGAGGTCGCGACTGACGAGCTGCTGGCGGAAGAGCACCGCGTCGTGTTCGGCGAACGGGGTGGCCCGGAGCATCGGCCGGAACATTCGCTCGTGGTCGGCGAAGTACTCCCACACCGGGCCGGTGATGACGAAGCCCGTCCCGTCCGCGCGGCCCAGGTAGTTCACGACGTCGGCGATCACGTCGACGACCACTCGGACGTCGTAGATGGTGAGGTCCCGGTCCCGGCGGATCCCGAACGTGCTGCACATGTCGGTCGCGCCGAGTCTGACCGCGAGGACGCGGTCGCGGTGTCGCTCGAGCAGTTCACCGACCGCATGCAACTCGGCGTCGCGGCTCTGCCGGTGCACCAACTCCGGCGACTCGAGTACCGGCATCGCGTACAGGTGCTTGCCGAGCCGGTCGGACGCGTCCGCGATCTCGTCGAGGAACGCGCCGCTAGCACTGGTGAACTTCGGAACGACGAACCCGGTCAGCGCGACGACGCCGGTGGTGATTGCGTCGGTGATCGCCCGGATACCGTCCGGCGTCCGGACCCGCACGAACAGCAGCATGTTCGCCGCCACGGTCCCGGCGAGCTCGTCCAGCGCCGCAACTGCATTGGCCATGCCCGCTTCGACCTCGTCGTCCGCGACGGCGTCCTCGAGATCGAGCACCATCGAGCAGACGCCCTCGCTGCCGCGACGCAGGATCGTCGCGGTGAGGTCGTCACGCGTGGCCGGCACGTACAGCGTCGCACCGAGCGCGACGGCCAGCAGATCCCGGTCCGCGCTGTCGTCGAACGCCTCGGTCGGATGCAGGAACAGCGTCTCGGCGGCCGCCGCGTCGAGTTGATGGAAATGCCTCATCGCGCACGACTCGGTTGTAGTCCCCCATGTCATGGTGTGGCGCTCTGCCCTCTCATGCGTTGCACAATTCCAGCGACGAAACTCGACACGGCGTCGAGCTCGGTGATGTAGGCCCAGTAGTCCGGATGTGTCCCGGCCAGGCGGTCGACGGCGCGTTCGATCCGGTCCACCTGAGCGTCCAGTGCTGAACCCCACTCAACGGCAAGCCCCGAATTGACCGCGAGCAACTGGGCGTCTCGAAGCCGAAAGCGTACGGCATCGACCTTCGCCCGCGGGTCGGTGCGTACGTCGCGCAGGAGCCGGAGCCGATCGGTGACAGCGTCGACGAGGCCCTCCGCATCCACCAGCGTTGCACGCACTCTCGCGGTCAGCTCCGACGCGAGGTCGGGGTCGCCCGCGGCGAGCGCAGCCTGGGCCTCGGCGAACAGCACCTCGGACTGCTCGATGAGGCGCACGCTCTCGCGATCGTTGCCGACCAGGTCGTCCGAACTCGCGGCGTTGAACTCGCGGAGGATCGACGAGTACGCGGGGCCGAGGTCCGCGGCCCGGTTCCGTACCGCGGCGATCCGGGTCGTCACCGACGACAGCGCATTCCGCGCCTGGCGCTCCCGGTCCGGTGCGGCCGCCAACGCGGATCCCAGCTCGGCCACCGCGTCGTTGAGGCGCGCGGCCGCGTCGCGGACCCGACGGATGTCGTCCTGCGCACCCGCGCCGGCCAGCAGGAGCGAGGCCTCGTCGATGGCGGCGACCCCGGCCCGGACCGAGGAGTAGCCCGCGTACGGGCCCACCGCACTCCGGCACGCGGCATCGGCGGCGGACTGCGCCTCGACGGCGATCCGTGGAATTGCGTCGAGCAACGACGCAGCATGCTCGAGATGCGCACGGTGGGAGCCGTAGAACTCGTCCACGAGGTGGGCCGCGTCGATCAGCGCCCGGGTGGTCGCGTCGAGGTCGGTTACGGTGGCCCGTCCGCTGTCGGCATCGTCACATGTCGCCACGTACCGACTGCCGACCTCGTAACAACCGTCGCGCACCGACTGCCACTGCCGGTGGATCCCTTTGTCCGGATAGAGCCGATTCGATGCCGCAACCGACGACTCGGCGATACGCTGGCGGCCGTCCAGGTCGAGGAACGCGGCGGTCATGGTTTCGCGGGCACGACGCATCGCCTCGTCCTCGTCGCGGGACTCTCCGAAGAACCGTCCCGACCATCTACCGGCCACCGCTGCATCGTACTGGTTTGCCCGCATTCGCGACCTGGCGACCTGCGCCGTAACGCGATGTCATGTCGAACGATTATGGTGTTGCTGCACGATCGCTGTAACACGACATATCGGGCACGTGGCCGAAGGTTAGTGCCTGATTCCACACCACCGAAAGGACTCCTCGATGGGTGTCAGCTTGACCAAGGGCGGAAACGTCTCCCTCACGAAAGAGGCGCCGAACCTCACGGCGGTTGCAGTCGGTCTCGGCTGGGACGTGCGCAGCACCACCGGCACGGATTTCGATCTCGACGCGAGCGCGATCGGCGCGGGCGCCGACAAGAAGGTAATCTCCGACCAGCACTTCATCTTCTTCAACAACCTGCGCTCGCCCGACGGCTCGATCGAGCACGCCGGCGACAACACCACGGGTGCGGGCGACGGCGACGACGAGGTCATCAACGTCGATCTCGCGGCCGTTCCGGCGAACATCGAGAGCATCTTCTTCCCGGTCTCGATCTACGATGCCGACACCCGCGCACAGTCGTTCGGCCAGGTCCGCAACGCCTACATCCGCGTCGTCGACCGCGCGAACGGCAACGAGCTGGCCCGCTACGACCTGTCCGAGGACGCCTCGACCGAGACCGCGATGGTCTTCGGCGAGCTGTACCGCCACGGCGCCGAGTGGAAGTTCCGCGCGGTCGGCCAAGGCTACGCCTCCGGCCTGGCCGGCATCGCCCGCGACTACGGCGTCAACGTCTAGTCGTTCCGGCACGTTCCACCGATTCATCTGAGCGTGTGGCCGCGCGATCCGAACTACGATCCCGCGGCCACACGCGCCAGGAACCTCCGACGCTGCACGGGACCGGCAACGTTGCACGACAACAGTTCCCGATTCCCGTGGGCGTCCGCTTTCCCGTGTCCGAGATCCGCTGTCAACAGAGGAAACAGACCATGAGCGTCACGCTCACCAAGGGGGGCAACGTCTCCCTCTCGAAGCAGACCGACAACCTCACCACAGTCGCTGTCGGCCTCGGCTGGGACGAACGGGCCACCACCGGAGTCGCCTACGACCTCGACGCCTCGGCTCTACTGACCGGCGCGACCGGAAAGGTCCTCTCCGACCAGCATTTCGTCTTCTACAACAATCTGCGATCGCCCGACGGTTCGGTCGAGCACACCGGAGACAACCTCACGGGTGACGGCGACGGCGACGACGAGGTCATCAACGTCGACTTGATCGCCCTGCCCGCCGACGTGACCAACATCTTCTTCCCGGTGTCGATCCACGAGGCCGATGCGCGCGGTCAGTCCTTCGGCCAGGTCCGCAACGCCTACATCCGCGTCGTCGATCGCAACACCGGAATCGAGCTCGCCCGCTACGACCTGTCCGAGGACGCGTCCACCGAGACCGCGATGGTCTTCGGCGAGGTCTACCGCCGCGGTGCCGAGTGGAAGTTCCGCGCCGTCGGGCAGGGCTACGCCTCCGGCCTGGCCGGCATCGCCCGCGACTACGGCGTGAACCTCGGCTGACCGAGTTACCCAACTCTGACGTCGGCCGTCCAGGTCGGCGACCCTACAGAACGGCCGCACAATGGTTCTCCGCATTTTCGGCGTCTCTTTAGTCGTCACTGTGCTCTCTCTCATCGTGGCTGGGATCTACGGCGGCCCCGAGGCCGTCTTCCTGGTCGCGATCCTGTCCATCCTCGAGATCTCCCTGTCCTTCGACAACGCCGTGATCAACGCCACCGTCCTGCAGCGGATGAGTGAGTTCTGGCAGAAGATCTTCCTCACGGTCGGCATCGTGATCGCGGTGTTCGGCATGCGACTGGTCTTCCCGCTGGTGATCGTCTGGGTCGCCTCCGGCCTGGGCCCGGTCGAGGCGATGCGCCTCGCTCTCAATCCGCCGGCCGACGGGGCGTCGCACTTCCCGGACGGCAGCGCGAGCTACGAGACGATCCTCACCGATGCGCATCCTCAGATCGCCGCGTTCGGTGGCATGTTCCTGCTGATGCTGTTCCTGAACTTCATCTTCGAATCGCGCGAGATCACCTGGCTCAGCTGGCTCGAGCGCCCGCTGGCCAAGATCGGCAAACTCGATCAGCTCGAGGTCGTCGTCGCCGGCGCCCTACTGCTGGCGACCGCGTTCCTGTTCGCCGACGACGACAACCGCGGCACCATCATGGTGGCCGGTGTGGCCGGCCTGATCCTCTACATCGTCGTCAACGGCCTGGGCGAGTTGTTCAACCTGCCGGAGGAGGGCGAGGAGGCCGAACCGTCACGTGGTCCGTCCAACCTGGCGAAGGCCACCGGTAAGGCCGGCTTCTTCCTGTTCCTCTACCTCGAGGTTCTCGACGCGTCGTTCTCGTTCGACGGTGTGATCGGCGCCTTCGCGATCACCGCGGATCCGATCATCATCGCCCTGGGCCTCGGTTTCGTCGGCGCCATGTTCGTCCGCTCGATCACCGTGTTCCTCGTCCGCAAGGGCACGCTCTCGGAGTACGTCTACCTCGAGCACGGCGCGCACTGGGCCATCGGCGCCCTCGCGGTGATCCTGCTCGTGTCGATCGGCGTGCACGTCAACGAGCTGATCACGGGCCTCGTCGGCATCCTCCTCATCGGGGCCGCGTTCATCTCCAGCCTCGTCCGTAACCGCAAGGCCGGCAAGGACGGCGACGCTGTCGCCGAGCGCACTCCCGCCTCAGTCGGCTGACCCGACCCGAACCGAAGGAGCCACAGATGGCCATCGACTACACCCGCCGCCCCAGCACTCCCCCGGCCGGCGCGACGCCGCAGGGCGGTGTGAACCTCAGCAAGATCAGCCTGACCAAGAGTGCACCGTCGGTCAGCCTCACGAAGGCCGGTGAGCGCCAGGGCAAGATGCGCGTGAACCTCAACTGGTCGCAGGGCGGTGAGCCCCAGAAGAAGGGCTTCTTCGCCAAGCTGACCGGAGGCGGTGGCGGGGTCGACCTCGACCTGGGCTGCCTCTACGAGCTGACTGACGGATCCAAGGGCGTCATCCAGGCGCTGGGCAACAGCTTCGGTGCGCTCGACACCGCACCTTTCGTCCAACTCGACGGCGACGACCGGAGCGGTGCCGTCTCCGGCGGCGAGAACATGCACGTCAACCTGGACCGGCCGGAGATGTTCCGGCGGGTGCTGATCTTCGCGATGATCTACCAGGGTGCCCCCAACTGGGCGGCCGTCGACGGCGTCGTGACGCTGTTCCCGACGGTGGGTCCGCAGGTCGAGGTCCGCCTCGACTCGGCCGACAACAATGCCCGCATCTGCGCGATCGCGATGCTCGAGAACAACGGCAACGGCATCACGGTCAACCGTCTGGTCAACTACATCAACGGCAGCCAGTCCGACCTGGACGCCGCCTACGGGTGGGGTATGCAGTGGCAGGCAGGCCGTAAGTAGTTCCACCCTTCGCCGAACAGGAGCGGCAGCGCACGTGGCAATCCACGTGCGCTGCCGCTCCTGTAGTTCGTCCGGGCCGATGCCGACAGCGATCTCACTCTCCACGAGTGAGGACGCTCGCCCCCTGCCTCCACTAGCGTTCCCCGTACCGACGGGAGGACAGAGCATGTTCGAGTTCGTACAGCAGGCCCACCACGACGTCCGGCAGCTACGTGGGCCTCGACATCACCACCACCGCCACCTCGGCACCAGTCGACGACGGGCGCTGCTGCGCGCCCGGCTCGAACACCACTGAGCGTCCCGCCCGGCGCAGAGCAATGCCCCCGGCGTTCACGGACCTGTCGAACGCCGAGGGCACGAAATCTGCAGGATCAGAGCTCGAACTCGGACGGATCGATGCCGACCGCGAAGCAGGCCTCCTTGACGGCAGCCTTCTCGTGCTGGTCGAAGTTGCCGTCCGCGCCACCGATGATGATGCCGATCTGGATGACCGCGCGCGCCTGCTCCGGCTTGGACTTCAGCTTGCCGATCGTCGCGGTGGCCTCGACCTTGCCGAAGTCGAAGTCTCCGGCCAGCTTGTCGCAGTACCAGTCGAACTTCTCACGCAGTTCGGAGGAGTCGAACACCTGCAGCGACTGGTTGTTCATGATGAGCGCTGCCGTCTTCTGACGCTCGGACGGATCGATGCTGCCGTCGGCGGCCGCGATCAGCGCGCACATCGCCATGGAGCCGTTCGCGAATTCCTTGTTCTTGAACTGCGCGGTCTTCGTCTGAAGCTGTCCGCTCATTTCCTGGGTCTTCGACTTGAGCTGATCCCAAAATCCCATGAGATTCCTCCTCGTTCACGCTCTGTATCCGCAGTACACCGGTCCGAGCCAGCCTAGCCGAATCAGACAGATCGGATACCGCCGCCGTCTGCCCCCAGAGCACGTCCGAGCGCGTTTCGGGGAGGGACAGCGGTCGATTCGCCCGGCGCAGCATGGGATGATCGACGCATGCCGTCACCGTCACCACTGCCGCTGGATCCGATCGAGGAAGCGCACCGCCAGTGGACGCAGCACGGCTGGGGCGCAGTGGCCGACGGCATGGCGGCCGTGACGTCGCTGATGCGGGCTCAGCAGATCATGATGGCGCGCGTCGAGAAGGCACTGAAACCGTTCGGGCTCACGTTCTCCCGCTACGAACTACTCACGCTGCTGACGTTCACCCGCTCGGGCGCCCTGCCGATGGCGAAGGCCAGTGCCCGCCTGCAGGTCCACCCGACGAGTGTCACCAACGCCGTGGACCGCCTCGAGGACGCGGGTCTGGTCCGGCGGGTGCCGCACCCGACCGACCGGCGTGCCACGCTCGTCGAGATCTCCGACGAGGGGCGCGACCTCGCGCTGCGGGCGACCGAGGCGCTCAACGCGCAGGTGTTCGCCGAACCCGGACTCGCCCCCGAGCAGTTGGATTCATTGATCCGCGTCCTCACCGAACTGCGCTATCAGGCAGGCGATTTCGACACCGGCGATCAGCCGGGCAAGTGGCACTGAGATAACACCGAACGCGCATCGGCCCCGTATCGACGAGCGATACGGGGCCGATGCGCGTTGCGGTACTCAGTGGTGCCCGAAGTTGGGATCCCGCTTCTCGGTGAAGGCGGCCATGCCTTCCTTCTGATCCTGGGTTGCGAACGCCGAGTGGAACACCCGCCGCTCGAAGCGCACGCCCTCGGACAGCGTCGATTCGAATGCGCGGTTGACGGATTCCTTGACCATCATCGCGATCGGCAGCGACATGTCGGCGATCTTCGACGCCGTGGCGATGGCCTCGTCCATGAGGTCGACCGCCGGAACCACCCGCGCGACCAGACCGGCCCGCTCGGCCTCCTCGGCGTCAATCGTCCGCCCGGTGAGGCACAGGTCCATCGCCTTCGCCTTCCCGACGGCCCGCGTGAGTCGCTGCGAGCCACCGATACCCGGGAGGACACCCAGCTTGATCTCGGGCTGACCGAACTTCGCCGAATCCGCGGCGAGCAGCACGTCGCACATCATCGCGAGCTCACAGCCGCCCCCGAGCGCATAGCCGGCGACGGCGGCGACGATGGGCTTGCGGGCCGCGGCCAGCCGGTCCCACGCCGAGAACCAGTCGTCGAGGTACATCTCCATGAACGACTTGCTCTGCATCTCCTTGATGTCGGCGCCGGCCGCGAACGCGCGATCCGAGCCGGTGATCAGGATGGCGCCGATACCGCGGTCGCGCTCGAAGTCGTCGACGGCGGCCACCACCTCCGACATCAACTGCGCGTTCAGCGCATTGAGCGCCTCGGGACGGTTGAGCGTGATCATGCCCACCCGCCCCGTGCGTCCGACCAGAATGGTCTCGTAGTCCGTCATCGAGTGCCTCCGTTCGACCTGTCCCTGATGTCCCTGATGATCGCCGAGAAGTCCTCGCCGCCGTGTCCGGTCTCGTGGAACCGCCGGTACAGCTCGGCCGCGCGCATGCCGAGCTCGGCATCGACACCGTTGGCGCGCAACGCGTTCGATGCCAGACCGAGATCCTTGTCCATGAGCGCCGCCGCGAACCCCGGCTGGTAGTCGTTGTTCGCCGGGCTCGTCGGCACCGGTCCCGGGACCGGGCAGTTGGTGGTGAGTGCCCAGCACTGCCCCGACGCGTTGGATGCGACGTCGAACAGTGCCTGGTTGCTCAGGCCCAGCTTCTCGCCCAGCACGAACGCCTCGCTGATCGCGATCATCGAGACGCCGAGGATCATGTTGTTGCAGATCTTCGCCGCCTGGCCGACGCCCGGACCGCCGCAGTGGACCACCTTGCGGCCCATCACCTCGAGCAGCGGGCTCGCCGCCTCGAAGTCCTCGTCGGCGCCGCCGACCATGAACGCGAGGGTGCCCGCGCTCGCGCCCATGACACCGCCCGACACCGGAGCGTCGACGCTGCGGTGTCCGGCCAGCTCGGCCAGCTCGTGGGCCGCGCGGGCGTCGGCGACGTCGATCGTGGAGCAGTCCACGAACAGCGTGCCCGGCCGCGCTGCCGCCAGCAGCCCACCCTCGTACAGGTCCAGCACGTGCTTGCCGCTGGGCAGCATCGTGATGACGACATCGGCGTCGGTGGCCGCGGCGTGCGCCGACGGGGCGACGGTCACGCCGTCTCGGCGGGCCTGATCGAGCGCGGCCTCGGCGAGATCGAACCCGTTGACGCGGTAGCCCGCCGTCGCCAGGTTCGCGGCCATCGGACCGCCCATGTGGCCTAGTCCGACGAACCCTACGGTGACATCGGTACTGCTCATCGCTGTTCCTCCCCACTCACGAGTGCCGCGGTCAGGCCCAGTTCGGCCTCGCCGAGCGACTCGAAGAATTGATCCACGTGTTCGTCGGTGACCGCCTCGAGGGTCGACGGCGACCATGCGGGGTTACGGTCCTTCTCTACCACCTGCGCCCGGATGCCCTCCACCAGATCGTGGGATCCGAGGCACGCCAACGACACCCGGTACTCCTGATCCAGCACGGCCTCGAGGTTGTCGAGCTCACGCGCGCGCCGCAGCGCCCGCAACGTCACCTTCGCCGCGGTCGGCGACTTCGCGAGGATCTGGTCGGCGGCGGCCTCGGCCTCCGGGATGCCGCTGGAGCGCAGGTTCGCGACGATCTCCTCGACGGTGTCGGCCGCGTAGGCCGCGTCGATCCAATCCTGCCGGGCCGCCAGGTCCGACGCCGGCGCAGGCTCTGCGAACTCGGCGAGCGCCGACTCCACGGATCCGCCGACGAGTGCCTCCTCGAGGGCGGCGATCCGGTCGGACGGGACGAAGTGGTCGGCGAAGCCGCAGTGGATCGCGTCGCCCGCCGTCAAACGCGCCGTGGTGAGCGCGATATGCGTCCCGAGTTCACCTGGCGCCCGCGACAGCAGGTAGGTGCCACCGACGTCGGGCACGAATCCGATGCCCACCTCCGGCATCCCGATCATCGACCGCTCGGTCACGACCCGGACGTTGCCGTGCGCCGAGACGCCGACGCCGCCGCCCATGACGATGCCGTCCATGATCGCGACGTACGGCTTGCCGTAGCGGGCGATCGCGGCGTTGAGCACGTACTCGTCCCGCCAGAAGTCCCGTGAGCCGTTACCGCCCTCGCGGGCATCGTGGTAGATCGAGACGATGTCGCCGCCCGCGCACAGGCCACGCTCGCCGGCGCCCCGCAGCAGCACCGCGCGGACCGCGTCGTCGTCCGACCATTCGAGCAGCGCGGCGGCCATCTGCCGCACCATGGCGTGGTTCAGTGCGTTGATCGCCTTGGGCCGGTTGAGTGTGATCCGCCCGAGGTCGCCGAACCGGTCGACAATGACCTCGCGGACCTCGGCGTCGTCGCTTCCGAGAGATTCACTCACGCCGGGCCCGCCGATCCGACGACCGAGCGGGCCACCACGATCCGCATGATCTCGTTGGTCCCCTCCAGGATCTGATGCACCCGCAGGTCACGCACGATCTTCTCCAATCCGTATTCCGCCAGATAGCCGTAGCCGCCGTGCAGCTGCAGCGCCTTGTTCGCGACGTCGAACCCGGTGTCGGTGGCGAACCGCTTGGCCATCGCGCACAGCTCCACCTTGTCCGCGGTGTCCGCGTCGAGCGCGTCCGCGGCCCGCCACAGCAGGGTGCGTGCGGCCTCGAGCTCGATCCGCATGTCGGCCAACTGGAACTGCAGCGCCTGCGACTCGATCAGCGCCGACCCGAACGCCTTGCGCTCCGCGAGGTACGCGACCGCCTTGTCGAGCGCGGCCTGGGCCCCGCCGACCGAGCACGCGGCGATGTTGAGCCGGCCGCCGTTGAGCCCCTTCATCGCGATCCGGAAGCCCTCGCCCTCGCCACCGAGCAGGTTCGCCGCCGGCACCCGCACCTCGTCGAGGATCACCTGACGGGTGGGCTGCGCGTTCCAGCCCATCTTCTTCTCGTTGGCGCCGAACGACAGTCCGGGCGCATCCTTCGGCACGATGAACGCCGAGATGCCGCGGGCACCGACCGACCCGGTCCGCGCCATGACGACGTAGACATCGGAGGTGCCGGCCCCGGAGATGAACTGCTTGACGCCGGTGAGGACGTAGTCGTCGCCGTCGCGAACGGCCTTGGTGCTCAGGGCCGCCGCGTCGGATCCGGCGCCCGGCTCGGTGAGGCAGTAGCTGCCCAACTGCTCCATCGACGCCAGTCCCGGCACCCAGCGGCGCCGCTGCTCGTCGTCGCCGAACTCGTCGATCATCCACGTCACCATGTTGTGGATGGAGATGTACGCGGCGATCGACGGGCATCCCGTCGCGAGCTGCTCGAAGATGCGGACGCCGTCGAGTCGGGTCAGGCCGGAGCCGCCCACGTCCTCGCGGATGTAGATGCCGCCCATGCCGAGCGCGCCGGCCTTGCGCAGCACGTCCACCGGGAAGTGCTTGGTCTGGTCCCATTCGATCGCGTTGGGCGCCAGGTACTCCGCGGCGAAGTCGCGCGCGGTGTCGCTGATGGCGCGCTCGTCGTCGGAAAGTCTGAACATTGCCTTCGCTCCTAGTTCGTCGTCAGGATCACGCTGTGGCCGCCGTCGTCAGAGAGATTTCGCAATGATCCCCTTCATGACCTCGTTGGCACCCGCGTAGATCTTCTGCACCCGTGCGTCCTCGTACATGCGGGCAACGAGGTACTCGCGCATGTACCCGTAACCACCGTGCAGCTGCACGCAGCGGTCGACGACCTCGCACTGTTTGTCGGTGAGCCAGTACTTCGCCATGGCCGCTTCCGCCGCGTCGAGGTCTCCCCGCAGGTGTTCCCGGATGCAGTGGTCGAGGAACACCTCGCACGTTCGTGCAATCGTCTGGCACTCGGCGAGTTCGAACGCCGTGTTCTGGAACTCGAACAGGCTGTGGCCGAACGCCTGCCGGGACTTGACGTAGGCGACGGTTTCCTCGACGGCCCGGTTCATGGCACCCGACGCCTGGGCCGCGATGATCAACCGTTCCTGGACGAGTTGCGCGACGAGCTGACCGAAGCCTCGGCCCTCCTCACCCAACCGGTTCGAAACGGGAACCCTCACATCGACGAAGGACAGTTCGGAGGTGTCCGCGGCGTGCTGCCCCACCTTGTCGAGCACCCGCCCCACCGTGAATCCGGGGCAGTCCCGCAGGTCGACGATCAACAACGAGATTCCCCGGGCGCCGGCCTTGGGGTCGGTCTTGACCGCCAGGACGATCATGTCGGCCGAAGAACCGTTGGTGATGAACGTCTTGGAACCGTTGACGACGTAGTGGTCGCCGTCCCTGACGGCCGTCGTCCGGATGGCCTTGAGGTCGGACCCTGCTCCCGGTTCGGTCATCCCGATGGCGCCGAGGATCTCCCCGGACGCCATGCCGGGCAGCCAGGTCCGCTTCTGCTCCTCCGTGCCGTACTCGTTGATGTAGTGCGCGACGATTCCGCTGTGTACGGAGACCCCGAACGCCAGGTCACCCGCATAGCCCTGCGCCTCGAACACCGCGAGATCGTGCGCGAACGTACCTCCGCCGCCACCGTATTCCTCGGGAATCGAGCAGCAGAGCAGTCCGAGCTTGCCGGCTGTGTGCCAGACGTCGCGATCGATGCGGCGCTGCGCCTCCCACTTCTCGTTGTTGGCGACGACCTCGCGTTCGAAGAATCCGGCCGCAAGTTCGGAGAGCGCCCTGACCTCGTCGTCGTGCCAGCTCGGCACGTACTTCTTCACCGCGTCAGTCCATCGTGGGGATGACGAAGTGGTCCGCATGCTCCTTGACACCGGAGGGCCAGCGCTGCGTGACCGTCTTGGTCTTGGTGTAGAAGCGGATCGAGTCCGGACCGTGCTGGTTGAGGTCGCCGAATCCGGACCGCTTCCAGCCGCCGAACGTGTGGTAGGCGATCGGCACGGGGATCGGGACGTTGACGCCGACCATGCCGGTGTCGACCCGGGCGCAGAAGTCGCGGGCGGTGTCACCGTCGCGGGTGAAGATCGCGACGCCGTTGCCGTACTCGTGCTCGCTCGGCAGGCGCAGCGCCTCCTCGTAGTCGTGCGCGCGCACCACCTGCAGGACGGGTCCGAAGATCTCCTCCTTGTAGATCCGCATCTCCGGGGTGACGCGGTCGAACAGCGTTGCGCCGGCGAAGAATCCGTCCTCGTGGCCGTCGAGCGTGAAGCCGCGGCCGTCGACCACCAGCTCGGCGCCCTCGTCGACACCGATCTGCACGTAGTTGTTCACCCGGGCCAGGGCGTCGGCGCCGACGAGCGGGCCGAAGTCGGCGTTCTCGTCGTCGGAGGTGCCGATCCTCAGCTTGCCGACCCGCTCGGTGAGCTTCGCGACGAGAGCGTCGGCGGTCTCCTCACCGACCGGCACCGCGACCGAGATGGCCATGCAGCGCTCACCGGCGGAGCCGTAGCCGGCGCCGACGAGGGCGTCCGCGACCTGGTCGAGGTCGGCGTCGGGCATCACGATCGCGTGGTTCTTGGCGCCGCCGAAGCACTGCGCGCGCTTGCCGTGCGCCGCCGCGGTCTCGTAGATGTACTGCGCGATCGGGGTGGAGCCGACGAAGCCGAGGGCCTTGACCCGCGGATCGGTGAGCAGCACGTCGACCGCGCCCTTGTCACCGTTGACGACGTTGAAGACGCCCGGCGGCAGGCCCGCCTCGAGGAACAGCTCGGCCAGCCGCAGCGGCACCGACGGGTCCCGCTCGGACGGCTTGAGGATGAACGCATTGCCGCACGCGAGAGCGGGCGCGGCCTTCCACAGCGGGATCATCGCGGGGAAGTTGAACGGCGTGATGCCGGCGACCACGCCGAGGGGCTGACGCATCGAGAACACGTCGATGCCGCTACCGGCGCTCTCGGTGTACTCGCCCTTGAGCAGGTGCGGGATACCGACGGCGAACTCGACCACCTCGAGGCCGCGCTGGATGTCGCCCTTCGCGTCGGCGATGGTCTTGCCGTGCTCGGAGGACAGCAGTCGCGCGAGCGGCTCCATCTCCTCCTGGATCAGCTGCAGGAACCGCATCAGGACACGGGCGCGGCGCTGCGGATTCCATGCCGCCCACTCCCGCTGCGCATCAACTGCATTCGCGATCACGGCCTCGGTCTCGGCCTTGTCGGCAAGCGGCACGCGCGCCTGCACCTGCCCCGTGTTGGGGTCGTACACGTCGGCGAATTGGCCGGACGTTCCGGGGGTGCGCTTGCCGCCGATGAAATGGGAGAGCTCTCGAACGCTCATTGTCCGAACCCGTCCTTTGCTGGTCGCTGCGGGGAGGCGAAGGAGACACACGTCACCTTCAACATTCTTCGCTGATCCTATAGTTGGAAGTCCATGTAAGTCCAGGGTTTGATCCCGACAATTGCCCGAACCGCAGCTCAGGGGGTCAAAGGTGGGTGAGAATGACGATCCGTACGCCTGCCTCACGCCGTTGTCTGCAGGATGGAGATCACCCGATGGACTCCCCGAGCACACCGCTACTCGACGCGATCGATCACCCGCTGAGCCGTCGCTCGCTCATGGGCGGTGCCGGCGCGCTACTGCTGGCCGGCATGGCGGGCGCGACCACGCGTGCGGGCGCATCCCCGCAACCGGCCGTCGCCCAACAGCCCGGCAGCGTGCCGCGTCGACCCAACATCGTCGTCGTGATCACCGACCAGGAACGCCGACCGATGTTCTGGCCCGAGGGATGGGCGGAGCAGATCCTGCCCCACCGTAAACGGCTGGCCGACACCGGATTGTCGTTCGACAACTCGTTCTGCAACGCGGCGATGTGCTCGCCGAGTCGCAGTACGTTCTTCACCGGCCTCTACCCGGCGCAGCACGGCGTCACCGCGACACTCACCGAGGGCGGGACGGTCTCCCCCACCGAGCCGACCCTGCCACTGGACATCCAGAACATGGCCGAGCTGCTGGAATCGGCCGGCTACAACGTGCACTACCGCGGCAAGTGGCACATGAGCAAGGGCTCCGACGGCGGCGACCCGTCCGGCGCCGATCTCGCCGCCTACGGATTCCAGGGCTGGATTCCGCCCGAGGGCGGCCAGGACACCAACCCCGACCACTTCGGTGGCGGGTGCGCCGATCTCGACAGCCGCTACGCGACCGAGGCCGTGGACTTCCTGCACGGCCTCGCCGCCGGCGACGACAC
This sequence comes from Rhodococcus sp. AG1013, assembly GCF_003350365.1. Lineage (NCBI taxonomy): Bacteria > Bacillati > Actinomycetota > Actinomycetes > Mycobacteriales > Nocardiaceae > Rhodococcus > Rhodococcus sp. AG1013. The sequence continues at coordinate 65,248 of NZ_QQAT01000011.1, forward strand.
CCCGTTCGCGCTCATCGTCTCGTTCGTCAACCCGCACGACGTGCTGGCCTATCCGCAGACGTGGGACGCGATCAACGGAACCTGCGACAACTACGGTTCCGACGCCCCCGGCATCTTCCAGCAGGGCATCGAACTGCCGCCGACCTACGACGAGAAGCTCGCCGCGAACTTCAAACCCACCGCGCAGGTGCAATCCGAGTTGCTGCTGGCCGCCGGACTCGGACCGCTGGTCGGCCCCGACGCCGCCCACAACTACGCCAACTTCTACGCCTACATGCACAAGGTGGTCGACGAACACATCGGTGCCGTGCTCGACGCGCTCGAATCCCAGCCCGGCAGAAGGGATTCGACGGTGGTGATCCGGATGTCGGACCACGGCGAGATGGGACTCTCGCACGGCGGGCTGCGGCAGAAGGTGTTCAACGCCTACGAGGAGACCCTCCGCGTGCCGATGGTCATCAGCAACCCGGTGATGTTCCCGCAACCGGTGCGGACCGGCGCCCTCGCCACACTGATCGACGTGATGCCCACGCTCGCCACCCTCGCCGACGTCCCCGACCGGTCCGCGTGGGACTTCAAGGGCGTCGATCTGATGCCGGTCGTGACCGACGCGGCCGCCCACCCGCAGTCACCGAGCGCCGAGGTGCAGGAGGTCGTCCACTTCACCTACGACGACCAGAACTGCGCCACCCCCGACGGACAGAACATCGTCGCCCAGCCCAACCACATGCGCACCATCCGGGACCGACGCTGGAAGTACTCGGCCTACTTCGACCCCGCCGGTGTGGTGCCACCGCAGTTCGAGATGTACGACCTCGACACCGACCCGCTCGAACTGCACAACCGCGCCGATCCGTTGAACATCACGTGGTTCGCACCGGCACAGGCGATGACCATGCACACGAAACTGTTCGAGGTCATGGACCGCTGCGGCACCACCCCGGCGAAGGGCCTGGGCCCGGTGCCGTTCGGGAGCTAGTCGGCGGCCCTCCGACGAGTCCTCGCATCAGTTCGAGACTTCGTCGGAACGCGCAGTGCGCCGCTGAACGAAACGTCGTCGGCGGTCCCGAAACTCACTTCGCCCATAGACTCTCCGCGTCCAAGGCAGGCCGTTCTATCCGATCGTGATGCGCCGTAAGCACGTTGCCTCGACCAGATCCCAGTCCAAGTCGACTCCCAGGCCCGGTTTGTTGGGTGCTCGCACATGTCCGGTGTCGTCGACTCTGATGTGGTCGAGGGCCGCGAACTCCATCGGCTCGATGGGCATAGCCTGTTCGAAGTAGCGGCAATTCGGATAGGCAAGCATGAGGTGGAGGTTTGCCGCCTGGGAGAGCGTGTATCCCCAGGATTGAAGCTCGACATTCATCGAACTCGCACGGGCAAGTTCCATCACGCGGCGCGCACCGGTAATGCCGCCGGCCAGCGTGGCATCGACGCGCGCGTGATCCCAACAACCCGCCTCGATACCGGATCTGATGAGCTCGGGCGTCAGAATCTCATTGCCTGCAGGCAGAATCTCGATTCCAAGCTTGCTCCGCAACCATCGATATCCGTCGAGGTCGGCGTCGGGTAAGGGCGCCTCGAACCACGTGTAATCCAACTCCTCGAGCCGCCGGCCGACCCGGAGCGCATCGCGACGGCTGTACCGGCCCTCGACGTCGAGCATCCATGCGACATCCAGATGCCCGTAGCGCTCGGCAATCGCGTCGACCAATTCCAGGTCACGGTCCGGGTAGCACCAAGTGTGGAATTTGACGGCCCGATACCCGGCATCGAGGTACTCGGCCGTCGCATCCAAGTACTCACCGATCGTGGGGAAGAAGGGCGTGCTCGCGTACGCCTGAATCTCGTGGCGGAACCCGCCCAGTAGTCGGTACAGCGGCACACCCAAGGATTTCGACTCGAGATCCCACAATGCAATGTCCAGCGGCGCCAGCGAAACCGGAAGCATCGAGGCACACCGGTTCGCCATCAGCACATGCAGACGTTCGCGCTGGGTCGGATCCTGCCCGATCAGCGCACTACCGACATGCTCGATCGCATGTCCCAGTGCGACGTCGACACCGCCCTCCGTCCACGAAATCGCCGCTCCCACCCCGAATCGACCGTCGCTTGCGGTGATCCGAACGATCGTGTTGGTGATGTGCAGCTCGTCGTAGTGCGCAGATGTGCGATATCGAGCGTCAGGATTCGCGAGGACGAAGACATCGACGGACTCGATGAACCCCGGTTCTGCAACGCGGGATTCGGCGATTCCTCGATCGAAGTTCGATGCAGTCATGATTGCCCACCCCAGCCGATCCTGACCCGGTACCGCTCGAGCAGGTCCTCGTCCAGTTCGATTCCGAGGCCGGGACGATCGCTGACCAGAACGTGTCCATCGACAAGAGGCGGCGGGTTCGTCACCAAACTCGTCGACAACGGGCTTGTACTGCGCGAGTATTCGACCAGGTCGCCGCCAGGCGTTGCCGCGAGGAATTGCACCGTGGCCGCCAGCAGAATGCCGGTGCTGAATCCGTGCGGGACCAGGCGGGTGCTGTACTCGTCGGCCAGTGCCTGGATCCGCCGCATCTCGGTGATCCCACCGCATCGGGTGATGTCCGGCTGGACGATGTCGGGCGTTGTCTCACGGATGAACTCGGCAAACTCGGCTCGTGTGGTCAGGCACTCTCCACCTGTGATCGGTGTGCCCGACGCCTCGGCGAGGCGCCTCAACCCGTAATGGTCATCTGCTGCGAGCGGCTCCTCGATCCAGGACAGACCGAACTCGGACATGCGCCGTTCCTGCTCCTGCGCATACCGGTAGTTCCGCCACCGGTACACGAGGTCGACGGCCAATTCGGCATCGGCGCCCACTTCGTCACGTACCGACCGCAGTACCGCGGCATCATGCTCGGGATCGAGTCCGAACAATCCCCCGCCCAGTTTCATACGGTTCAGGCCCTCCTCCTGGAGTCCTGCGACGATGCGCCGGTTCGCATCGGGGTCGTCGTCAGGAATGAAGGTGCCGTAGGCGGGGATCCGATCGCGCACCCGGCCGCCGAGGAGCCGGTGGACCGGCTCACCGTAGTACTGCGACGCGATGTCCCACAGGGCGATATCGATTGCGCTGATGGCGTGAATGGCAGCGCCGCGGCGGCCCATGTAAGACGAGTACTCGTACATCTTTCGCCACAGGCGCTCGATGTCGAGCGGATTCTCGCCGACCAGGATCTCGCGCAGGCCGATGCTGGTGGAATGCGACGACGGTGTGTCCACGAGCGCACACATCACGGCAGGAGAGCTGTCGGCCTCGCCGATGCCGATCAGTCCTTGATCGGTGTGAACCCGGACGAGGAAGGCGTCCTCACCCCACTCGCACTGCTCGGTCAACCCAGGAACCCGGAGCCAGATCGGCTCGACGTCAATGATCTTCATCGCGGCGTGCTGCTCTCTTTCTCCAACGCGTCTTCCGCTGGGTCCGCAATCTCCTCCGGTCGCACGAGCCCGGATTCGGGATCGACTCGGGGACCGTCCTGCCGAAGCCACCGGGTGAGGCCGACGATCTGCATCCCGAGCAGGAACAGAAACGGAATCGCGGTCAGTGTCAGACCTGTCTTGAGCGTCCCGAGGTTTGCGTTGATCGCCAACATCGCCATCGGAATCGCTGCGAGCATGACGACCCAGAACAGACGGAGGCCGCGAGCGGGATCGGTGCCCACCGGGAGGTTTCGGGTGCTCACCGCCGCAACTGTGAACGAGGTGGCATCCATGTGGGACGCCAAGAACAGCAGCATGATCACGAAGTAGACCACCGAGAACACCTGCCCCAGCGGCAGGGAGTTCAGCAGCTGCGCCACCGCGAAGTCGCCACCGCGCGTGGTGAGCAGCTCGGGCGCGTTGACGGTGCCGTTGACGGTCTCGTTCATCGCGTAGCTCGACAACACGCCGAAGAAGAACATGATTCCGGCGCACCCGCCCACTACCAGCCCGATCACCGTCTGACGAATGGTGCGGCCCTTGGAGACTCGCGCAATGAAGATCGCGACACCGGGCAGGTAGGAGATCCAGTACAACCAGTAGAAGACGGTCCAGTCACGCGTGAACGAGCCCCCACCATTGGGATCGGTGAACAACGACATATGGACGAAGTTCTGGATCTCGAGCCCGAGACCGTTGGTGATGTTGTTGGTGATGAACTCGGTCGGGCCGATGATGTACACGCCTGCAGCGAAGCCGAACGCAGCGAGGACCGCGATCTTCGCGAGCTTCTGCAAGCCCTTGTCGATACCGATGAACGAGCTCAAGCCGAACACCAAGGTAGACCCAGCCAGGATCACGGCCTTGATCCAGAACGAGTCCTCCACTCCGGCCAGCCCGGATACACCGGCCGAAACCGTATTCACCGTGACCGTGACCGTGAGGATCAGGCCACCGAACGTACCGAAGAGGAACAGCAGGTCGATCACACGACCCCAGACGCCGCCGGCGCGCATACGCCCGTTTACGGCCTCGATGTTGCCGGCATAACTGAGTCGTCGTCCCCGCCGAACGTGGAAGTAGTACGCCATCGAGATGCCCGCCACCACGTACATCGACCAAGCAATCGGACCCCAGTGGAAGAACGCATAGGCGATTCCCATGTCCATCGCTTCACGAGACTCAGGTTCGATGTTGAGTCCTGGCGTTTGGTAGTAGTACGCCCACTCCATGAAAGCCCAGTACATCGTCGCCGAGCCGAGGCCGGCGGAGATGAACATGAACAGCCAGCTGGGCGTGGAGTATTCAGGCTTGCCCTCGCCGAGCTTGATCTTTCCGAAACGCGAGATAGCAAGCCCGACGGCAAGGATGAAACAGCCGAAGCCCATCAACTGGACCGGCGCACCGAATATGCGTGTCGAGGCGTTGAACACCGTATTCGCGCCGTTCTGCGCTTGGTCCGGCCAGATCAAAAGCGCGACGACGACCAACCCGACAACGACGAGGGCGCCGATTGCCAGGACGAGATCCACTCTCGGTCGACGAGCCGCCGACGCTTCCGCTACCGCCGGCGCGGTATCCACTGCGGTCATTTCTTCTCCTATGAAGCGAGATGCGCTCACTCGGCGCGTTCGGCACCCAGCACGTCCAGGTGGGGGGAATTGGTATCGAGAATGTGGGCCTTGAGGGCAGCGAGGCTGCTGTCGAGATCCCCGGTACGGAAGGTGTCCACGAGTCGACGGTGGTCCTCGAGGAATGAGGTAAGGGCCCCGGTCCTACCGGTTTGCAGGGCAAAATGCATCCGAATCCGTTGATGGATGGAATCCCAGATGCTGCGGGCGGTCACCGAATCGCATGAATCGACGATCAGTTCGTGGAATCGGATGTCGGCGATGTTGAAGGCCTCGATATCGCCGCCGTCGACGGCGCGCTCCATGTCCGCGAGCACCACCGAGAAGGCGTCGAACACGTCCGAGTCGAATCGCTTCAGCCCCTCTTTCAGGGCGAACTGCTCGACATCGACTCGGATGGGCAACAGCAGTCCCTCTACCTCGTTGCGAGAGATCGAGGCCACTTCGGTACCGGTATAGGGCGTCGAAATGATCAAGCCCTGCAGTTCGAGAACGACGAGAGTTTCACGGACGACCGATCGGCTGACGCCGTACTCGTCCGCCAGTTCCTGCTCGATCACGCGAGAACCCGGAGCCAGCTCGCCGTTGAGGATCTTCCGGCTGAGCTCCGCGACGAGCCGGTCCTTGAGCGAGAGTTTCACGAGTTTCCCCACTTCGACATCCCTTCATCGTCAATCGATTGACGATTGTCGACAATAATTGATCGTGATCTCCGACACAAGCCGGTCACATCTGGGGCACCCAGTCCTCCACCGACGGTCATGGTTCAGTTCCGGTGCCTGATCTCGGGAATGCAGATCCCGTCGAGGCATCGACGAGCCCCGAAGTTGGCCGCCTTGGCGACAGAGAAGGTGTGGGGAGTACGCACGCGACGGACCGTCTCAGCCGGCACACCACCGCATCGTCGAGGTGAACGGGTGCAGGCCTGTGCCGGTGACGAGCCTGCACGCTGGCACCATCACTGCGGCGCGCAGTCGTCCTGCACGACACGGCCGGACGCGAGGAACTCGGTCACCAGCCCACCGCAACTCGAGCCGACCGTGGAACCGTGCACGCTGTCCTCGATCGTGAGGAGCCGACCGCCCATCGCGTCGTGCGCGTCGAGTGCCCACGGGTACGGCGTCACGAACTCGTCGCGATGCCCGATGATCAGCAGGTCGGTGCCGGTGTTCGCGACGGAAGTCGGCTCTCCGTCGAGTGGCCAGCCCGTGCACAGACTGATGCCGGGCACATCGGAGTCGGCCGGGAATTCGATGCGCCGCTGCGGGTCTCGTCGAATGTCGGCGTTGAGCGCCCGATGCTCGGCCAGCTGGGTCTCGGTGTCGCCGACGGGTCCGAGGCTGTTGCAGATGTACGCGATTCCCGCCGTAGGGTTCACCGCGTGTTCCAGGAAGTCCTCGGTCGACGGATCGAGCGGAGTGTCGTCGCCCGCGGCGCCGGGATCAGTGTCCGGCGGCACGTCGGGCTCATCGGGGGCGGGCGCATCCTCCCCCTCCGGCACGATGTCGTTCGGCTCGGGCGCGAGCCCGGGCGGGGCATCCGGGTCGGCGGTCGCGAGCACTCGCAGAGCCTCGGCAGCGGATGTACCCGTGTAGTCCATGCTGTCGAGCACCACGCGGCGCAGATGGTCGGGGAAGCGAGACTGCAACTCCGCCCCGAGGACCGTGCCCCACGAGACACCGAGGAAGTCGACGGTGTCGAGACCGAGGGCCCGCCGCACCGCGTCCAGGTCGCGGGCCGCGTTCGCGGTGGTCATGCTCGCGACGAGGCCGGGATCGACGCCGACACAGTCCGCGTTGGCCTCCGCGATCGATTCGGCGTACGCGGTGAGTGCGGCGTCGTCGTCGGTGTCGGGATCATCGGGCTCCGGACATGCGAGGCCGGTCGAGGCGCCGGTCCCGCGCAGGTCGATGCCGACGACCGTGCCGCCGACACCGAGCGACGATGCGACCGTCGCGGCCATGCTGCGTCCCTCGACTCCGGGACCGCCCGGATTGACGAACAGCGTGGGGGCGCCCGGATCGGTTCCGGTGATCCGGCTCAGTGCGAGTTCCACTGTCCTGCCGTCGGGGTCGTCGTAGTCCAGTGGCACGTCGACGCTCGTGCACTGCAGACGCTCGACGACGCCCGGGTCGATGCCCAGATCCGTCACGTAGTCGGTCAGGTCGCCGCACGGACCCCACCCGACCGACCGCGAGGTGGCCGTCCCGGTCGCGCCGCCGCATCCGGACAGGACCGCGCCGCACACGGTCGCGGCCGCGAGCACTGCCATCGGTCGCCGCGCCCTCACCTGGCTCCGTTCGCCCCGAGGAACCGGGTTGTCGCGGCGTCGGCCGGGAAGAACGATTCGATCGCCAACTCCGACACCGTCACGTCCATCGGGGTGCCGAATACCGTTGTCGTGCTGAGGAACGCGAGATCGTGGCCGTTCGCGCGGAGGCGCAGTGGCACGACGAGCGAGGCCCCGCCCGGCGACACTGCACTCTCCCCACCGGGATAGGCCGCCAGTTCCTCGCGCAGACGGCGCAGCTCGCGGTCGCCGGTCGCCTCGATCTGGTGGTCGAGCCGGTGCAGCACGTGCGCCCGCCACTGCCCGAGGTTGGTGATGCGCGGCGCCATCCCGTCCGGGTGCAGGCTCAACCGCAGCACGTTGACAGGCGGCTCGAGCAGCCAGGCGGCGGCGCCGTCGGTGAGCAGTCCGATCGCCGAATTGGCATCGATCATGTTCCAGTGCCGGTCGACGACGACCGCCGGCAGCGGATCGTGCGCCGCGAGAATCTGCGCGACGGCGTCGACCACCGCCGACATGGGGACGTCGGCGAGCACGTGCTCAGGGAACGCCGGGGCGAAGCCGGCCGCCAGCAGCAGCGTGTTGCGGTCGCGCAACGGAATGTCGAGCTGTTCGCCCAGACGGAGCAGCATCTCCCGCGTCGGCTGCGCGCGGCCGGTCTCGAGGAAACTGACGTGCCGCGTCGACACCTCGGCGCGATTGGCCAGGTCGAGCTGGGTCATCCGCCGATGCCCCCGCCACCGGCGGAGCAGTTCCCCGACCGGCTCGGTGGTCGTCTCCTGTGCCGCGGTCATGGCACCACAGTAGAAGCTCCGGGGAACGGTCCCCATTACCTCCGAGGTAATCGACCGGACGCCGCATGCCGGGCAGATTCGTTTCCGCAGGCCGCCGACCGGCAGCCCACCGGAAACGAAGGAGCGAACGATGAACGACTTCGACACCCTGATCCAGCGCTACCTGGCCACCTGGAACGAGACGGACACCGGCAAGCGTGATGCGATGGTCGCCGAACTGTGGGCCGACGACGGCCGCTACGTCGATCCCATCGGCGCCGCCGACGGTCCGGCCGCGGTGAGCGCGCTGATCGGCTCCGTGCAGCAACAGTTCGCCGGCATGCGTTTCGAACTGGCCGGCGGCATCGACGCACACCACGATCAGGCCCGCTTCACGTGGGAACTCGGCCCCGTCGACGGCGAGGCGCTGGTGGTCGGGTTCGACGTCCTCGAACGCGACCACAACGGCAGGATCCGACTGGTTCTCGGGTTCCTCGACAAGGTCCCCACGGCCTGACGGGCGAGGTCGCGCCCGCGACACCCCGCGGAGCTACGAGCCGAACATGATCAGGTCGGCGATACCGGCGAAGAAGTTCCAGGTGTCGGCGAAGATCTGGCCGACCACTGCGGCGAGCGGCCACAGTGGTTCGGGCAGACTTCCGAGCGGGTTCGGACCCGGAGGGCTGGCGTTCGCGACACCACCACCAACGAGCAGGAGCACACCCACGAGCGCGACGGCGGCGGTAATCCTGATCCTGTTCATACCCGGTGTATCCGGGCGGATCGGTCGCCCGTTACCGCCGTCGCGGATCGCGTGCGCCGAGCGCGCGGTAGCAGGCGCCGAGGTCACGCAGCGCCGACACCACTTCGGAGGGATCGTCGGTGTCGGCCTGCAACACCTTGCGGAGCAGCGCGGGGTCCAGGTCGTCCGTTGCCGCGCAGTATTCGACGGCGGGCAGCTCGGGCAGGTGCGCGCCGTCGCCGAAGTAGTCGTCGGTCCCGGCCGGCGGCTGCTCGTCCTCGCCCCCGACGCTGCGGATCAGGGTGTCGAGGTCCAGGCCGCGGAGGGCGAGCATCGTGAGGGGATCGTGGTCCACCCGCTCGGCCAGCAGGTAGGCGACGGCCGCGACGTGCTTGCACGGCCAGCCCGGGTCGGGGCACGTGCAGTCGAAGTCAAGTTCGCCGCTGCTGCCCGGCAACAGCATCGGCGCCAATTCCTGCGGCACAGCGCCGGACGCGAGCGCAGCGAGCATGCCCGGCGTCGAACGCACCGTCTCCACGAACGCCGCCACCTCGTCGTCGTCGAGGGTGCGCAGCGTCAGCACCGAGGTGAACGGCGCGATCTGGCTGCCCTGCACCTCGCCGGTGACCCGTCCGGGCGCGATGTGGAGGGCCACCACCTGGCCGCCGCGGGCATAGGTGCGTCCGCGACTGAGCCGGCCGGTGTCGCCCGCCCGCTCGAGTACCTCGGTCAGGGCGCGGCCCCACCACCCGCGCGCGAACGCGCCCCGCTTGGACTGCGCCTCGACACCACCGACCACCCGGAGCCGCGGGCCGAAGCCGCGGAAGTCCGGGCGTCCGTCGCGAGGACTCATCGACACCACCTCGTGCAGGCTCTCATTCGCCGACCGCCTCGTCGCCGAGGGTGAGCAGGTCGTGCAGTTGGTCGGTGCTCATCTCGGTGATCCACCGCTCGCCCGTGCCCACCGCGAGGTCGGCCAGTTCCTGCTTGGTGGAGAGCATCGCGTCGATGCGTTCCTCGAGTGTCCCGACGCACACGAGCTTGCGGACCTGCACGTCGCGCCGCTGCCCGATCCGGAAGGCCCGGTCCGTCGCCTGGTTCTCCACCGCCGGGTTCCACCAGCGGTCCAGGTGGACAACGTGATTGGCGGCGGTGAGGTTCAGTCCGGTGCCACCGGCCTTGAGGGAGAGCAGCATGATCGGCGGTCCGTCGTCGCCCTGGAACTGCTCGACCATGCGGTCCCGTCGCGCCTTGGTGACGCCACCGTGTAGGAACGGCACCTCCACCCCGAACCGCTCGGACAGGTACGGCACCACCAGGTCGCCGAACTCGCGGAACTGCGTGAACAGCAACGCCCGTTCGCCGTCGGCGGTAACCGATTCGAGGATGTCCTCGACCAGGCCGAGCTTGCCGGACCGGTGCCGGCCGCGGCGCAGCACCCCGGACCCGTCGCCGAGGAAGTGCGCCGGATGGTTGCACACCTGCTTGAGCCGGGTGAGCGCCGAGAGCACCGCTCCCTTGCGCTGCATGCCCTCGGTGTCCTTGATCTGCTTCAGCATCTCGTCGACCACCGCCCGGTACAGCGCGGCCTGCTCCACGGTGAGGTTCGCCCGCACCGTCATCTCGAACTTGTCGGGCAGGTCCGAGATCACCGTCGGATCGGTCTTCACGCGCCGCAGGATGAACGGCGAGGTCACCGCCCGCAGGCGGGACACCGCCGCCTCGTCCTGCTCGCGTTCGATCGGCACGGAGAACCGGGCCCGGAAGGCCTGTGCGCTGCCGAGCATGCCGCGGTTGACGAAGTCGAGGATCGAGCGCAGCTCGTCGAGACGGTTCTCCACCGGGGTGCCGGTGAGCGCGATCCGGTGCTGCGCGGGGATGGCGCGCGCGGCCCGCGCCTGCGCGGTGGCCGAGTTCTTGATGTGCTGCGCCTCGTCGAGCACCACCCGCCGCCACGCCTGCTCCCCCAGCGCCTCGACGTCGCGGGCCAGCAGCGAGTACGTGGTGATGACGAGGTCGCTGTCGCGCACCGCCGACGTCAACTCGTCACCGCGGCTGCGCCCGGCGCCGTGGTGCACGTGGACCCGCAGGTCGGGCACGAACCGGGCGGCCTCGCGCTGCCAGTTCCCGACCACCGACATCGGGCACACCAGCAGCGTCGGATGTTCGGACCGTTCGTGGGCCAGCAGCGCCAGCAACTGCAGCGTCTTGCCCAGGCCCATGTCGTCGGCGAGGACGGCGCCGAGCCCCGTCTCGCTCATGAACGCGAGCCAGTCCAGGCCGCGCTGCTGATAGGGCCGCAGGATCGCGTGCAGCCCCGCCGGCTGCGGCACCGGCGTCGGCTCGAGGGTGCCGTCGAGCAGGGTGCCGACCCACCCGGTGGCGTGCACCTCGTCCACCGGCACCGGGGGACGCTCCGCCTCGGTGAGCTGCCCGAACAGCCCGCCCAGGGTGCCGTCCTCGCCCGAGTTGCGCTGCGTCACATAGCGGGCGGCCTGCGCGAGGACGGTGTGATCGGCCTGCACCCACTTGCCGCGCAGGCGCACCAGATCGCTCTGGGTGCCCGCCAGCCGGACCAGTTCGTCGGGGGTGAGCACGACGTCGCCGAGCGCGAGTTCCCAGTCGTAACCGACGATCTCGTCCATGCCGACGGCACGGTCCTCGGCCGCCGCGGGCACCGGGGGCGAGGACACCTTGACCCGCAGCGACGGCGAGACCACCGCCCACGCGCGCGGCAACAGCAGCGTGATCCCGGCCGCGGTCAGCTCCCGCGCCCCGTGCAGCACCAGATCGGTGACGACCGGGGTGGGCAGCAGCAGGTCGAGGCTGTCCGGGTCGGTGGGCACGTCCCGCAGCCGCGGATACGCCGCGACCGCGGCCGCGAGCTTGCGGACCCCGATCTCGAGCAGGCGGGAGTCCGTGCGATGCAACAGGATCGGATTGGGCGCCTCACCCTCGGGCCGCAGGCACACCTGCAGGCGCCACAGCGCGTCGTCGAGGAGTTCGGGTTCCGCGCCCGCCTCGTCGGTGTCCTCGGCCTGCCCCTCCGGCTCCACCAGCCGCAGCACCAGTTCCGGTTCGTCGACGGTGAGGCTGCCCCGCCACGCCTCGAGACCACTGGCCATCCGGTTGTTGCCGCCGTCGTACGGCTCGCCGCGCAGCAGCGCCCGCAGCAGCGGGTGGTCCGAGTCTCGATCCCCCAGCAGCTCGCGCACCACCGCATCGGTCAGCTCGGCGACGAAGTCGTCGAGGATCTCCCGCGGGCTGCCCTCGTGCCGCTGCACCGGCGGCATCGCCGCGGCCAGCTCCGCGAGCCACGCGCGCTGCCGCTCGCCACCGAGCAGCCGCCACCGCGGCCACCAGTGCCCCTCCGCCCGGTACAGCTCGGGCACGACGCGCCCGGCGCGCGCCCAGCGTTCGACGCCGCGGGCCACGTGCGCCAGGTACCGCAGGTCGCCCGAGATCCCCGGAACGCCGTCCGGCACCGCGAGCAGGACGTCGGCGGCCTCGGCCGGAGCCAGCGCCAGGACCGGCACCCGCTGCGGCTCCACCCCGACCGCGGCGGGCACGTGCACGGTGTGGTGGCGGCGGAAGCGTCGGCGCAGCACGCGGCCGAGCGCCTCGGGCAACTCGGGCAGCTCCGAGTCCGGGCCTCGCCACAGCATGAGGCCCGCTCCCGGCGACCAGAGCCCGTGCAGCATGCGGTCCATCCAACCAGCCGCCGCCGACAAACCTGGAGTTCGCCTCGTCACCAGGCCCATACTGGGCAGACGCACAACCGGGAGCGGTCATGACGATCATGATTCAGGTCTTCGAACAGGTGTATTCGCCCACCACACCGTGGCAGCAACGCAAGGTCGCCTTCGTCGACGCCGACCACATCGTCGCGATGCGCCTCGACGGCCAGTCCGGGGTGTGGCTCGACGTCACCAAGCAGGGCGAATCGCATCGGCTCGCCACGACGAGCTCGCCGGAGCAGGCCATCTACTTCCTGCTCAGCGTCTTCGGCACCATGGCCGAGTGCCGGCAGAACGGCGGGTCGTGGCTGATCGGCCACGACGGCGTCGGCGCCGGTTCGATCCGCGCCGCGAAGTTCCCGCATTCCTGACGTCCCCTGTCGGTGCGGTCCGGCACACTGACCGCGGCAGGTCAGCGTCCGGGGAGGGGCAGCGGTGAGACGGGTTCGGGTTGTGCTGTGCGCCGCGGCGGTCGCGCTGGTGTCCTGGTCGGCTGGGTGTGCGATCGGGCCGAGCACGTCGGCGCCCGCTCCCGGCAGCCCCACCCGCGCCGCGATCGACAACCTCCTCGCCCGTGCCCAGGTGGTGGCGTCCCGTCCCGACGCGCCCGGCTACCAGCGCGGCTGCAAGGCCGGCCAGGGCTGCGTGTTCGGCCCGTCGTGGTCCGACGACCATTCCGGACCCGCGGGCTACGACGGCTGCGACACCCGCAACAACGTCCTGGCGGCCGACCTCACCGACATCACGTTCCGGGAGGGCACCCGCGACTGTGTCGTGATCGCGGGCGTGCTCGCCGACCCGTATTCGGGCCGGCGCATCGAGTTCACCAAGCAGGACGCGGGCGCCGTGCAGATCGATCACGTGTACCCGCTCGCCGCGGCGTGGGACATGGGTGCCGCCACGTGGTCGCCGGAGCAGCGACGTGATTTCGCGAACGACGTCACCTACAACCTGCTGGCCGTCAGCGGACCGGAGAATCAGGCGAAACGCGACAGCACACCGTCGGACTGGCTGCCGCCGGATCCGGCGTACCGGTGCTTCTACGTCGGCAAGTATCTCGGGGTCGCCGTGCGCTGGGGACTGCCGATCACCGCGGCGGACCGAGACGCGATCGACGATGTCGCCGCCGGGTGCGCGTGACGAGTTCCCCGCGCGAGGTCGGGCCGCCGGTTAGCGTGGACGGGTGAGCCGAACGATCACCGGAGATGTCAGCAAGGACACCCGCCTCTGCATGTCGCTGTCCGGACGGCCGAGCAACATCGGCACCCGTTTCCATAACTATCTCTACGACGAACTGGGCCTCGACTTCGTCTACAAGGCGTTCACCACCACCGATCTGCCGGCCGCGGTCGCCGGGATCCGCGCCCTCGGGATCCGCGGGTGCGGGGTCTCGATGCCGTTCAAGGAGGCATGCATCGAGCACGTCGACGTGGTGCACCCGTCGGCGTCGGCGATCGACTCCGTCAACACGATCGTCAACGAGGACGGCGAACTGCACGCCTACAACACCGACTACCAGGCGGTCGCCGATCTGCTGCACCGCGCCGAGCTGAGTCCGGAACTCACCGTCGCGGTCACCGGCAGCGGCGGCATGGCCAAGGCCGTGGTCGCGGCGTTGCGGGACAGCGGCTTCCGGACCGTCACCGTCGTCGCCCGCAACGCGGACACCGGTACCGCTCTCGCACGAACCTACGGGTTCGAGTGGCAGCCCGAACTCGGCGCCGCGCACCCGCAACTACTGGTGAACGCCACCCCGATCGGGATGGCCGACGGCCCCGAATCCGAGGCGCTGCCGTTCCCCGAGGCCGCCGTCGTCGCCGCGCAAGCCGTGTTCGACGTGGTCGCGCTGCCGCCCGACACGCCCCTCGTCCGGCTCGCCACCGAGCACGGCAAGACCGTCGTCACGGGCGCCGACGTCATCGCGCTGCAGGCGGCCGAGCAGTTCGTGCTCTACACCGGAGTCCGCCCCACCGACGAGCAGATCCGGCGGGCGTCGGAGTATTCGAGGTCCTAGATGGCCGAACTGCCGCCCGCCGAACCGGGAGAGACGCCGAGCGCACGCCTGGCGCGCAACTTCAGCGAGCTCCTGCAGGAACTGCGGGTGGCGCAGGCGGGAGTGCAGATCCTCTTCGCGTTCCTGCTCGCGATCGTGTTCACCGACGTCTACGCGGAGCAGTCGGCGTACGTCCGGGGACTGCACCTGGTGACGGTGCTGTGCGCCGCGGCGTCGTCGACGCTGCTGATCGCGCCGGCGGTGTGGCACCGGATCCTGTTCCGGCACCGGCGGCGCGAGGAGATCCTGCGCTACGCCAACCGGTGCGCGCTCGCCGGCTCGGCCTTCCTCGCGGCCACCATGACGGGGACGGTCCTGATCGTTGCGGAGGTGGCCGTCGGCGGATGGTTCGCGAAACTGATCGGTGCGGCCACGGCGGTGGTGTTCGTGGGGCTGTGGTTCGTCGTGCCGCGGCTGCTCCGTCCGGACGACGAGCTGCCCGCGTGAATTCCGCGCTATCGTCTGAACTCATGACAGCCCCCGACGAGCCCGAGCCTCGCGCCGAGGCCTATCCCGCACTGTGGCCGGTACCCACCCGCTGGGCGGACAACGACCACTACGGGCACGTCAACAACGTCACCTACTACTCGTACTTCGACACCGCGGTCAACGGATGGCTGATGGCGAGCACGGGCCTCGACATCCGCGAGCTGCCGGCCATCGGGATCGTCGCCGAGACGTCGTGCCGGTTCGTCCGCGAGCTGTCGTTCCCCGACCAGCTGCACGTGGGTCTGTCCGTGGAACGGCTCGGCACCAGCAGCATCGTGTACGCGCTCGCGATCTTCCGCGAGGACAGCGACGGGATGCTCGACCTCGCGGCGACAGGTCGGTTCGTCCACGTCTACGTCGACGCAGAGACTCGCCGCCCGGTCCCGATCCCACCCGAGATCCGCAGCGCCGCACACCTACTCACCACGGATGCCAACTGACTCCGCTCAGTTCAGGCCCACGGCATCCGCGGTGGCGACCGCGCGCCTGACGACGCCGTCGATCAGTTCGGCGGTCGGTCCGCCCCGCTCGGCACGGTTGCGGGGATCGTCCGTGGTGCGCCGCAGCACCCCCTCGGCGATGATCGCGAGCTTCCACAGCGCCAGCACGTGCCAGAACCCGACCGCGGACGCATCCCGTTTGGTCTCGTGGACGTACACCTCGACCAGCTCGTCCCGCGTCGGGAATCCCTCGAGCGTCGACGCCATGAACGGGCCGGCGACGCCGTCGCTCCGTTCGGGCCAGTAGGCGAGCAGACCGCCCAGGTCGGCCAGCGGGTCGCCGAGTGTGGACAGCTCCCAGTCGAGCACCGCCACGACGCGACCGTCGTCGGGCGAGGTGATGACGTTGCTGAGGTGGAAGTCGCCGTGTACCAGCGTGGTTTCGGTCTGCTCCGGGACGTTGCGCGCGAGCCTGGCGGCGAGTCTCTCGATGTCGGGCAGGTCGTGTGTCTTGGACTGGGCCCACTGCGCGGACCACCGCTTGAGCTGGCGCTGCGCATACGGTGCGTGGCTCGCGAGGTCGAGCAGGCCGGCGCTCTCGAGGTCCACACGGTGAATGCTGGCGAGCGCCTTGGGAAGCGACAGGCCGATGGCGCGGCGGCGCTCGGGGCTGAGCTGCTCAGCCACGGCTTCGTGGTCGATCACGAGGCCGTCGACGTAGCTCATCAGCACCAGTGGGACATCGGTGACCGCCGGATCCGTCGTCAACGCAAGCATTTTCGGCACCGGGACGTCGGTGCCCTGCAGCGCGGCGAGGATGCGGTGCTCACGAACCACGTCGTGCGCGGACGCCAGTAACTGTCCCAGTGGCGGACGCCGCAGCACCCAGCGTCCGCCGCCCGAATCACGAACGGCGAAGGTGAGATTCGACTGCCCGATCCCGATCCGCTCGAACGACAGCGGCGCTATCGCGCCGACTCCCAGGCCGGCGATCCATGTCGAGACGGCATCCTCGTCGAGACCCACAATGCCCACTTCACACCACTCCCCTGCCGCGTCTCGTGTGTTGCTCCCGTTTGACCTGAACACTTCGAACAAGCTGCTGAAAACAGTCGGCGAAACGGCCGATTCCACGGCGTCGAACACACCCCCGCCAACATCCGTCCGCCGATGCTAGCCGCCCGAAAGCTCCGATGCGGGCATTACGGCGCGCGGCCTTCGGCGGTGCGCTCGAGCAGCGGGGCGGTCCGCGGCCCCACCAACTCCCGCATCACGAGCGCCATGTTGGTGCGCTCGACACCCGGGATCTTCAGGATCTGCCCCGCGAGCCGGTAGAGGTCGTCGGCGTCGGTCGCGACCACCTTCACCGACAGATCGGTCAGGCCGGTCATGCCGTACACCTCGACCACCTCGGGGATGTCGGCGAGCGCGTCGACCACGGCGTCGAGCTGGTGCTGGTCCACCCGGGTGGAGACGAAGGCCGCGAGCGGATAGCCCAGCGCCCGCGGATCCACCAGCCGGTCGAATCCGCCGATGGCACCGGATCCCTCCCACCGCGCCAGCCGCGCCTGGACGGTGTTGCGGGAGAGCCCGAGCCGCTGTGCGAGTTCCACGCCCGTCGCGCGGGGATTGTGCGACAGCTCGAGCAGCAGTCGGGCATCGGTGCCATCCAGAGTGGTCATATTTCGCAGTGTGCCCGCCGCAGCACCCCCCGAGTTGTGCATTGTGCTGAATCGTTGCAACTTCGCTTGCGCAGATCGCGGGACGGTGGATGCTGTGAGGTAGAGCACTTGCATTCGGCGTCCGCTCACGAGGCGGCCCCGGATCCCGGCAGCGAGGTGACCCACGATGGCCGACAAGATCGCCTTCCCGGTGCAGCTGGTCCAACCCGACGGACGACGCGTGCACCGCCCCGACTACGCAGCGCTGGTCGCCGACATCGGTCCCGACCGGCTGCGCGATCTGTACGAGGACCTCGTCGTCGTCCGGCGCATCGACACCGAGGCCACCGCGCTGCAGCGGCAGGGCCAGCTCGGGATCTGGGCGCCGCTCCTGGGGCAGGAGGCCGCGCAGATCGGGTCCGTGCGGGCGCTCGAGCCGGACGACTACATCTTCACCAGCTACCGCGAGCACGCCGTCGCGTACTGCCGCGGCGTGGATCCGGCGGTGATGACCCGGCTGTGGCGCGGGTGCGCGTTCTCGGGCTGGGATCCGGCGTCGGTGAACATGACGAACCCCGCGATCGTGGTGGGGTCGCAGGGCCTGCACGCCACCGGGTACGCCCTCGGCGCGCACCTGGACGGCGCGGAGATCGCGACCGTCGTCTACTTCGGTGACGGCGCCACCAGCCAGGGCGACCTCGCCGAGGCGCTGGGCTTCGCGACGAGCCTGGGGGCGCCGGTGGTGTTCTTCTGCCAGAACAACCAGTGGGCCATCAGTGAACCCGTGCATCTGCAGAGTCCGGCGCCGATCGCGGCGCGGGCCGCGGGCTACGGAATGCCGGCGGTCCAGGTCGACGGCAACGACGTGCTCGCCGTTCTCGCGGTGACCCGCCAGGCCGCGCGACACGCGCGCGAGGGCGGCGGGCCGTCATTCGTCGAGGCCATCACCTACCGGATGGGCCCGCACACCACCTCCGACGACCCCACCCGGTATCGGACCGCGGCGGAATCGGAGGTGTGGAAGGCGCGCGATCCGATCGACCGGATGCGCCGTCTCCTCGAACGCGAGGGGCTGTTCGACGACGCCCTCGCGGACCGGGTGCAGGCCCGTGCCGACGAGGTCGCCGCCCGGCTGCGGGCCGGGGCACTCGAGGCGCTCGACCCGGATGTCGACGAGTTGTTCGAGCACGTGTACGCCACCGACCATCCCCTGCTCGACGAGGAACGCGCCGAGTACCGGGCGTACCTCGACACGCTGACCGCCGGTGAGGAGGCCCTGTCATGACCACCACGACACCCACGACCACGATGGCCCTCGGCGCCGCGCTGAACGCGGGACTGCGCAGGGCGCTCGAGGACGATCCGAAGGTGGTGCTGATGGGCGAGGACATCGGCAAGCTCGGCGGCGTCTTCCGGATCACCGACGCACTGCAGAAGGACTTCGGACCGGCCCGCGTCATGGACACCCCGCTCGCCGAATCCGGAATCGTGGGAACGGCGTTCGGGCTCGCGTTGCGGGGCTATCGACCCGTGTGCGAGATCCAGTTCGACGGCTTCGTCTATCCCGCGTTCGACCAGATCGTCTCGCAGGTCGCCAAGATCCACTACCGCACCCGCGGTCACGTGAAGGCGCCGTTGACGATTCGCATCCCGTACGGCGGCGGCATCGGCGCGGTCGAGCATCACTCGGAGTCCCCGGAGGCGTACTTCGCGCACACCGCCGGGCTGCGCGTGGTCAGCCCCAGCACCCCGGCGGACGCGTTCGCGATGATCCGGCAGGCGATCGCCCTCGACGACCCCGTCGTGTTCCTCGAGCCCAAGCGTCGCTACTGGGATCGCGGCGAGGTCGACGTCGACGCTCCCCCGGATCTGCCGCTGCACCGGGCCCGGATCGTCCGGCCCGGCACCGACGCCACTCTCGTCGCCTACGGCTCGATGGTCCCGACGGCGTTGCAGGCCGCGGACATCGCCGAGTCCGAGGGCACGTCCCTCGAGGTGGTCGACCTGCGGTCGCTGTCCCCGATCGACTTCGACACCGTGGAGGCGTCGGTGCGGCGGACCGGTCGGCTGGTCGTGGCGCACGAGGCCCCGGTGTTCGTCGGCCTCGGCGCGGAGATCGCGGCGCGCATCTCCGAGCGGTGCTTCTACCAGCTCGAGGCGCCCGTGCTGCGGGTCGGAGGCTTCGACATCCCGTACCCGCCGGCCAAGCTCGAGAAGCATCACGTCCCCGACGCCGACCGCATCCTCGGCGCTGTCGACGAGGTGCTCGCGGCATGAGCAGCGAGGCACTCGCATCATGACGCGGATCGAGGAGTTCCGGCTGCCCGACCTCGGGGAGGGTCTGACCGAGGCCGAGCTGGTGTCGTGGGCGGTGGCCGTCGGCGACACCGTCGAGCTCAACCAGGCGATCGGGGAGGTCGAGACCGCGAAGGCGCTGGTGGAGTTGCCGTCGCCGTTCGCCGGTGTCGTACGCGAACTGCTCGCCCGGCCCGGCGACACCGTGCCGGTGGGCGCGTCCCTGATCCGGGTGGAGACCGACTCCGCGACGCCCCCGAAGCCGACCGCGGAGACGTCCCGGGCCGATTCGGTGCTGGTCGGCTACGGGCCGTCCGCCCCCGCCCCGAGCCGCCGGCACCGTCGTGCCGGTCCGGTACACCGGGATTCGGCCACCCGCCCCGACGCGGTGCGCCGGCACCAGGCGCGGCCGGTCCCGGCCGGGACCGACGGGACCGACGGGGCGGACCCGCGGGAGACCCGGACCCCGATCCGCGGGGTGCGGCGGGAGACGGCGTCGGCCATGGTGCGCAGCGCGTCCACCGCCCCACAGATCACCGAGTTCCTCACCGCCGATGTCACCGAGACGGTGCGACTGCTCGAGCAGCTCCGGTCGTCGGACCGGTTCACCGGACTGCACCTCACACCGCTGGCCCTGGTCGCGAAGGCGGTGCTGGTGACGCTTCGGTCGCATCCCGGCATGAACTCGTCCTGGCTCGAGGACACCCAGGAGATCGTCACCAAGCATTACGTCAATCTCGGCATCGCGGCGGCCACCGAACGCGGACTCGTCGTCCCCAACATCAAGGACGCCGAGAAACTGACACTGCCCGACCTGTGCCGGGCCCTCACCGACCTCACCGACACCGCGCGCGCCGGGAAGGCGACACCCGAGCAGCTGTCGGGCGGGACGATCACGATCACCAACGTCGGCGTGTACGGCGTCGACGCGGGCACCCCGATCCTCAACCCCGGCGAGGCCGCGATCCTCGCCCTCGGCGCGATCAACCGTCGGCCGTGGGTGCACGAGGACCAGCTCGCGATCCGCGAGGTCACCACACTGAGCCTGACGGTGGACCACCGTCTCGTCGACGGCGAACAGGCGTCGACGTTTCTCGCCGATCTCGGGGCGGCGCTCACCGACCCGGTGCCGACCCTGCTCGCGCAGCTGTGACCGGTCCGGCCGCCCGGCACCGGAGTTCGGTACAAAGGGGTACGTGAACGCCCAGCAGACGGACCGGCCGCTCCACCTGCGATCGGCGCGTGCCGCGATCTTCGGGGTGTTCGGGATCAACGGCTTCCTGCTCGCGATGTGGGTGGTCCACATCCCGGCGATCGAGGCGCGCACCGACATCTCCCATTCGACGCTGGGGTCGCTGTTGCTACTCCTCGCGGCGGGCGCGATCGCGGGCATGCAGCTGTCGGGTCCGCTGTCGGACCGCTTCGGCAGCCGACGGCTGGTGGCGCTCAGCGGCACCCTGCTGTCGATCGCCGTGATCGGGCCCGGTCTGGCCGGCAACGCGTGGCAGCTCGGCTTGGCGCTCACGGTGTTCGGGTTCGGCAACGGCGCCCTGGACGTCGCGATGAACTCGCAGGCCGTCTACGTCGAGCAGGCGTACCGGCGGCCGATCATGTCTGCGTTCCACGGCATGTTCTCGATCGGCGGCGTCGCCGGCTCGCTCGTCGGGGCGGCGACGTTGGCCGCGGGCTGGTCGCCGCTCGTCGCGCTGGGCGGGTCCGCAGTGGTCGGTCTCGTGGGGATCGCCGTCTGCACGACGCGGCTGCTGCCGCCGTCCGCGCATCCACAGCCGGAGCATCACGAGACCCGGCCACGGGGGCGGTACTCGACCCGGGTGGTCGCACTCGGTGCGGTCGCGTTCGTGCTGATGCTCGCGGAGGGGGTCGCGAACGACTGGAGCACGCTGCAGGTCAAGGAGCATCTCGACACGACCGCCGCCGTCGCCGCGCTCGCGTTCGGAGGGTTCTCGCTGACGATGACGCTGGGCCGCTTCACCGCCGACCGTGTCAGCGCGGCGCTCGGTCCCGTCGCGATCGTCCGGTACGGCACGCTCATCGCGGCGGCCGGCATGGCGCTGGTGATCGTCTCGCCGTGGCTGCCGACGACGCTGCTCGGGTGGGCACTGTTCGGCCTGGGCCTGTCCGGGTGCGTGCCGCAGATCTTCACGACCGCGGGCAATCTCGGGACCGGCTCGGCGGGCGCGAACATGTCGCGCGTCGTGGGCATGGGCTACATCGGGTTCCTCGCCGGGCCCGCGACCATCGGGTGGGTCACCCAACTGGTGCCGCTCACCGTCGCGATGGTGGTGCCGCTGGCCTGCGTACTGGTGGCGGCGTGCTTCGCGGGTGTCGTCCGGCGCCCCACGAGCCGGCCCGTGCAGGTGTGAAAGTCCCTCCGAAACTCGGTCTCCCGAAACGGCGGAAGGGTCCCTTCACACGCTGGGAGCGTGTGAAGGGACCCTACGACTGTCGAGCGGAGGGGGAGTCACCCGGCAGCTGCCGTCTTCCGTGATTCCCGAAGCGGCTACAGGGCCTTGAGCTCCTCGGTGACCTCGGAGACCATCTTCTTCGCGTCGCCGAACAGCATGGAGGTCTGGTCGGCGGTGAACAGCGGGTTGTCGATACCGGCGTAGCCCGATGACATGGACCGCTTGAGGACGATGACGGACTTGGACTGGTCGACGTTGAGGATCGGCATCCCGTAGATCGGGCTGGACGAGTCCTCGCGGGCCGCGGGGTTGGTGACGTCGTTGGCGCCGATGACGACGGTGACGTCGGTGCGGGAGAACTCGCCGTTGATGTCGTCCATTTCCTTCATCGCGTCGTACGCGACGTCGGCCTCGGCGAGCAGGACGTTCATGTGTCCGGGCATGCGGCCGGCGACCGGGTGGATCGCGTACTTGACCTCGACGCCCTTGTCCTCGAGCAGCGCCGCCATCTCCTTGACCGCGTGCTGGGCCTGCGCGACCGCGAGACCGTAGCCGGGCACGACGATGACCTGGTTGGCGTACGCCATCTGGATCGCCGCATCCGACGCGGAGGTCGCCTTCACAGTGCCACCCGATGCGGCGCCGGCGGCGCCGCCGGCGTCCCCGCCGCCGAACGAGCCGAAGATGATCGCCGGGATGGACCGGTTCATCGCCTTGGCCATCAGGTTGGTCAGGATCGAGCCCGACGCGCCGACGATCATGCCGGCGACGATCATCGCCTGATTGTTCAGCGCGAGACCGGCGGCCGCCGCGGACAGACCGGTGAGGGCATTGAGCAGCGAGATGACGACGGGCATGTCGGCGCCGCCGATCGGCAGCACCACGAACAGACCCATGACACCGGCGGCGACGAGCAGGCCGACGATCAGCCACGGCGACTGCGGGTCGCCGTCGGCGCCCAGGCCGATGTAGATCGCGAGACCGAGCGAGACGAGCGCGAGGACGATGTTCGCCAGCTGGAACAGCTTGGCCGACGCGACGACCTTCTTCTCGAGGTTCTTGTTGAGCAGTTCCTGCAGCTTCGCGAACGCCACCAGCGAGCCCCAGAACGAGACCGAGCCGATGATCGCGGCGAACAGCGAGCCGACGATGAACGGCGCCGAGGGCACCGCCTCGACGGCGGTGAAGCCGTCGGAGTTGAGGAACTCGGCCCACGCGATGAGCGCGACGGTGCCGCCGCCGACACCGTTGAACAGGGCGACCAGTTGCGGCATCGCGGTCATCTTGGTGCGCAGCGCGGGCGGGACACCGAGGATGATGCCGACGGCCAGGCCGCCGATGATCAGGCCCCAGTTGTCGGTGTCGCGGATATCGATCAGGACCGCGACGACGGCGACGAGCATGCCGACCGCGGCGATGTAGTTGCCGCGCACGGCGGTCTTCGGGCCGGTCAGGCCCGACAGACCGTAGATGAACATCGCGAACGCGACGATGTACAGGATCGTGACGAGGTAGCCCATCAGGCGTCAGCCCCCTTCTTCGCAGCCGCCTTCAGGGCGTCCTTCTTGGGCTTGAACATCGCGAGCATGCGGTCGGTGACCACGAAACCACCGACCACGTTCAAGGTGCCGAACACCAACGCGACGAACAGAATGATCTTGATGCTCCAGGGCGCGTCACCGGGCAGATGCCCGAGGACGACGAGCGCGCCGAGCACGACGATGCCGTGGATGGCGTTGGTGCCCGACATCAGCGGCGTGTGCAGCGTGTTCGGCACCTTGGAGATGACGGCGAAGCCGACGAACCCGGCCAGGACCAGGATCGCGATGTTCGCGAGCAGTTCGTTGTACATCAGGCGTTCGCCTCCTCACGGGTGACGCAGGCGGCGGCGAGGATCTCGTCGTCGAAGTCCGGCGCGAAGGCACCGTTCTCGTCGAGCATCAACTCGATGACCGCCTGCAGGTTCTTCGAATACAGCTCGGAGGCGTGCTCGGGCATCGTCGCCGGCAGATTCAACGGCGAGCAGATCGTCACACCGTGCTTGACCACGGTCTGACCGGGCTCGGTGATCTCGCAGTTGCCACCGGTCTCACCGGCGAGGTCCACGATCACCGAGCCGGGCTTCATGCCCTGCACCGCTGCGGCCGTCACCAGACGCGGCGCGGGACGACCCGGCACCAGCGCGGTCGTGATGACCACGTCGAAGCCCTTGATCGCGTCCTCGAGCGCCTGCTGCTGCTGGGCCTGCTCGGCCTCGGTCAGCTGACGGGCGTAGCCACCCTCGCCGGCGGCATCGATGCCGAGATCGAGCCACTGTGCACCGACGGAGCGGACCTGATCGGCCACCTCGGGGCGCACGTCGTAGCCGGTGGTGCGGCCGCCGAGACGCTTCGCCGTCGCCAGCGCCTGCAGACCCGCGACACCCACACCGAGGACCAGCACGGTCGCCGGCTTCACGGTGCCCGCGGCGGTGGTCAGCATCGGGAAGTACCGCGTCGACTCCGACGCCGCCACCAGCACCGCCTTGTAGCCGGACACGTTCGCCTGCGACGACAGCGCATCCATCACCTGGGCACGCGAGATACGCGGGATGGCCTCGACCGCGAAGGCCTGCACGCCGGCCGCCTTCAGATCCGCGATCCGGTTGTCCGCGTTGCGGGGCGCCAGGAAGCCGATCAGCGTCGAGCCCGAGCGCAGCTTGGCGATCTCGTCGGTCGACGGCGCGGCCACCTTCGCCACGATGTCCGCGGACCACGCGTCACCGATGGTGGCACCCGCCTCGACGTACAGCTCGTCCGGAATCAGGGCGGCCAGACCGGCCCCGGACTCGACAACGACGTCGACGCCCTTGGCGGACAACGACGCCACAACCTTCGGCACCAGCGCCACCCGCCGCTCGTCGTCGTTCGTCTCCCGAACGACACCGACCGACGGGCGCACCTGTGCCGCGCTCTTCGATGTATCCAATGTTTCGACTTCCTGCGTTAGATGGTGTGCACGCCACGACGGGCGGCAACTCTCGAGCGATCGACGGACGATGACCCGATCGATGCAAGTGGTCCACGATGGTAAGCAGAACTACCGTGAGCAAGGGAACACACGCAAGTCGTCAGAGTCGTCTGAATCGAGTCCGAACAGAGGTATACCACTGTAAGGAACACATTTTGTGATACAGCTCACTAATTCACATGGACGTAACTTGGCGCCGAAATAGGCCCAAGACACGGAGGTGAGAGATGCCCGTCAAGACGGTGGAGATCGAACGCGTGTACGACCATCCGGGTGCCGAAGCGGGCTTCCGTGTCTTCGTCGACCGGCTCTGGCCGCGGGGGCTGCGCAAGGATTCGTTCCATTACGACGACTGGGCCAAGGAGCTGGCCCCGTCCACCGAGCTGCGCCGGTGGTACAGCCACGACGTCGCCGAGTTCGGCGAGTTTCGGTCCCGTTATCTCGCCGAACTCGAGTCGCCCGACGGCCGCAGCGCCGTGGAGCGCGTTCTCGAGCTCGCGCACGACCGTCCACTCGTCCTCCTGACCGCCACCAAGGACGTCGAGCACAGCCACGCCGCGGTACTGCGTCAGTTCCTCAGGGACGTCACATAGCGGGCCCGGAGTTGATGCTTGACCAACTTGCCTGTCGGAGTGCGCGGTAGGTCGTCCGCGAAGTCGACCGAGCGCGGCGCCTTGTAGTGCGCGACGCGGTCGCGGACGTAGTCGAGCAGCTCGCGCGCGAGGTCGGCGCTCTTCGTCACACCGTCCGCCAGCTGGACAACAGCCTTGACCTGCTCCCCCATCTCCTCGTCGGGCACCCCGATCACCGCGACGTCGTACACCTTGGGATGCAGGGTCAGCACGTTCTCCATCTCCTGCGGATAGATGTTGACGCCGCCGGAGATGATCGTGAACGCGGCGCGGTCGGTGAGATAGAGGAATCGCTCGTCGTCGATGTAGCCGATGTCGCCGCTCGTCGTCCAGGTCGGATGGTCCGGGTGCTGCGCCGACGCCGTCTTGGCCGGATCGTTGTGGTACTCGAAGGGCAGCTCGTCGCGCTCCCAGTAGACGGTGCCGATCTGCCCCACCGGCAGCTCGCGCCCGTCCTCGTCGCAGATGTGCACGATCCCGAGCACGCCGTCCCGGCCGACCGAGCCCGGATGCGCGAGCGCCTGCGCACTGTCGATGAAGGTGACCCCGGAGCCCTCGGTGGACGCGTAGTACTCCTGGATCACCGGCCCCCACCACTCGATCATCGCCCGCTTGACGTCCGGCGGGCACGGCGCCGCGGCATGGACGGCGACCTGCAGGCTGGAGACGTCGTATCTGTCCCGAACCTCCTTGGGCAGCTTCAGCATTCGCACGAACATGGTCGGCACCCACTGGCTGTGCGTGACCTTGTACGTCTGGATCAGGTCGAGCGCCTCGGCGGGCTCGAACCGGTCCATCACGATCACGGTGCCGCCGACGGAGTTGATGGTTCCGCAGAAGCGCAGCGGCGCTGCGTGATACAGCGGCGCGGGGCACAGATAGACGGTGTCGGAGTCGAATCCGTACATGGGCGCGAACACCGCGGTGTACGGGTCCGTCGTCTCGTGGACCTCGCCGACGGGCAGTCTGGGCTTGATGCCCTTGGGCCGGCCGGTGGTGCCCGACGAATACAGCATGTCCTGGCCGCGCGGCTGCGACTCGAGCGGTTCGACGGTCTGCGCCGCGAGCACCTGCTCGTAGTCGTCGTAGCCGGCGAGCGCGCCACCGAAAACGAGACGGCGGCGGACCCGGGGAAGATCGGCCGGGTCGCCCGGGAGCGCCGCGGCCGCGTCAGCGGACACGACGAGAACCGATGCCCCGCAGTCGTCGACCACGTACGCGGTCTCGGCCGCGGTGAGGTGCCAGTTGACCGCCGTGATGTAGAGACCGGATCGCAGCGCGGCCCAGTACACCTCGAGCATCCGCAGGTCGTTGCCCGCGACCATCGCGAGGTGATCGCCCGGCCGCATCCCCACCTCCCGCAGGTACCGGGCCAGGCGCAGGGACCGCTCGTCGAGCTGCCGATACGTCAACTGCTCACCGGTGGCGGGCCGGATGATCGCGGGCTTGTCGGGGGTGGCGGCTACGAAGTTTCCCGGGAACACGGCAGCTCCTCATGTGAACGGTCGTTCGCTTCGGTCTGGCCCGATCGTCCACCACCGCGCGCCCTTCCGTGACGGGTTTCGCCCGAATCGCCGGATCCCGACCGGGTGCGCTCTTTCGATGTGTCATGGCGTCGCACGGGAGGCCGATCGGTCATAGAGTGACAGGGTGACCACCGACACATCCGATGCTGCCGCGCCCGCCGGCGACGAGGCGATCACGTCGGTGGACTTCCACTTCGATCCGATGTGCCCGTTCGCGTTCCACGCCTCGCGCTGGATCCGGCACGTGCGGGCCGAGACCGGCATCGACGTCGACTGGCGCTTCTTCAGTCTCGAGGAGATCAACCGCCGCGACGACGAGAAGCAGCAGCAGTTGCATCCATGGGAGCGGGACTGGGCCTACGGGTGGTCGCTCATGCGGATCGGTGCGCTGCTGCGTCGCGAGAGCATGGATCTGCTGGACCGCTGGTACGCCGCGACCGGCCACCTGCTGCACGTCGACGGCGGAAAACCGCACGACCCGGATGTCGCACGGGATCTGCTCGGCAGACTCGGACTCGACCCCGGCCTGCTCGATGCCGCGCTGGCCGACCCGACCACGCACGACGACGTCCGGGCCGACCACGACCGGGTGGTCGCGGCGGGCGGGTTCGGGGTCCCGACGCTGTTCGTGCTGGGCACCCCGCTGTTCGGGCCCGTCCTGGTCGATCCGCCCGAGGGCGAGGCCGCCGTGCGACTGTGGAACATGGTGACCGAGATGCTCGAGTTCCCCCGCGTCTACGAGCTTCAGCGTGTGAAGGGGCCGGTGGACGCGGCGGCCATCGGTGAGGCACTGGCCCCGTACCTGCGGGGCCGGGACTGGCAGAGTGTCAATCGCGGTGAGGTCGTGGACCTTTCCGGACTGGAAACGGAGCGAGATACATGAGCGATTTCCCCCAGGGCATGCTGGTCGATGCACTGTCCGAGCAGTGGGCAGTGCTCGACGAAGTGCTGTCCACGGTCGAGGGCGATGTGTGGACCACGCCGACGGCCCTGCCGGGTTGGACGGTGCGCGACATCGTCTCGCACATCATCGGGACCGAATCGCTGCTGTCGGGCCTCAAGCCCCCGGAGACGGCGATCGACGTGCACACACTTCCCCACGTGCGCAACGAGATCGGTGCGCTCAACGAGCGCTGGGTGGAGGGCCTGCGAGCCCATACCGGGGCGCAGACTCTCGCGATGTTCCGCGAAATCACCTCCAGCCGCCGCGAGGTACTCGCCGACATGACGCAGGCCGACTTCGACGCTCCCGCAATGACACCGGCGGGTCCGGCCACGTACGGCCGGTTCATGCGTATCCGGTTGTTCGACTGCTGGATTCACGAGCACGACATCCGCGATGCGCTGGGCGCCCCCGCGGGCGACGAGGGCGGCACCCGCGGCGAGCTGGCGTTCGCGGAGATCGCGGGCGCGCTGGGGTTCATCGTCGGCAAGCTGGGCGGTGCCCCCGAGGGTGCCCGGGTCACATTCGAGCTGTCCGGCCCGCTGGCCCGCACCATTCACGTCGAAGTCGACGGCCGGGCCGCGGTGGTCCCGCAGCTGTCCGCACCGGCGACGTCGACGATCGCGATGGGTTCGCCGCTGTTCACCCGGCTCGCCACGGGCCGCACCACCGCCGCGGAGCACACGTCGGAGTTCGAGCTCGGCGGCGACGCCGAGGTGGGACGACGGATCGTCGACCACCTCGCCTTCACCGTCTGAGCAACCGTGCGACTGTTCCTGGCGTCGTACCGGTTCGGTCTGCACGTGGACCGGTTCGTCGACCTGGTCGGCGGCCCCGGCCCGATCGCGGTGATCGCCAATGCCGCGGATGCGTGGCCGGCGCGGGCCCGGGACTCGGCCGTGGTGAGCGACGTCGTGCCGCTGCGCCGTCTCGGGTTCCTGCCGTCGGAGGTGGATCTACGCCACTACGTCGACCGTCCGGCCGCTCTCGCGGAGACGCTCTCGGGATTCCGGTCGGTGTGGGTGCGCGGCGGCAACACGTTCGTCCTGCGTGCGCAGCTGGCACGAAGTGGTGCCGACGACGTCCTGCGGGATCTGCTCCGCCGGGACGCCCTCGCCTACGCGGGCTACAGCGCCGGCGCGTGCGTCACGGCACCGTCCCTCGTCGGGGTGGACAGCGGGGACGATCCGGGCGAGGTGACGCCGACCTGCGGGGTGCCGCCGCGCTGGGACGGGCTGGGCCTGATCGACTTCTCGATCGTGCCGCACTGCGTGGGTCCGGACACTCCCCCGGACGCACAGAACCCCGGCGACGACGCGGCTCGCATGATCGAGGCCTGTCGCGGTGCCGGGGTTCGGTATCGGGCGTTGACCGACGATCAGGCGATCGTCGTGGATGCGGAGGCCACCGCGTTGCTGTAGCCGCCGACGGCGGCCAGTTCGCGGGGCTCCTCGCGCGGGGCCAGCCGGTCCAGTGCGGACCAGGTGATCTCGCAGCGCTTGACCGTCATCTCGTCGGCCTCGGAGAGCAGGGCGGTGAGCAGGGCCTTCGGGTTGCGGTCCCACGACGCGTCGATGCGGCCCACCTGGTCGTTGGTGAACAGCCCGGAGCCGGCCACGGCCGAGACCCAGTCGTTCACGTCACCGCGGTGGATGCGCCCGAGGGCGTCGTAGTCGACTCCGCCGTCGAGGAACTCGTACGAGAACATTGCGGCGACGTAGTCCTCGATGCAGTTCGAAGCGCTCACAATTCTGCGCCCCTTTCTCCCCGACGGCCTAGCCCTCACCACCGGAAATAACAGATCCGGAAACAAGGAGATGTTCATGGTCATATCGCGTAACGCTTTGATTGCGTGGTGCGATGAGAACGACGCTAACGCGGCGAAAGACGTGGGTGTTACTGTTTGATCATAACGATTGAATAACGTCTCCGAATTTCGCGCTCGAGGCTACAGCCAGGGAAAATACGCGTTAAGTTCGAACGAACGGTCCTGTTTTTCTTGTACAGGAGTTCATTTCGCGGTCGCGCGGGAACCGGCCCGCATCAGGTACGACGCGAGCCGGTTCCCCCGCCGGCCGGGGCCTAGCGTGCGGAGTGCGGCGCGCCCATTCCCGGATCGATCCGCACGGGACCGTCCGCGGACGGCGCGACCGGGAAGTCGAAGATCGCGGTCGGCAGGTACACCGTGGCGCACGAGTTCGGGATGTCGACGACGCCGGACAGGCGGCCCTCGATCGGCGCGGCGCCCAGCAGCAGGTACGCCTGCTCCGGGCTGTAACCGAACTTGGTGAGGTAGTCGATCGCGTGCAGGCACGCCCGCTGGTAGGCGAGGTGCGAGTCGAGGTACCGCTGCTCGCCGTCGAGCGTCACCGACGTGCCCGAGAACGCCAGCCACTCCGAATACTGCGGATCGGTGTTGCCGGGCATGAAGATCGCGTTCTCCGACACGCCGTACGTCTCCATGCCGCCCTTGATCAGGTCGACGCGCAGATCGATGAACCCGCCCATCTCGATCGCACCGCAGAAGGTGATCTCGCCGTCGCCCTGCGAGAAGTGCAGGTCCCCCACCGACAGCTTGCCGCCGTCGACGAACACCGGATAGAACACGCGACTGCCCTTGGTGAGGTTCTTGATGTCCTGGTTGCCGCCGTTCTCGCGGGGCGGGGCGGTGCGGGCGGCCTCGCCGGCGACGCGGTCGAAGTCGGCGCCGGTGAGGGTGCCCAGCACCGCGTCGCGCGGTTCCGGTGGCAGCGCGAGCGGCGGCACCCGGTCCGGATCGGTCGCGATCAGCGCGGCCTCACGGGTGTTCCACCTGCCGAGCAACTCGTGCGACGGCGCGGTGCCCATCAGGCCCGGATGCACGATGCCGGTGAACTTGACGTGCGGCACGTGCCGGGACGTCGCGGTCTGCCCGGAGAAGTCCCACACCGCCTTGTAGGCGTCGGGGAACTGCTCGGTCAGGAAGCCGCCGCCGTTGTCGCGCGGGAAGATGCCGGTGTACCCCCAGCCCTGGCCGGCGAGCGGACCCGAGTCCTCCTGCGGGATCGGTCCGATGTCGAGGATGTCGACGATCAGCAGGTCACCGGGCTTGGCGCCCTCCACCGCGAACGGCCCCGACAGCGTGTGCACCGTGGTCAGCGGGGCATTGAGGATGTCGTCGGCCGAGTCGTCGTTGCGGATCGCGCCGTCGAACCATTCCCGGCAGTGCACGCGGAACGAATCGCCCGGCTTCACCGTGACGGCGGCGGGGATGTCGGGGTGCCACCGGTTGTGGCCGATCTTCTCCTGCTCGGTGAACTTCTTGCGCGAATCCAACGGGAACAGCAACTCGGGCATACGGATCTCCTTCACGACGCGAGGGGAAAGACTCAGGGGCGGGGCAACTTTCGGTGCAGCGGATTGGTGGTGACGTTCTGCACCGCCGTGCGGGCTCCGGGGCGCGGGCCCGAGACCACCGCGGGCTCGCTCGCGGACCGGGCGGTCGCGTCGAGCAGACGCATCTGCGTCGACGAGCCGTGGCCGAGCCGCGGGCCGGTGATCTGACGGCGCGCGTCGGACGCACAGGCGGGGCAGGCGGAGCTGTCGGGGACGGTGGCCATCGAGTAGGTGCGGTCGAACGGACCGCACTGCGCGCACCGGAACTGATAGAGGGGAATGACCGCGTCCTTTCGCCGGGGCAAGGATCGAAGTCCCTCAGACGTTAACCGAGGTGGCACCCGATCGCGCGGCAGACGACTTGTCCGCCGTGTCCGGAAAGGCGAAGCCCGAATCTCGTGACGCGTCCGCTCCCGCGGGGCCACACTTGAGGCGACACCCCCGATCGTGGATTCGAGGAGCGTGCGTATGGCCGACGGGCAACCGTTCATCCCACCGAGTGCGGTGGATGTGGACCTCTCCGCGGTCGGATGGGCGCAGAACCGGACCATGTCGGACTTCGAGACCGGCATGTGGCGGATGGAGGAGGTGCGCCCCGAACTGCGCACCCCCATCGTCGCCGTCGACGTCCTCGACCGGGCACCGGACTGGGATCGGTTGGTGCGGGCGCACGAATGGGCGTCGCACATCGTGCCGCGCATCCGGATGCGCGCGGTGGAACCGGCGTTCGGCCTCGGCAATCCGGTGTGGTCGGTGGACCCCGAGTTCGACCTCGACTACCACCTGCGCCGGGTGCGGTTGCCGGAGCCGGCCGACCTCGACCACGCGCTGCGGATCTGCCGGCACCTCGCCACCGAACCGTTCGACAAGGCCCGCCCGCCGTGGATGGCGATGCTCATCGAGGGCCTGGGTGACGGCCGCGCCGTCTACGTCGTCAAGACGCATCACAGCATCACCGACGGCATGGGCGGCATCCAGATGATGGCGCTGCTGCACAGCCGCCGCCCCGAACCGACGCCCGACAAGCCGGACCGCGCGCCCGCGCCGCCCGAGCACCTGTCGGATCTGTCCGCGCTGGGGCTCGAGGTGCTCACCGAGGTGCGCCGCGCCCCGAGCCGGATCGCCGACCTGGTCTCCGGCTCGGCGCGGGCCGCGATCACCGCCGTGACCCGGCCGTTCGACGCGGCGGGAGAGGTCCTCGACTACGCGAACTCCCTGCGCCGCGTCATCCAGCCGCCCCCGGCGACGGGCTCTCCCCTGCTGCGCAACCGCGGTCTCGGGCGCTGGTTCGGGGTGCTCGAGGTGGAGTTGCCGGTCCTCAAGGGCGCGGGCCACGCGGCCGGTGGTTCGGTCAACGACGCCTACATCGCTGCGCTGCTCGGCGGCTTCCGCCGGTACCACGAGGAGCTCGGCGAGGCCGTCGGCAAGATCCCGATGGGCATGCCGATCAACATGCGGGCCGCGTCGGATCCGTCCGGCGGCAACCGGATCGCCGCGGTGCGGTTCGCGGGGCCGGCCGCCGAACCGGATCCGGCGTTGCGGATCCGCAAGGTCCGCGCGATCGTGCTGGCGCTGCGGGAGGAACCGGCCCTCGACATCGTCGAGGCGGCGTCGCCGCTGCTGGTGCGGCTGCCGACCCGGCTGCTCGCCGAGTGGTACCTGTCGCAGTCCAAGGGGCTGGATCTGCAGGCGTCCAATGTCGCGGGGGTGCCCGTGCCGGTGTATCTGGCGGGGGCACGGATCGAGCGGATGTTCCCCTTCGGCCCGGCACCGGGCTGCGCCGTGATGGCGACGATGGTCTCCCACGTCGGGACCTGCTGCATCGGCGTCAACCTCGACACCGCCGCGGTGACCGAACCGGCGCTGTTCATGCAGTGCCTGCAGGAGGGGTTGGACGAGGTGGTGGCGCTGGCCGGCGCCGCGAAGGGAGCCGAGGGATGACCGAACACGGCGCACAGTCCACACACCCGACGATCTATCTCACCGAGCCGATGACGGAGACCGAGGAACGCGCACTGCGGACCTGGCTGGGGCACCAGGAGTCCGAAACCGGATCGCCGACGGTCACGTTCGCGAACACCGATCAGGCACTGTCGGCCCTGACGCGCCGGGACGACGACCCGATGGTGACACCGGTACGCGTGGTGTGGCTGCCCGATATCACCAACGGCCATCGTGCGCAACGGCTTCGGGACGTACTGTCCGCGAGGGACCCGCTCCATCTCGGGTCCAACGCGCAGCGCCGGGTGCTCCGCTCCGATCCGGCGCGCTGCCGGGTCATCGAGGGCGACGCCGCGTCGATGAGCGAGCTGCGGGACCGGCTGGCCGAGCGCGGCGGCGGATCGCTGCCCGACTTCATCCGTCGTCAGGCCGCCCTCGCGCTGGAACGCGCCGAACGCAATCTGCTCGGCACGCAGTACAAGGTGTCCCGGTTCGTGGTCGAGGAGATCACCGACACCAGCCGGTTCACCGCCGGGATCAAGAACCTGGCCTCCCGACTGAACCTGACGGTGGTGGACGTCGACCGTCGGGCCCGCGCCGACCTCGACGAGATGGTGGCGGCGCAGAGCCGTCGGGCGATCGCACTGTGGGATCAGCTGGGCCGCTACTTCTCCCGTGCGTATCGCCTGGACGTGGACACCACCCGGTTCGAGGAACTGCGCGAGCTCAACCGGGAGCATTCGCTGGTGTTCCTGCCCAGCCACCGCTCGTACCTGGATCCGCTGGTGCTGCGGCCGGCGCTGCTTGCCAACGATCTGCCGCTCAACCACGTGATGGGCGGACTCAACGTCAGCTTCTGGCCGATCGGCCCGATCAGCAAGCGGTCGGGCACGGTGTTCATCCGCCGCAAGTTCGACGGCGACGAGATCTACAAGTGGACGCTGCGCGAGTACATGCGGTTCCTGCTGAACAAGCGGTTCAACCTCGAGTGGTACATCGAGGGCGGGCGGTCCCGCACCGGGAAGCTGCGCCCACCCCGGTACGGGCTGCTGACCTACCTCGCGAAGGCGTTCCAGTCGAGCGACGCGTCGGACGTCTACCTGGTCCCCGTCTCGCTGGTGTACGACCAGCTGTACGAGGTCAGCGCGATGGCCGCGGAGGCCCACGGCGCGGAGAAGCGCAAGGAGAGTATCCGCTGGCTGGTCGGCTACGTCCGGGCGCAGGGGCAGCGCCGCGGCGTCGCGCACGTGACGGTGGGACGGCCCCTGTCGCTGCGGGATTCGCTGGCGCAGGAGGACGATCTGCGGCGGGCGATCCAGAAGACCGGCATCGAGGTGAGCCACCGCATCAACGAGGTCACCCCGATCACGGCGTCGTCGCTGGTGATGCTCGCGTTCCTCGGCATCGAGGACCGGGCGCTGACGGTGCCCGAGCTGGGTTTCATCCTCGGCCCGATGGTCGACTACATGACCGCCCGCAAGCTCCCCACCGCCGGCGACGTCGATCTCACCAACCCGCAGGTGATCCGGAAGGCGCTGTTCACCCACCTCGACTCGGGAGTGCTCAAGCGGTTCGACGAGGGCAACGAGCGGGTGTACTACCTGGGCAGGGACCAGGGACTGGTGGCGGCGTTCTACCGCAACAACACCATTCACTTCCTGCTGGTGCGGGCGATCGCCGAGATGGTGCTGGTCTCGGCCGTGGACGAGAAGTTCGCGGACCCGCTCGCCGACGGCTGGGCGGAGGCCAAGGCCATCCGGGATCTGCTCAAGTTCGAGTTCTTCTTCAGCGACAAGGAGACGTTCCAGGAGGAGTTGCGCGCGGAGCTGAGCCTGATCGACCCGGCGTGGGAGAGCGATCTGAGTAAGACGGAGCACGTGGAGCACATCCTCTCCGAGGTCCGCCCCTATCTGGCGCACCGGGTGCTGCAGCCGTTCCTCGAGGCCTACGAGGTGGTGGCCGATCATCTGCTGGATGCGCCGGTGTCCGAGGACTTCGACGAGAAGACCTTCGTCGCCGGGTGTCTCGCACTGGCCCAGCAGCGGCGGTTGCGCCAGCAGCTCGCGAGCAGCGAGTCCATCTCGTCGGAGCTGTTCGCGACCGCGCTGCAACTGGCGCGCAACCGGAAGCTGATCGAGGTGGCCGATCCCGAGGTACCCGAGCGCCGGCTGGCGTTCGCCCGGGAGGTGCGGACGCTGGTGCGCCGGGTCCGAGAGATCCGCGCACTCGCGCACGTGAAACTCGATCAGGTGAAGGGCGCCGACTCGACCGCCCAGATCGTCGGCGATCCCGGGGCGGAGTTGGACCGATGAACCGACTGAGGGATCTGTACGCCGCCATCGCGGCCGCTCCCGAGGGCCCGTCGACGCTCGCGGCCTTCGACCTGGACGGCACCCTCATCACCGGCTACTCGGCCACCGTGGTGTATCGGGATCGGCTGCGCCGCTTCGACATCAGCATCGCCGAGCTGCTCCGCACCACCGGCGCGGCGTTCGACACGCAGTTCCGCGGCGCCGACGTGGGCCGGCTGATGGAGATCGCGGTGACCGGGCTCGCCGGTCGGCGTGAGGACGAGCTGCGGGAGTGGAGTCAGCGGCTGTTCCGGCAGGAGATCGCGTCGATGATCTACCCGGATGTCCGACGGCTGCTCGACGCGCACCGCCGGGCGGGGCACCGGATCGTGATGGCGACGTCGGCGACGACGTATCAGGCGCAGTACGTGGCGGAGGATCTCGGGATCGACGAGGTGCTGTGCAGCCGACCCGAGGTGGTCGACGGCATGCTGACCGGCAAGCTCACCGGCCCCGCCCTCTGGGGTCCGGCGAAGGCGAAGGCGCTGCGGGAGTTCGCCGATTCGGTGGCGGTGCCGATGTTGGAGGCGTTCGCGTATTCCAACGGCGCCGAGGATGTTCCGATGCTCGATTCGGTGGGACGTCCGGTGGCGCTCAACCCGGACCGCAAGCTCGCGGACCTCGCACGCGCCGAGGGGTGGCTGTCGGTGAACCTGCCCAAGCCGGAGCGGGGTGCGACGCCGATCGCGACGCTGCGCACGGCGACCGCACTGGGCGCGCTGGGCGCGGCCACCATGGTCGGTATCGGGGCCGGGGTGTTGACGGGAAGCCGTCGCACCGCCGCCAATGTCGTGGGCACGGTGGGGCCGGATCTGGCGCTGACGATCTGCGGGATCGACGTGAAGATCACCGGCGAGGACAATGCGTGGAAGGACCGGCCGGCGGTGTTCATGTTCAATCACCAGAGTTCGCTCGACCTGCTGCTGGTGGGCAAGGTGGTCCAGCGGGACGCGACGGGCGTGGCGAAGAAGGAGGCGGCGCACGATCTGCGGTTCGCGGCGATCGGCACGCTACTGGATGTCGCGTACGTGGATCGGACGGACAGCAAACAGGCCCGCGCGGCACTCGGGCCGGCGGTGGACAAACTGAAGGACGGCACGTCGATCGCGATCGCCCCGGAGGGCACCCGCTCCCCCACGCCGAGACTGGGCCGATTCAAGAAGGGCGGCTTCCACATGGCGATGCAGGCGCAGGTCCCGATCGTGCCGATCGTCATCCACAATGCCGGGGACCTGATGTGGCGCAACTCGTTCGTCGCTCACCCGGGCACGGTCTACGTCGACGTCCTCGACCCCATCGAGACCAAGGACTGGAACGTCGACGACCTCGACCAGCACATCGCCGAGGTGCGGGCGCGGTTCGACGAGGTACTCCGGGCGGGGCCGGTGAAGGCCTAGGGTGTCTCTCCTATTGCGGGACCCTCGGGTCGGTACAGTGCCCCATATGATCCGAAACGCCCGGTTTGTTCCTGTGGTACTGCTTCTTGCTGCGGCGGTCAGCGCCTGCGGTTCCGACGACGCCGATCCGGCCGCCCCGGAGGTCGTGCCCGACGAGGTCGCGGTCGCCGACGAGGGTGCGGCGAGCGCCGCGGGCGCGGAGGTGTTGGCGCGGTTCACGAGCTGCGACGACGTCTCGCCTGCGGTGGCGCAGTACATTGCAGGGCTGCAGGAGAGCTCGTCCAATGCGGTCGACGAGTACGGCGCGATCTGCAACTGGGAGACCCCGGACGGCGCCACGTCTCTGAGCGAGATCCGTGGCGTCGAGGTTCTCATCGAGCCGGGGACCGGCGAGGTTCCGACGGTGCAGGACCTCGAGGCCGGCCAGCTCGTCGTCCTCCCGGACGCCGAGCTCGCGAAGGCCGGTGGCGTCGCTTACACCCTCCCGGTGACGACGGCGGTCGCCGGGGTGATCGTCACCACGGTCGCAACACCCGATGTCAAGGTGACGATCACCGGCGGGCAGTGGGACGACATGCCGTCGCTGGACGGTCCGGCCGCGGTGTCGGCCGCCAAGCAACTGATCGGCACCTAGCGAGCGCCCCGGGATGAAGGCGGCCGGGTGGACGACGACTGCTCGTCGTGTCGCCGATCCGGCCGCCTCCATTCAGAAGATATGCACTGGCCGCCTCAGCTCCCGATCACGGGCGGGGCGGCCAGTGGAAGCTTGCCGATCAGTTCGCTGCCGTTGTCGACGTTCACCAGGTAGCCGGGCGTCTTGTGCTCGGATTCGTCGTCACCGCGGCCGCGCGCCCCGGCGCCGGGCATCATGCCGGCACCTGCCGCGCCCGGTCGGGCCCCCGCCGCGCCCGAGCCCGATGTCGTGGCCGCGGTCGCGGTCGTTCCGCCTGCGGAACCGGATCCCGATCCGGAACCGATTCCGCCGCTCAGGATTCCACCGGATCCGTAGCCGAGTCGGGTGCTGTCACCGCCGCAGGCGCAGTCCAGGCGAAGGCGGGGCCTGGTTACGGCGTCGGTCCGATTGGGGTTCGGCGCGAACTGGTCGTTCGCGGCGGGCTGGGCACCGGCTGTCGCGGGGTCGCCCCCGTGTTCTGTCTACGTCGACGTGTTGGAATCCATCGACACCAACGGTTGGAAGGTCAAGGCCGTCGACAAGCACATCGCCGAGGTGCGGAGGCGATTCGACGAGGTGCTCCGGGTGGGGCCGGTGAAAGCGTGCGCGACCTCAGTGTCGGAGGACCTGGAGACCCAGATTGATCACGGTGACATCGGTATCCAGATCACCTACCTGTGACGACAACCTCGTCAGGGTCAGTTGGGTGAGATACTGCCCGGATTCGTCGTCGACCACAAGGTAGCGCGTGGTCGCCTGCAATACCCATGAATCAACGGCATAGGTTCCGCACACAAACGCTGACCGGCATCCAAGAAAGTCGAGTGTGCTCGTCTCACGTTCCGCCCAGCATGGGAGGCGGCGCGAATCCTCGAACGCTCCCTTCAAGAGCCAATCACTGTCCACGCGCCCGGTCAGTCTGCCGTGCAGTAGCACGGCATTGGGCGTGAACCCCTGTTCTGCTGCGGGCAAATTCACCAGCACCCGGGCGCCTGGGAAGTCCATCGACGACGTCTCGCTCCACCCGGGCAGTAGGGGAACGTCTATCGTGACTGGAAGCGGCCGGTCGGGAGCACTCATGGCAACGCTGACACCAAGTGTTTCCAGACGACCGGCAACCGTTTGTGGCGCCGGTTCAGCTATGCCATCAAGAGTCCTCATGGGACAAGGCGATTCGTGCGGTTGCCTGCGCTCTCACTCCGATCGATCCCGAGACGCGCCCTCAACCGCGGCGGTCTCAGGGCCTCGCGTGCGGCCGGGGTTCCGACGATCGACCGAGCGGCCGGAGTCTCGCTCATGCGGTGGAGCAGTTCGAAAAGCATGTTCGGTTCTGCTACATACATCTTCGCTAGGATCGTCAATTCGCGATCGGAATCGAACTTCGTACGCGCTTTCGGTTCGATCGGATCGACTGTACGGAGCTTGATCATGGGATGGCGGACGTCGACTCCGCCGCTGTGAATCACCATTTCGTCTGCAATCACCGTCTCGATGTCGCCCCAGTCACGATACGTATCGACGGTTCCAGCACGCAACGAGAAGGGTCGGCGTTCAACGCGGCTGACACCCGAGGAGTAGATCCGCACCTCACCACGCGGTCGGAAAACAATTACACACAACGCAGCCAGCAGCGCAACGAGACCGAGGATTCCTAACAGTGTCGCATTGCCATCCGTCCCACGGCCTTCCGGTAGCAGCGACGAAGCCGAGCCCAAGAAGTAACTGCCCGACGCGACAATTCCGTACACGCCTGCGCCTCCAAGTGCCACTGCGAAGGTCAGAGCGCCAGCGCATCTAGTCGGAATCCGAGTCCCCTGCCCGTGCAGGTCATCGCAATCCGTGATCCGACGTGACAGCCCGATGGCTTGTATACCTCCCATACCGAGCCCGATCCATCCCAGGCCACCGAGCAGTACGCAGGCGCCCAGAGCACCTGCTGCAGCCCA
Organism: Rhodococcus sp. AG1013; assembly: GCF_003350365.1. NCBI lineage: Bacteria > Bacillati > Actinomycetota > Actinomycetes > Mycobacteriales > Nocardiaceae > Rhodococcus > Rhodococcus sp. AG1013. Next base: position 105,037 of record NZ_QQAT01000011.1, read on the forward strand.
CCAGTCGCCCATGATGAGAGCCTTCGCTGTCACCCCCACTCCCAGCGCCGATAGCAATCCCATGAAGATCGCACACGCCAGCCAAGCGCGGTTCAGGCGCTGCGGCCATGGCGCGGAATCGCCTGACCGACTCATATCAAAGGTACTTTCCGATTCTGCCGAATCCACCCTGCACTCCCCTTCTGCCGCTTGGCAAACTCACGTGTGGTGTGGCTGTCAATCCCAGAAGTACTGCAGAACTTTGGATCCCGCATATCCCCCGATGACACCAGCGGCAGCTCCCACGACGAGTCCGACCGCGGTACCGGCCCCTGGAAAGACTGTCCCGATCGCCGCACCCGCGGCGGCCGCACTGCCTATGCCTGCAAGCACTCCTCCGCCTTCTGTGACCACCGCCTTCGTCGGATCCATGCCGCCGTTGATGTCGTTGGCAATCGCCGGCACCACGCCAATGGCGGCACCGAACGGACCGAACCCTCGGCCAATCATGCGGGCCACATCGTCGCCGGACGTCTTAGCCACACTGACTAGGCCTTCCTTCGTGGCATCCGCGACCAGACCGATCGACGCTGCTGCCGTTGTCGCAGGTACATCCGGTTTCCACGAGAACCCCCCGTCCTCGGACCTGACAACGGCACCCGAGGCCGCTTCGGCACCTTTGACTTCCAAATTCTCGATTGCGGCCCGCAGCCGTCGCTGCATCTCGTCGGCAACCGATGCTGCGTCCCGCAGCGCCGCCAGAACGGACAGGGTGAGTTCTGCTGCGTCCCTCTCAATCTGAATCCGTGCGTAGTCTCTGGTCTCGGGCGGCGCGAGCGGGAGCCAACCGAGCAGCCCGCTGGGGTCGACGGTTCCGCTGTCGTCGACGGCGTATCCCTGGGTTCGCGCATCCGTCACCACAGACAGCACGTGCTCGCGGGCCGATTCCGTCGCGGATGCGCTGTTCCGGAGCTCGTACGCGATGGAAGCGATCGCATCCGATATCGCGACAGCGAGCGATCGCTCCCGCGTGATCCTCGCAGTCGCCGCGTCCGCCGCTGATCCGCGCCACGTTTCGGACAGATTCGATTGCGCCGCGACGACGTCATCCAACTGCTCGGCCAATGCCGTCGCGATCGAATCGATCGCATCGGCAGCGGATCCAAGAGCGTGCGGTTTCCACGAAGTGACCTGTGAAACGGTGAGAATCACGGATGTACATCCATCGCATTCAGCATCTCACTGAAATCCGCTTCGGAGACTTCGTAGTTGTTTGCAGTCCCGGTGGAGATTTGCGAGATGACTCCCAGCCTGACGCACACATTTCTGAGTGCCGCAGCGACTGCATCGCACCCTCGGACCGAAACGGTCGAAATTTCAGTGCCCGGCAAGGCCTCCTGGCAGTCTACAAACGGTGAACTCACGTCCAGCCCTGCCAACGACTCGGAAGTTCCGGCCACTGCGGAACTGAACTGCCGCAACATCTCCGGATCCACGATCAGCGACATGCGCCCCCCAAAAAGGTCGATCTGCGCTCCCCGCCGGGGAGCGTAACAAAGCTGACATTCTTCGTCCCCCACACCGCAGTCCGTCAGGTAGCGAGCTGTGGATGCGCCGACAGCTCACTCGTCAGCGATCCGTCGCCCCGATGACCGGAGGAGCAGCGAGCGGGAGACTACCGATCAGTTCGCTGCCGTTGTCGACGTTCACCAGGTAGCCGGGCGTCTTGTGCTCGGATTCGTCGTCACCGCGGCCGCGCGCCCCGGCGCCGGGCATCATGCCGGCACCTGCCGCGCCCGGGCGTGC